>DATJUF010000026.1:0-5403 GCA_035502655.1 Binataceae bacterium (SeqCode)
GCGCACGCGGGAGAGCCGCCCCGCGCGAATCAGCTCTGCAATGATCCTGCGCCGCTCGGAAACGTTCTCATCCGCGTCACTGGAATGATTGCCCGACAGATTTTCGTAACTCATCGCGCCATGCCGGTGCACCAGCTCGTACCATTCATCGGGGGTGCGAGGCTGGGCCGAGCCGTGACCGTTGAGTTGCGCAACCACTTTGCTGACCGCTTCCGCCGCGAGCATCGACGAGAGATCCTCATTGCGAAAGGCATCTTCGGCAATTGAGCGATTGGTCGTGACGGTGCGGCTGCGCCGGTTCGCACGTTCACCGTCGTCGAGAAATGAATAATCCCACGCCAACAGGATACGCTGCGCGAACACCGACGGTGCGACGTTATCGGCGTAGACGGCCTTGATTGTTTGATCTTCGAGACCCCGCATCACCGCTTCAAGCTGCCGCACGTCGGTGGTCTCGCTGAGACATTCATTGACCGTCTCGGCAACCACGAAATGATCCGGCACCTCAATCGCCACCGGCCGATTCTCGAAGCAGGCGTTGCGCTGCGGAAACAGTGATGTAATTAATTCCTGCGTGCGCAGCCGCTGAATCCAGGCCGGCACCTTGCGGCCCTGCATCGAGCGCATGATGTAAAGCGCACGCGTGGCGACGTGGCGCAATCGCACCTCAAACATCGGCGCGTCGAGCAGCGCCTGCACCAGGCAATCGCGCACGGTCCGCGAGTTGAGCATCGCGGGTACGTGGTCGAGCGGAAAGCTATGGCGCGAGTTGAGCGCCAGCAGCACCGCATCGTCAATCGCCGAGGCTTGAATCTCGAAATCGAAGGACTGGCACAGCCGCTTGCGCAGCGCGAGACCGAGGCCGCGATTGAAGCGCATCCCGAACGGCGCATGGATAACGATCTGCGTGCCGCCGAGGCCGTCGAAGAAGCGCTCGAACACGACCGTCTTTTCGTCCGGCAGTGCACCTAGAGCTGCGATTCCGCGGCGGATGTACGCGACAGCCTGTGCCGCAGCTTCGCGATCGAGTCCGCATTCATCGCCTAGCCATTGAATCGCCGCCGCTTCACCCGTTTCACCCCGAGCGAGCCGCGCCGCAATCTCGCGGCGCAGCGCACAGACCTCTGTCGACAGCGCCCGTGAGCGGCCAGCCGCTTCGGTCTGCCACCACGGCAGCGTTGGCGCCATCCCCGGCGCCGCTTCAACCATCAACCGGTTCTTCGAGATGCGCAGAATCCGCCAGGGCATCGAGCCGAGTGCAAATACGTCATGACGGGAGGCTTCCTGCGCGAAATCTTCTTCCACGTCGCCAATTTTGCGGCTCTGCGATTCGATCACGACGTCGTAGTTGCCACTTTCCGGGATGGTTCCGCCCGAGGTCAGCACCGCGAGCCTCGCGCCACGCCGCGCGCGCACCTGTCTCGATGTGCGATCGTGAAAAATCTTGGGCGCTGCGCCTGCGATCCGCTCTGGTGACGGCGCCGCCATCTGATCGAGCAGCCGCATAAACTGATCTCTCTCGAGCGCGGAGAAATTGTAAGCGCCCCGCAGCATTTCGAGCAGATCGTTGTCCGCAATTTCCTCCTCTTCGGCGGTAATTGCGACAATCTGTTGCGACAGCACGTCCATGCCCATCCGAGGCACATCGACCTCGTCCATTCGGCCTGCGCGAATCGCGCGCACAGCCGCCGCGCACTCGATCAGATCGTCGAGGTTGAGGGCGAAGAAGCGTCCCTTGGGCATTGCACCCGGCCGATGGCCCGATCGCCCGATCCGCTGAATCGCCGCCGCGATCGCTTTAGGTGAATCAATCTGGCATACGAGATCGACTGCGCCCACGTCGATACCGAGTTCGAGCGAGGCGGTAGCGACAATCGCCTTCAGTTCGCCGCGCTTGAGACGCTGCTCGGCATCGAGCCGTTCTGCCCGCGCCAGGCTTCCATGATGAGCTGCGACAGCATCGTCGCCGAGCCGCTTTTGCAACGCGAGCGCAATCCGCTCAGCCCATCGCCGGCTCAAGGTAAAAACCAGGGTCGTCTGATGCTCACGAATCAGTTGCGCAACCGCGTCGTACATCGCGTCCCAATGCGGATGGGTCGCGAGCGTTCCGAGTTCCGGACCCGGCGCAAGCACTTTGATATCGAGTTCGCGCCGCATGATGTCGGCGCGGACAATTTGCACCGGCCGAGGGACACGCGCGCCGTCGCCACGAAGTTCGCTGCCTGCAAGAAACTCGGCCAGCGTGGTGATCGGATTCAGTGTCGCGGATAGTCCGATTCTCACAGGCCGCGGCATCCCGTTGCGGCGCACCAACCGTTCGAGCCGTTCTAGTGTAAGCGCCAGATGAGCGCCGCGTTTGTTGCCTGCCACTGCATGCAATTCGTCAACGATTACAAAGCGGACCGCCGCGAGCTTCGTGCGGAAGCGCGCCGAGGTTAGCAGAATGAAAAGCGATTCGGGCGTCGTAACGAGAATGTGCGGTGGCTGGCGCAGCATCGCGCCGCGCTCCGCGACGGGAGTATCACCAGTGCGCAGGCCAGCGCGTACGGGCGCCAGTTCGAGGCCAGCCACCCGCGCCGCCTCGCGCACGCCCGCCAGCGGCTCTTCAAGATTGAGACGAACGTCATTGGCGAGCGCCTTGAGCGGTGAGACGTAAAGAACTGAAACGTCATCGCGCAAGGCTCCAGCTTGAGCTTCTACGACCAGGCGATTGATTGTCCACAAAAAGGCTGCGAGCGTTTTGCCGCTGCCAGTCGGCGCGCACAGCAGCACGTCATGCCCCGGTGGTTCGGCGGCTTGCACGATCACCGGCCATCCGAGTTCCTGTGCCGGAGTCAGGGTCGGGAACCGGCGCGTGAACCATTCACGCACTATCGGATGGAAGGCCGCCAAAGGATTCATTATGAACCTGCCGACTCGCTATCATAAGCCGTTGCAATCGGATGCCTGGCTCTTAACGATAGCACAGCGTTTCATCTCGCGCCGTCACACAACGACTCGTTCAGAGCCTCTCTAGTGCCTGAGGCCGGCCAATCCTTACTACAGTGCCGAACGCTAATCGGCGATGCATCAGCCGTCGATCTGGACCCAGACCGGGGCATGATCACTCGCCTTCTCCCATCCGCGAACGCCGCGATCGACGCCAGCGCCGGCCAGGCGCGGCGCGAGCGAGGGACTAAGCAGCAAATGATCGATGCGCAGCCCGCGATCGCGCTCGAAGTGATTTCTAAAGTAATCCCAGAAGGTGTAGATGCGTTCCTCAGGACGCATCCTGCGAATCGCGTCGGTCCAGCCATGCGCGAGCAGCCGGGCGAACGCGTCGCGTGACTCGGGCCGGAACAGAGCATCATCGGCCCAGCGCTCCGGCGCAAATACGTCGAGCTCGGTGGGTATCACGTTGTAATCGCCGGCGAGAACGACCGGCGAATTCAGAGCGAGCAATGTCTCAGCATGTTTTTCGAGCCGCTCAAGCCATCGAAGCTTGTAATCGAACTTGGGCCCGGGCGCGGGATTGCCATTGGGAAGATAAAGACATCCGACGAGCACGCCGCCGGCCTCGCCTTCGATATAGCGGCTATGAAGATCCTCAGGATCACCCGGCAAGACGCGGCGAACCTCGACCGGATCGGCGCCGCAGGCGAGGATCGCGACACCATTGAAGCTCTTCTGGCCGTGCCAGATAACGCCATAGCCGGCTTCGCGAATCGCGGCCTCGGGAAACCTTTCATGCGGGATCTTCAATTCCTGAAGGCATGCGACATCGGGCCTGGTTTCGGCGAGCCAGCGCAGAAGGTTCGGCAAGCGGGCGCCAATACCGTTCACATTAAAAGAAGCGATCTTCAATCGTGTATCCCCTGGCAGCTTCCACAATTATATGACCTGCGCCAAGCGGGCGAGGGCATCGCTGAGAGATTAGCGCTTCTGATCGAGATCGCGTGGATAGCCAGTGCCAACCACCTGACGGGCTCAACTGCGGAATTGGCGCACCGTAATGGCCATATGAAAGTGAAGCCCTGCTACTCCCTCCATCAATAGCTCGGTTTGGCCGGAAATGGCGTGAGCTGGAGCTCGTGTGTCCAACACGAACGGTCCTGAGTATGGAGGTAATAGAACGCGTCGGCGATCTTCACCGGATTCATAACGATTTCGGGACGCTTCTGAGCAATCGGCAGCGCCCGGGTCCCGGGTGAATCGATCAAACCGTCGATCACTACATTCGCCACGTGCACTCCATATTCGGAGTATTCCTCGGTGAGTACCTGCGCCAGCGTGCGCATCATAACCCTCGGGTAGTAAAGCGACTGTCCGGTCATTCGCTTGCGTCCGCGCAGCGAGCTGGAATTATTGCTGAAGAAGAACGACCCTCGGCCTTTCATCCGCATCGCCGGCAACACTTCCTTGGCGACGAGAAAAGGCCCGCGGCTGGAAATATGTTGCGCGGTATCGAATATCTCTACTGGAATGTGTTCGAGCAATTCCTTCTCAGGAGGAAGCTCGCGCCCTTCCAGGTATCCCGCGTTATAGATCAGAACGTCCGGGTCTCCAGCTTCGCGGCGGATCGAGGCGAACGCCTTCGCGATCGAGTCCTGCGACACGAGATCCAGTTCGACGATCATGCATTCACCGCCCTGCTCCCGGATGGCTTTGGCCAGTGCTGAAGCATTGGCCTCTTTGCGGGTTGTCAGCACGACGAAGAAACCCTCCTGGGCGAATTTCTGCGCGATAGCGCCTCCAACGCCCCAGCGCGCGCTGACCGGCATGCCGCTGTCGTCCAGCGTTTTGCCGTGTGCCAGCAAAGTGTTGCGCCCGTCCGATTGCCATTTGGAAGTGGCGCCAATCACCGTTGCGACCTGCTTTCCCTTGGAGTTCGTTATTTGATTTTGGCTCATTGGAAGATTTTTCCCTGCCTGTCTAACTCTAAAACCCTCTGAGCGGCCAGCGTCCTTGCCAGGTACGAGATTCCGATCGCGATACCGGTGTTGCGCATCGTATTAAGCGTGACTCCGGATTCCGAGTTTTGGCTAGATTCGCACTGCGACACGGCGTTTTGCAATCATGATGATTGAGCTCGATTGGCGGCCAGTGGCGGGATTGCGTGATCCGTACCTCTATCAGTCCGCCGATTCTGTGGAGCCTTTGCAAATTCGCGGGCACAGGTTCAACTTTAACTCTTACGGCGCCGAAGTCTGAAGGCGGCCAGCTCGCAGCGTCATATTTGAACGCACCTCGCGGACTCGTTTGCTCGCTGCGCCTTCGGCTGCTCTAGTGTCCCGCACGCCCTCGCGGGGCTCGGGCTATCGAGTCTGAAGGCGGCCGGCTCGCAGCCTCGCGTCCGCACGCCCTCGCGGAGCTCGGGCTATCGAGTCTGAAGGCGGCCGGCTCGCAGCCTCGCGTCCGCACGCC
>DATJUF010000027.1:0-4699 GCA_035502655.1 Binataceae bacterium (SeqCode)
TTTCCGCAACCCAGGCGCTGAGTGCGCGGCTTTTGGTAACCGTGCCGTTATCTTTGGTCACGCCAGATGCTCCAAGGCTTGGTTGATCAGAAAGATTGGGCAGAATTTCATCAAAAACCATGGAATTACAAGCGGCTTGTCAGGGATTTTGTAGTCTCGATGTTACCACCGCGCTACCTCGGTTGCTAGGGAAAACCCGGGGCCCTATAAGATTTGTTTGTAAATGGCGGATTACTGGATTAGCGGATTAGAAGAATCAGCATCAGCACAGCGCATCAGCGAGCGTTCGGTACGAACCATAAACCTCGCAAAAGGAATTCTGGCCGCGGATCTGCTTTCACCGCCACGCGCCGATTAATACGCGGCGCTTTTGCGCGCCGCCGCCGCCAGCCGTTCGATCTCTTCCTCGGTGAAGCCTGCCAGCAGGCGTGATTCGCGTGCAATTGTGATGATGTTTTCGTTGCCGCGCACGTCCTCGATCGCCCGCCGGGTGCCGCGAAAACTGAAGACTTCGTCAATATTCTGCTGGAATTCCTGCGCACGCTCGAGCCGCTCCGGTTCACCCTCGGTCAGCTTCCGTACCCACTTCGATCCCATCCGCACATGAGTGATCTCATCGGCCAAAACATAATCGACCGCGCGTTCGATCACTTCATCACCATTTTTTTGCGCGATTCGGATAAGCTGTTCGAAAACGTCGCACGCAAGGCCTTCGAGTCCCCGATTGATGCCCGCAACCCGTACCGCCGGATCGTCCGCCTGGGTGCACCGCCAGAGCACCTCGGTCTCGACGTAATCACCCGGCTCGGCCCCCATGTATTCGAGTAGCCGCTGGAAAATTTCGGTGTGGCGCGATTCGTCCCACACCTGCCGCGCCATATCCAGTTGAAATTCCCATGGCGTGTCGGGAAAATCGTAAAGCGTGCGGCCCGCTGCTTCCATCGCCTGCACTTCGCCGCAGAAAATCCCATGCATCCGCGCTCGCAAAGCCTCTTCATCGAAGGGCATTACGCGATCATCAAGATTTTGCTCTTCGCGGATCTCACGAGCCTTGCGCCCGCGCATCAGCACGAAGCGATCCTCACGCGCCAAACGCTCGACCGGTATCATTCTCTGCATAGCATTAACTCCGCAGCGATTAGTTCGCGCTTTCCTAGTAGGCATTGCTGCGCGACGCGGCCCGGTACAGCCGCTCGATCTCGTCTTCAGTGAACCCTGCCATCAGGCGCGCGTCGCGCGCTATCGTCAGGGTCGCGTCGAAGTCGAACTCCTTGCCGTTCGCGTCAAGCGCTACCTGCGGCGATGCCTCCTGACTGGTGCGAGCACCATTGAAGTTGAACAGCGTGTCGATATTCGCCTGAAAATCGAGCGCACGTTGCAGCCGTTCAGGATCGCCCTCGGTCAGCTTGCGCATCCATTTCGAGCCCATCCGCACGTGGGTGATCTCATCCGCCAGGACGTAATCCACTGCGCGCTCTATTACTGGATCGCCCATCCGCTGGGCCAGCCTGATTATCTGATCAAAAACGTCACAGGCGAGTCCCTCGAGGCCGCGATTGATTCCTGCCACGCGGCACGCCGGATCGTCAATCTGAGTGCATGACCATAACACTTCGCCTTCAGGAAATTCCCCGAGGTACGAACCGGCGTATTCCAGCAGCTTCATGAAGATCTCGGCGTGCCGCGATTCGTCCCACACCTGCCGCGCCATATCGAGCTGGAACTCCCATGGCGCATCGGGAAAATCGAACAATGTGCGACCCGCCGCTTCCATCGCCTGCAATTCCCCGGTGGCGATCCCGTGGAGACGCGCCCGCAGGAAATCCTCTTCATGCGGCATCGTATTGGTGGCGGAAAAGCCCTGATCGACCCGCGCCTTAAAAATCGCTTCAAGTGGTTCGAGAATGATGTTGTCGGGACGCGCGAGCTTATCAACCGGAATCATTCTCTGCATTGCTTTCTTCCTTTTTCAGGTACTGCGCTAGCGCGTCCACGCGGCGCGCCGGCCTGTAAGATTGATAATTTCCCAGATCAGCCATTGGCCATCTTTGCGGCCCAGCCGGAACTGGATCGAGAACGGTTCGACGCCGTCGCCGAGGATTCGGACCTTAAGGTAATAGTGATGGATCACGCGCGCGGCCGCGATTATCTCATGGCGGGTGTAAAGCCCGGACGTGAGGCCTGTGGCAATTGCGCCAACATCGCCCGCCACAGCCGGCAGGCTGATCGCGGCCAGCGCTTCGGCATCGCCGCGTTCGAACATCCGGATCACTCGCTCCGCCGTTTCCATCATATCCGGCGGCAACGGTTGCCGCTGAGCGATCGGCTGCGGACCCATCACATTGCCGCGAATCCCCAGTTCAGCCATTGGCTTTCCTCATCGATTCCTCGCCAGGCTCCGGCTTGAGCCACGGGGAACGCAGTCCGATATCCGCGATTTCGGCAATTTGCCACCCGCTCCCAGCCGATTCACGCCATCGGCATTGCAGCGTCAGAGCGCCGCTGGAACCGTGGAAGCGAACCTTCACTATATACTGGCGGCCCAGCCGCGCGCGTGCGATCAGATCGTAATCGTTCCACGGCTGCTTCTCGGCGGCACTGGCGAAAGTCTCGCGATGAGACACCATCGCGCCAGCCGCTACCAGCTTCGATCCGGCGTCCATATCGCCCTTCATGATCGACTCAGCATAGGCTGTAACCGCCTGATACAAGCTGTCGGGAAAATGTACCCGCCGCTGAATCTCGCTCATTAGCTGCGGCCGGGCTTCGCCGTCTCCTGCTCGTCGTCAGGAAATCCCGTGACGCCGCCTGCTGCCGCCAGCAATTCTTCGAGATGACCCTGCCAGTCGGCGGCCCGCCGATGTGCCTCTGGTGACTTCAGCAGATCTTGCAGCAGCACCGAACCGCGCTCGATATGCCGCTTCTCTTCTTCATCCATATGCGCGAGGATGCGGAGCGTCGGCGGCTCATAGACTGGGTTCGCAGCCGCGATATGGGCGCTGTAATGTGCCACCAGATGGGGCTTGATCACGCGGTAGATACCGGTCAGGCGTTCGATCGTATCACCCCACTCCTCCTTGTCCTCAATTGCGTTCATAAATGTGACGAAAGCGTCGTTGGGCGGACGCGATACCTGTCCCTGGCTGCGCAATTCAGCCAGCCGCTTGCCGAGTGCGTCCGCATGCAGGGCGTCCTCGTAGACCTGCCGCGCCATCTCGAGTTTGACCGGCAGCTCGGGCGTCAGAGCAATCCAGCCCGCCATCATCCGCATCGTGCGTTCCTCAGCGTAGCGGTAGTTCATGATGTAAATTGCGCTCTGCCGAACGCTGTAGTAGCCGTCGAGGGTTCGCCGGTCGTGGAATGCCATAGAGTTACCCTTGCCTCGCTGCGCCCCCAACGCGCTCAGAATTAACCGCTTCCGGTATCGGCTGGGCGCCTGAACAGGCGGCCTTCGACTATTCCCTCAATCTCACGCCAATAAGCGTGCTTGTCGGTATGCGCGAGGAAATCATCACCACCCATCGCCCATCCCGATAACAGCATGTGCAATATCTCGGCGGCGCTGGGAATACTGACGAAATCGATCAAACCCAACTCGCGGCCGCGTTCCAGCGGCCGCGCGAGCGCCTCTTTGTAAGGATGTAACGCAGCCTCGAGCGACGGCCGATATCGCGGATTTCGTTCGAGGTAGCGGACCTCGTGATTCAGCACCGCGAACGCTTCGCGGTAACGATCTATTATATCGAGCGCGGCGCGCATCACGCCGAGTAATTCAAGGCGCGGATCGTCCTCTGCTTCGCGGCGAATGCGCGGCAACTGTTCAACTAATTCGCCGACCATCGACTCGGCAACCAGTAATAGAATTTCGTCCTTGGACTGGAGATACACATAGATCGATCCCGCCGCGATTCCCGCTTCAGCGGCAATCTCCTTGACGCTCGCCTGATGGAACGACTTGCGCGCCAGTACCCGCGTGACAGCTAGAAAAATCTGCCGCCTGCGGATCGCCACCAGTTCGTCGTCTTGAGCCTGCTCTCGTAGTTCCTGCGCCATGCTGAACGATTCCGCCCCGCTCTCTAGGTGCTTCGATTCGTTGGACCGAAAGGCAATTCTGCACAATTGGGAGTCATTTTTGCCAACCGCCGCGTCCGCTTTCAGCGCACTGCTCAGCTAATCGACCGCTTGGACAATTCTTCTTGAATGAACATTCAGTTGTCAAGACCAAGGGTAAGTATCCCCTTGACGCATATACTGGATAGATGTCAGCGGACGCTTGAGTTGGCAGTGCGGGACGCTTGAGTTGGCAGTGCGCAGACTTACGATTTCTGGCAACAATGGCGGCAAGCGTAGGCCCGTTAGTGGACCAAGCCATTAGACGGACTTATATCTGAAAGGGTTGCAAGACCGGATCGGTCATTTGGTTTGATCCTCTTCCAGCCATTCCCAATGGGCTCGCCAGCACCATTTCATGATCGCCTGGATGGACTGCTCGAAAATCCTGCCGTTGTTGGCGAAGAGGAAGCCGCGGTCGCCAAATTTGCCGAGTGCGGGGCGTTCAATGGTTTTGTAGAGCGCCTGCCACCAGTCGTCCGAGTGCCGGTAAGCGATCAAGACGGGCCGATCCAGCACGATATCATCGGCATACCGGCGTCTGCCCCACTTGATACCCTTGAGGCTTGCGATATTTGCCGGCAGTTTT
>DATJUF010000028.1:0-3266 GCA_035502655.1 Binataceae bacterium (SeqCode)
GTACCCGGCGGCGGCCCGGACGCCGTTCCCGGCTTCGGCGGAACTGGCGGAGGCATTTGCGGCGTCGAAGGCCCTCCGCCATTCGGCGCAATTGCCGCAGTTCGTGCGTTTCCGATCGCCTTCAGCAGCTCATCGGCATCGATCACTGGCGCCAGCGAAGCCATCCGGATTACCGCCATCTCCAGCAGCAGGTCCGGATACGGCGAGCGGATAATCTGCTCCTGTGCATCGGCCATCAACTTAAACAATCGCATCAGGTCGCGGCCGCTCGCCGCCAGCGCCAGCCGCCGCAGCTCAGCCGCCTCCTGATCGGGCAAATCCGCCAGTGGACTCTGTGCGCCATTGCTGTCGGGCAGCTTGGCAAGCGCAAGGTTGCGCAGCGTCTCCAGCAAGTCGCGTCCAAGCGCCTCCAGGTTGGCCCCGCGCTCATGCAATTCGCGGACGGCGCGCAGCGCCGCCGCCGCGTCCTTACCGATAATCGCCTCCGCCAGTGCGATTACCCGAGCCCGGCTCGCGACTCCCAGAATCCCGGCGACCTCGCCCTCAGCCACCTTGCCATCCAGCGACGCGATCGCCGTCTCAAGCATGCGTTCGGCATCGCGCATACTCCCCCCGGCCTCGCGCGCAATCAAACGCAGCGCAGCATCATCGGCCTCGGCCTGCTCCAACGAGGCGAGTTGTTTCAGCCGCTCGAAAATCGTCGCGAACGGTATCCGCCGAAAATCATAGCGCTGCAGCCGCGACAGGATCGTCTCGGGCATCTTCTGCGGCTCGGTCGTCGCCAGGATAAACTTGACGTGTGCGGGCGGCTCTTCCAGCGTCTTGAGCAGCGCGTTGAAGGCCTGATCGGTTAGCTGATGAGCTTCGTCAATAATGTAAATCTTGAAGCGGTCACGCGCTGGCCGATAGCTCAGGTTCTCGATAATCGCCCGCGCATCGTCGATCTTGCGATAGGTTGCGCCGTCAATCTCGACCACGTCGAGCGACGACCCCGCTCGTATCTCGACACAGGCCGGACATTCTCCGCATGGTTCCGCGGCAGGCCCTTTATGGCAATTGAGGCAGCGCGCGAGAATTCGCGCGGCAGTCGTCTTGCCCACTCCGCGAATTCCGGTGAAAAGAAACGCATGCGCGATCCGGCCGCCGCTCAGCGCCTTGGCCAGCGTCCGCGTGACGTGCTCCTGTCCGACCAGTTCGCTGAAGCGCTCCGGCCGCCATTTCCGCGCCAATACCAAATGTGATGAGGGAGCCGCTGCCATTGCCGTCAAATCTGTATCCGCTACCAACCTGTCCGCCATCAACCGCGCCGAACTCTTCTCTGATTCTCGCGCACGGCGAGAACTTGCCCTCACCGGAGAGCGCGAAGAATCCCGACGACCCGCCGCCTGCGCTCAGCTCGTGCGCAATCCGCTTGCCGCAGAAGCGTCCTCTATACCCGCCGCCGAGGCATTCTATAAAGGCGCCCGTCGATGATAGCCAGGCACCCCTGCGGCACAGGAGCCACAGCCGGTACCGTTGCTTCCTTCCGGACCTGGCGGGGTTCGCGGCCTGCCCTTGCGCAGGACCCGGCTATCAGCGGCGAGCGCATCTTTTTCTTTACCTTTACGAACCCTCTGTCATTTTCGCGCGTGGCTCGCCGCGCGAAGAATCCCGTTCTTTCGCCCTCCCCACTTAACCACCCGTTATGCTAGCACACAACCGTGCCTTGTAACCGCGCCGCGATTTTTGTTTTACCCTGATTTGGTATAGAGTAGCTGAAGTTGCCTTACATTAAGCTAGGTAGGCGTGATAAGCGCGGTGTCGCTGTAGGTTATGAAGACTTTGCGTAAGGTGTTAGCTTCCCGACATGGATTCTTTTGAATCCATTGAACGGACAGCGGTGTAAAGATTACGAGAGGAGGTTGATTAACATGGCCGCAAGAAAACCATTTCTTGGTCCAACGCCATCTCATCCTGAGCTTGATCGTCTTCGTGAAGAGACGCGTCAAATAAAAGTGAAAGACGATGAGTTGGCGGAACAAAGGATCAGTTTCATATACGGGAATGCTCCAGCCGATTCTACCATCACCAAAGAATCTGCTCGCTCCGCTTCGCTGCGATTTCGCATGGAGAACGAGGACTAAACGCGGTCCAGAGAGAGGCTCGGCTTGGACCGTCTTCGATGCTTGTTCTGGAAAAAAGTGATCCAGATCTCTTTGCGAGGCTTCAAGAGAAGAATCTAGCAAGGCAATACGATCTTCTTACGACTTTCATAGAGATTGGTCTGAAGCAGGGACCCATGGCGCTAGACAAATACGCGTTATGGGCTCTGAATCATGTAGCGGTTGCCGGAATTTCCCAATTTGGCGGGCGATTTCGCGAGCAGCCTATTTATGTCGGAAATCACATTCCGCCTCATTTCAAAGACGTTCCAGATCTCATGGATCAGTTTATTTCCTTCATTCATGAGAATTGGTTTCATGCGACTTCGACACAGCTTGCTGCCTATGGTCTTTGGCGGCTCAATTGGATTCATCCATTCATTGAGGGAAATGGTCGGACCGCCAGAGCAACTTGTTATTACCTGTTATGTACCAAAGAAGAGCGATTGTTGCCCGGGCGAAAAATTGTTCCAGAGCGGATCCGTGAAAGTCGGAACAAATATTACGCGGCACTACAGGCTGCTGATCAGGCATGGGCTAATGGCCATTTTGACCTTGGGGAGATGGAAAGCTATCTCGCCGATCTCTTGACCGACCAACTCAGGGAAATCAGCACTAATCTTTGAGCCTCAACCGTAGCGGATGGTGCCTTGTGAACGAACGAACAAGCAACTAGCCCCTTCTGATTCGAGACGGTATCCGGATTCATCGCTCCTTTCTGATTGATAATCGAACTCCACTGTGGAACGTTGGTCACGCCGGCGCGATCTTTATAACCGAGCGTCTTAGGAGACCCCCCCAATGGAATTCGGCATCTGCTTCGATACCCACATCGATAAATGGGACCTCGTCCGCTACGCCGAGGAATTAGGCTACGACCGCGCCTGGGTTCCCGATTCGCAGATGATCTGGTCTGACTGTTACGCCGTAATGGCACTCGCGGCGCAGGCCACCAAACGCATCAAGATCGGCACCGGGGTCGCGATTCCCGGCACGCGCATCGCCCCCGTAACCGCGCATTCGATTGCTACCATCAACCGTATCGCGCCAGGACGTGTCTTCCTCGGTATCGGCACCGGCCACACCGCGATGCGCGTGATGGGTCAAGAGCCAATGCCGGTCAAG
>DATJUF010000029.1:0-4451 GCA_035502655.1 Binataceae bacterium (SeqCode)
AGAATCAGCGTATGCACGTCGTAAGTTCCCTCGTAGGTATTAACCGTTTCGAGATTAAGCATATGCCGGATCACCGGATACTCATTGACGATGCCGTTGGCGCCGAGCATATCGCGAGCAGTGCGCGCGATATCGAGGGCGGCCTGTACGTTGTTGCGCTTGGCGAATGAGACGTGCTCGGGGCGGTATTTGCCTTCATCTTTGAGTTGGCCGAGCCGCAGACAGATCATCTGAGCCTTGGTGATTTCGGTCAGCATATCGACGAGTTTCTGCTGGACGAGTTGATAGCCTGCTAATGGACGCGAAAACTGTTTGCGCGACTTCACGTAATCGAGCGCGCATAAGTAACAGGTGCGAGCGGCGCCGATTGCTCCCCACGCGATCCCGTAGCGCGCCTGGGTGAGGCAGGCGAGCGGCGCTTTGAGGCCGCGCGCGGCCGGCAGATGGCTCGATGCTTCCAGCCTGACGTCATCGAACATAAGTTCCGACGTGATCGACGCGCGCATCGAGAACTTTCCGTGGATGTCGCGGGTGCCGAAGCCGGGCGCTCCCTTCTCGACGATGAAGCCAGTGATGCCACCCTCGATTTTCGCCCACACTATTGCGACATCGGCAATGGAGCCATTAGTAATCCAGCGCTTGGTGCCGTTGAGTACCCAGCCGTGTCCGTCTTTGCGTGCCCGCGTCTCCATTCCACCAGGATCCGAGCCGTGGTCCGGCTCAGTCAGCCCGAAGCATCCGATTAGCTTGCCTTTAGCCATCTCCGGCAGATAGCGATTCTTCTGCTCCTCGGAACCCCAGGCGTAAATCGCGTACATCGCGAGCGCACTCTGAACCGAGGCGAACGAGCGCAGGCCGGAGTCGGCCGCTTCGAGTTCCTGCATGATCAAGCCATAAGCGATGTTGTTCATTCCGGCGCAGCCATAGCCCTTGAGATTAGCGCCGAAGACGCCGAGTTCGGCCAGCCTTGGAACTACTTCAAGGGGGAAGGTGGCATCGGCAAAATGCTGCTCGATATCGGACATGAACTCGCGCTGGACAAATTGCCGGACGGCGTCCCGCGTCATCTTCTCTTCGTGTCCGAGCAGGTCGTCAAGATGAAAAAAATCAAGGTCTTTCAACAACTCCGCCATCGTATCACTCCATAAGACTAGGCTTGCTTCAGCTATCAGCGCGGCTACTTTTAGCTGAGTAGTATGGACGGGTCGCTTAAGCTGCTAAAGCGGGTCAAAAGTTTGCCCCAATTTTCGTTTGATACCCCGTTGCGTAAGCTTTGACCATCAAATACGCTTATATCAGAACGTAGCGTTATGCACATCGAGACGTTAAAGGTCTTCTGCGACATCATCGAAAGCGGCAGCGTTTCTTATGCCGCTTCACAGAATTTCGTGACCCAATCGGCGGTCAGCCAGCAGGTCCGCAGCCTCGAAGACAAGTACGAGTGCCGATTGTTAGAGCGGGCGCGGGCCGGAGTCAAACCTACTGCGGCGGGTCAGATTCTCTATAACTCCAGCAAGGAAATTGTCCGCCGCTTCATCGAGTTAGAAAACCGTTTGCGCGAAATCGGGTCAGTGGTAGCCGGAGCGATTCGAGTTGGCACCGTTTACAGCGTTGGATTGCACGAGTTGCCACCCTACCTTTCCGAGTTTCTGCGGACTTTTCCCCAAGTCAACGTTCACCTTGAATACTTGCGCTCGAATAAGATTTACGAGGATCTAGTCGAAGGCAAAATCGATTTGGGCGTTGTCGCTTATCCGGCCAAGCGCGGACAGATCGTCACTATTGCCTTCCGCCACGACGAGTTGGTGCTAGTGGTTCCGCCCGAGGACTCGCTGGCGAAGGTGAACAAGGTTAGCGTCAGCCAGCTTGCCGGACAGCGTTTCGTCGGTTACGAACGCGATATCGCGACGCGCAAGGCATCCGATCGGATTCTGCGTGAGTACGGCGTCAAACCGAACTATACGATGGAGTTCGACAATATCGAAACCATCAAGCGCGCGGTTGAGATCGGCCAAGGTATCGCGATCGTGCCGCGCTCGACCGTCGAACTGGAGACCAGCCGCGGGTCGCTCAAGATGCTAGAGTTTGCGGAGGGGCCGTTCACGCGGCCGCTCGCGATCATCTATAAGCGTGGACGCGAACTCTCGCCTGCCGTGCGCAAATTCATTGACGTGCTAACATCGAGCAAGCTGCCGCTTCCTGGGGGCCACTCCCAGAGTAATCGGGCCGATAGGATCGAGCGCGTCGAAGCAACCGAAAAATCCGCCTCAACCAGCTAAGCTTACCTTCAGCCTAGGATTTCAAAGCCTCACGCAGAGCGTCGCGATCGAAGCCGGCGATAATCTTCTTGCCCACGACCGTCACGGGACGCTTGATTAGATTCGGCTCCTGCACCATCAGCTCCAGCGCCTCAGCCTGTGTCAGTGATTTGCCTTTCAAGCCCATCGCTTTGAAGGCCGGACTCTTGGGATTGATATAGTCGCGCGGGTCGGCACCCCTGAAAATGCTCTTTAATTCGTCGATGGTCAGCGGCTCTTTGGCATAATTGTGCTCATCGAGCTCGGCGCCAAGCTCGTCAAGAATGAAGCTTCTTGCGTTGCGGCAGGTAGAGCAGGTCGATTTCCAATAGAAGCGCACTTTAGCCATCGAACTGCCACCGGGCCGCGAGGCGCTACTCGATACTGCTATCAGGCAGCGGTAAGGAATTCCCACTGCCGACCGGCCCCGTGCCACGGTCTATCGGATGAGGCGCCGAATTGACCGTCTGACCGGCCGGCGGCAGCGTCGAAGTCCTGGGATAGCTGGTATCAGCTACGGCCCTGCCGCTATTGCTGATATTCGCCTGCGGGGCAGTATCGGTCGGTCCGCTGAAATGCACCGGCTGTTGGCCGGCCACCATGCTCGGCGTCAGCACGTAGTCACCACCGAGCGAACTGCGCCATATCGTGTTGGCGACCTGCTTATTGCCGCCTGTCAGCACATAGCCGGCGCCGCCGACGAGGCCACCGCCGATGCCATAGAGCAGCTTGGCCGGCATATACAAAAGATTACCCACGACCGTTCCCGCCCCGACGCCAACGCCTTTCCAATTGACGCCTGAGCTTTGCTGCGGCTGCGGCACTTGCGGATTGGTCCCGACGCCACTGTTATCCTGCGCCCGCGCTGCCACTGGCAGCGCCAGTGATAGCGCCAGAATCACCACGGTTAATCGAATTGAATTTTTCATCCTGTTCCCCTCCCCCACTATTCCACCTTCACCACTGCGTCCCTGGGCAAGAGTCCCATTAGATAATCGAACGCCTTTTGCAAATAGTCAACGTCCTTAGACTCCAGCGTCAGCTTAACCCGGTAAGAGCTGTCGCCGATACGCGGATATGAGCCGAGCAGAAGCTCAGGGTAAATACCCAAGCATTGGTTGAGATACTCGGCGATCAGGCCTTCGCTCGCGTCGAGGAAAATCGTACGGATAAAGTAAGGATCGGTCGTAAAGCGCCCCGCCAGCGCCATCAGCTTCCTCTCAAAAATCTGCGGAATCCCGGGCAATATGTAGACGTTTTCCAGTTGCACGGTCGGGAACCGCAAGTCGCCGCCAGCGTTCAGTACCGCACCTTCTGGCACCTGGGTCATCTTAAGGCCTGCCGCGTTAGCCCCACCCTTGAAATGTTGGAGTACGATCCGTTCAAGCTCCGGATGTATCATCAGTTTGCGCCCAAAGGCGGCCGCAATAGCTTCAATAGTTATGTCGTCATGTGTCGGGCCCACACCGCCAGAGGTGAGGACGAAATCGAAAGTCTTAGCGCAATAACTAACTTCGTTGACAATTGGCTGGATTTCATCCGGGACCACTGCGATACGTTTAAGAGCAACACCTAGTTTTCGCAGCTCGCGCGCCGTGAAATAGGCATTGGTATCCTGTACCTTGCCTGAAAGGATTTCGTTCCCTATCACCACCATTGCGCAAGTCCGCTCATTCATATGCGCACCACTGCCATGTTGATGCTATCTCACTTTTGTTTTTCAGGCACTAGCTCTTTTTTAGCCGTCGCCGCTGCCAGACAGCCTTGGGTTCCGACAATTATCAAGCGGCAGTTGGATGCGGACGCTCAAATATGGATGTGAAGCAAGCAAGGATATTTAAGTTGATCGAGCTAGTCACTGTGCAACGTTTAGCAGACGGTTGCGGATGAGTGGCGGGCGGATCAATAAAATGGGGCGGTCCGATGGCGGAACGCCCCATTGGGCTAACTGGGTACTCTATGGGTTAATCAGGCCCGGGCCCGGTTAACCGTTACCCCGCTCAGGCGCCGAGGCCGTGGCGCAGCACCCGGCCCGGAGTCGCGCCGGTGCAGCGCTCGCCCTCGAAGGTGACCTCGCCGTTGACAATCGTATACTTGTAGCCGTCGGCCTTCTGCACCCGCCGCCATTCGTTGCCCGGCAGGTCGTGCAGGATT
>DATJUF010000030.1:0-9249 GCA_035502655.1 Binataceae bacterium (SeqCode)
TGTTGAATAGCTATTCAATGCCTCAGGAAGCGAAGAGGCCGCCGTCGACGGGCATCGTCACACCGGTCACGTAGGAAGCCTGTGGTGAGCATAGCCACGTCACCGTAATCGCGATCTCTTCCGGCCTGGCATAGCGCCGCATCGGCACGATCGCCTCGAACTCCTTGCGCCCGGGCGCACCTTCGTTATTGGCGATGCGCTCCATCATCGGCGTATCGACCGGACCGGGACATACGGCGTTGATACGGATGCCGCTCTGAGCGTTCTCTATCGCGGCGCTCTTGGTCATCCCGACTACCGCGTGTTTGCTGGCCACATAGATCGACAGGTTCGGAAAACCCGAAAGTCCTGCTACCGAGGCGGTATTCACAATCGCGCCGCCACCCTGCCTGCGCATCTGCTGGATTTCATACTTGAGGCAAAGCCAGACGCCCTTGACGTTGACCGCCATCACGCGGTCGTAGCTGCGCTCCGAGGTGTCGTGAATCTCACTGACGTCACCTTCGACGCCTGCATTATTGTAGGCGCAATCCAGCCGCCCATGAGCCTTGACGATGCCAGTGATTAGGTTCTGCACCTGGGCCGCGTCGGTGACATCAGCGGGCGCGAAATCGGCCTTGCCGCCGCTCTCGCGAATCATTTTGATAGTTGCCTCACCGCCTTCGCGATTGACGTCGGCGCCGGTCACGATCGCGCCCTCACGGGCAAAGTTGATTGCAGCCGCACGGCCGATACCGCTGCCGCACCCGGTGATCAGGGCAATTTTTCCTTCGAGCAGATTAGCCATAGTCAATTCCCTCGACGCGCTTAATGGAAGAGCGGACGCGTTCTGAATCGCGGCCGCGCTTATGCACGGCAGACTAAGTGAATTGACGCCGCTGTTACAAACGATGCCATCGGGCGCGGGCTTGTCGCGGGAGCCGCACGAGGTGTATTTCTCGCGCGAGACGCCCCGCACGGACCCATCGATGAGGCCGGTGCATGCTGCGGATAGAGGCGCAAGTCTAACTGGAGGCGCGAACGCCGATGAACCTGCCAAGGCTCTTGGCCTCGCGAATCGTCACATGAAGGTCGCATTCGGCATCAATCTATTTCCCGGCAGCGCGCTGCTTGGCCGCGAAGATACCGGCAAATTCAGCGATCTGGTGCGGATGGCTGAGGATTACGGCGCGGAAGCGCTCGGCACCTACGATTCGGCCTTTGTCGGCGGCGACGCTTACGTGCGCGCGACGATCGCCGCGATGGCCTCGACCCGCGCCCGCGTCGGCCTGCGTCCGACCAATCCGCTGACGCGCGAGCCGCAGGTGATGGCCTCATTCCTCGCGTCAATCGATAGCCTGACGGGTGGGCGCGCCTTCATGGACATCGGCAGCGGCGACAGTGCCGTGCTCAATATCGGCTACAAAATCGCTTCCCGCGCTCGGCTCGAAGATTACGTCACGTGCGTGCGCGATTTGCTCGCGACTGGCACTGCCACTTATCAGGGGCGTCCGCAACGCGTGCGCTGGTGGCGCGAGGCAGTTCGCCCGCGGATCCCGATTTCGCTTTGCGCCGAGGGGCCTAAGATGCTCCATCTGGGCGGGCGTATCTTCGACGGCGTAATCGCGGGTACGGGGCTGTTGCCGGAAATTATCCAGGACACGATCGCGCGGGTTCAGGCCGGTGCGCGCGAGGCCGGCCGCGATCCTTCCGCAGTCGATATCTGGTTCACGACGCGCACCTCGCTGCACGAGGACCGCGAGCGCGCGATCGCCAATGTCAAGGCTTCGGTTTCCTCGATTCTCAACCATTCGATGCGCCAGGGGCTTGAGGGCAAGCATGTGCCGGAAGACTTCCGCGTAAAGCTCCAGGGATACGTCGACGGCTATGTCCTTTACGATCACGTCCTCAATGAAGGCCGCAATCCCCAAAGGATGGACCAGCTTGGCTTGACCGACTATGCGATCAAGCGTTTCGCGCTGGCGGGCAATGCGGGCGATTGGATTGCGCAGATCGAAGCGCTGGCCGAGGCCGGTGCGGCGAAGCTATGGATTGGTCCGGTCGGCGGACGGCTCGACAGCCAGATCCACTATATGCGCATCCTTGGCGAGCAAATCATGCCGCACTTTGTTTGATCCAGGCTGTACGCACTGGAGCTGGTCCGCGAATCGCGCCCGAATGCATAACGGGTTCGGCTCGAAGCTAATCAGCCGACGAGAGCGGTTCCGCAATCTTCTCCAAACTCATGCGCTCGGCCGCTACACCGAGCACGGCTTCGACGATTGCAGCACCGATCATTAGTGCCGCTGCGACGAAGTAGCCTTGCATCAAAGCGCCTCGCGAGCCGGTATCGATCAGATGGCCGAAATACCAGGGCGCGACGATCCCGCCTACCGCCGTCCCTACCGAATAGAACAGAGCTATCGCCAGCGCGCGCATCTCCAGTGGAAAAATTTCGCTGACAGTCAGATATGCGGAACTCGCAGCGGGCGACGCGAAGAAGAACATCACGGTCCACAAAACCGTGAGGCTGAATGACGTCAGAACCCCATGCGCAAACAGGTAGCCGGTCAAGATCAGCAAAGATCCGGCGCTCGCAAAGGTGGCCGCGATCATTTGCCGCCGTCCGATTGAGTCGAAGAAATGGCCGAGCAGCAGCGGCCCGAGAAAGTTGCTGAACGCGAATGGCAGCAGGTACAGCCCGGCAGCATCAGGCTTTACGCCGAAGTAACGATTCAGCACCAGTGCATAAGTAAAAAAGATGGCATTGTAGACGAAGGCTTGGGCAATCATCAGCGCAAGGCCGAGGATCGTCCGCGAGCGATACCTGGTGACCATCGGCTTAAGAATCACGCCAAGGCCGAAATCGTGCCGCACCTTAATCCGTATAGCGTCCGAGGGATCCGGCAGCGAGAGCTGCGCACCGGTTTCATGCTCTACCGTCTCTTCGATTTCACCGACGGTCTTCTCGGCATCCTCACGGCGACCGTGGGTCATCAGCCAGCGCGGACTTTCGGGGATGAATTCTCGCAGAAACAAAACGATCAGACCGATAATCGCCCCCGCGCCGAAGCCAACGCGCCATCCGATATTCACTGGCAGAAGGTGCGGGTCGAGAATCAGCAACGTCGACGCGGAACCTAAAGCCGCGCCAAGCCAATAGCTGCCGTTGATAATCAGATCGATGCGCCCGCGCAGCCGCGCTGGAATCAATTCGTCGATGGCGGAATTGACCGCCGAGTATTCCCCGCCGATTCCCATCCCGGTGATGAAGCGGAATAGGCCGAAACTGAGCAGGTTCCACGACAGCGCCGTCAGCCCGACGCCAATCAAATATACGGACAGGCTCAGGAAAAAAAACTTCCGTCGGCCGAATCGATCAGTCAGATGGCCGAAAATCAACGAGCCGGTCACCGCGCCTGCCAGATAGGCCGAGCTGATCGAGCCGATCTCAGCAGCGGTGAAATGGAGCACATCTGGGCGTTGGAGCACCGCGCTGATTGCACCCATCAGGGTGACTTCAAGGCCGTCGAGCACCCAGGTGACGCCGAGCCCGATGATCAATAACCAGTGAAAGCGGCTCCATGGCAGGCGATCGAGCCGCGCCGAAATCAGCGTGCTGAAGACCTCGCCAAGGGAGGAGCGCGCCGAAGAATCCGCCAAAGAATCTTGACGATTTTGCTCTGGGCCGGCCACCATTTGCATCCTGCAAGGAAGAACCAAATTTGGAAACGCAAGAAAATGGCCAACTTCTCGATGCGCGCAAGCTCCCAGCGATATTAAGGCGCAAGTATTGCTTTGGGATTAGGAGAGCGAGCGCCGTGCTTCGGCATGTCTGAATTATTTGCTGGGTTTGGAGTGCACACCACGTTTGGCCTCGAACTCGCAGGAGTAATGATCACGCTGTTCAACTGAGCAACACCCACGCGCAAGCCCAACCGGGAGGTGAAATATCGCAATGGATCACGTAATGAGCAATCCCGAGGAAATCCGGCGCCGCGCCCGCGAACATATCGAAAAAGGTGCAGTCACTGAGGAATACCGCGCTGATCGCGCCAAAGTGATCGAGGTCCTCAATCAGATTCTCGCGATAGAGCTGGTTTGTGTCCTACGGTATAAACGTCATTTCTACACCGTACGTGGCATTAACTCCGAAGGGGTTAAAAAGGAATTCGCCGAACATGCGATGGAAGCCGAGCAGCACGCAGACATGGTCGCGGCGCGGATCATCGAGCTGAATGGTGTACCCAACTTTAATCCCGACGGCCTGGCCGAGCGCAGCCTTTCGACCTATAGCGAGCCGGCCAGTATCGCGGAAATGATCAAGGACGACCTGATTGCGGAGCGGATCGCGATCGAATTTTACAGCGAGTTCGTGCGCTGGCTCGGCAACGGAGATTTGAGCACCAAGAAGATCATTACCGATATTCTTGCAGTTGAAGAACAACATGCCGAAGATATGAAGAAACTCCTGTCGCGCCACCGCTAAGCAGAACGTATCCGTTAAACTGGCGTTGGGCGCATTCCACGGAACCTTCGTTGTGCCTGGGCCTAGCCTTCCGCTCGGCTATGCGCCTGGAGTGGTCGCTGGCAAAAACTGGGGCGCGTCGACTCCTCCGCCTTCACCTCCTCGGCGTAGCCTTCAAAGCCAAGCTCCGGGAGCGTTGCAGCCTAGCGTGTAGCGGCCGGCCGACACGATGCTGATACTTAAGCGCTTGGTTTCTGCTCGGGATGGACCATCGCTCGGCAATATAATTGGCACAAAGTTCGCTTATCAGCCTTATAAGTAGTTCAATATGCAGTGCGCAGCCTCAAGTCCTGAGAAATCAGGCAAAAGGAGCCTCACAGAAATGAAGTCGAAAATCCTGATTGTTATGCTCGGAACCGCGTTGGCATTTCCCGGCGTGGTGCTTGCCCAGACGGCCAGCGAGTCGATGCATCAGGCGGGGATCCAAACCGAGCAGGCCGCCGACGATACCGGCCATGCGCTGGTCGATACCTACCATGGCGCCAAAACCGCCACGATCGACACGACGATCACCGCCAAAGTCAAGACAGCGTTGGACAGAAATGACACCACGAAGCATCAGGACATTCACGTTAAAACCCAGGCGGGCATTGTGACCTTACGCGGCGATGTGTCCTCGGCAAGGGTTGCGGATCAAGCAGTCCGCGTGACGGATCAGGTCACTGGCGTCAAGGGCGTCAGGAATCGGATGGTCGTTGCTACCGCTTCACGATAAGCCTCTTCCATAGTTATTGCATCGATTCTTGCCCCAATCGGCCAGCAGAAGGGCCATCCCGCGTCAACCTGCTGGCCGATTTATGAATCAAGTAGAATTTACGTAGTAACTGCCTTTCTCCCGCCAATAGATTAACTAATGGCAACTGCCGATGGCTAATAATGCCATTAGTCCGTGTACAATCGTGCTACCTATATAAGCAGTATAGAGTTTCGCGAATCACATCTCTAATGTGCGGGCCGCAAGCGCGATGGCATTGGCATTGCACTACTATAAATCCAAAGTCTATTCGTCAGCGTCAGCCACAGAGCGTTTGGAGGAAAACCGCTATGAAGACTAGATCTAAAGGTTCGTCTCTACTTGCTATACTCAATCGCTGGATATTTGTAACCCTTGCGCTGGTGATGGGGCTAAGCGCAGGAGGCTGCTTTTACAGCCATACGGTTGAGAGCGAGCCGCCGAAGGTAGTTCAGGTTCCTGCACCGCCACCGGTAGTGGTTCAGTCTGTTCCGACCGTGCCGACGGTTGAGCCAGAACATCATCAGGTAACTACTACCTGGGGGCCTAATGGCACCGTCCAAAAGCAGACAACTACAATCGCTTCCCCTGATGGACCCGTGCAGAAACAGACTACGACTACATGGAATCCAAACGGCGCGATGGAAAGTGAAAGCAACACGACTTCCAGTTCCTATTGAAATATTAGCTACTGGATATAACGCTGAAAGGAGTCAATTTAGTATAAAGCCATAAGCTACACAGAATAGTCACTCTGAGTTGCAGTAGCGGCTTTTTGGTTTTTATGAATTTGAGATTAAGTGCTTTTGCCAGATATTTAGTCTGCTGCTGCTACAGCCGGCTGATCTAGCAGCAGGCAGGCGATCTGGTGAACGAAATCGCAGACAATATCAGCCGAGGGAGGTGCCGCGCGGTGACCCCTGGATTTGACAGGGGCTTCGCACGGCAACCTCTTCCTGATCTTAGACGGTAAATTCTCGGTGGAGGCCGATAGCGGCGTGGTGGCAAAAGGGATAAAGCCGATGAGGCCTCTAATCGTCCCTTCAACCGCGACTTCTCATGTCTGTCAAGCAGTGCAAAACGCAGGCTGGTGCAACACGCTAGGCTGCCCAGCCGCGCTGCGACAAAGCGCTAAGTAATTGATTTACCTTGATATTTGCGGCGGCGCGGATTTTGCCCCTGGGTTTCAGTATGAAGCTCGTCAAGTTTGGCAGTCACGCGCCGGAGATAAATCTACGCCACAGCTTTGCCATCGGACCGCTAGGTGATTCTTACCTTTTCAACGGTCGAGCGCGACTCTATTACTGCACGCGATGCCGCTGGAACTTCCTCGTCTCAGGCAGCAGGGTCGCTGTAATTGATGATGATGGCCGGCCAATTAGCGGTGAAGTGGCGAATGTGAAATTCCAGTCATTCGAGGATGGACCTTGCCCCGTGCTACAAGGGCTTATTGCCGAGTTCACGGCGCTTCAGGCCGCAGTTTTGCCAGTCAACGGCAACAATTCCGGAACTAATCATGCGGACGGAACACCACGGCCGATCGGCTTTCGTTCATGGCTGCACGCGCCCGGATCCCATCGCAGAAATTTCCGCTGGCAGGCGTAGTTCTGTAATCACCTCGGGAAGCCCACATCGAGCGGCGGCGCCTCTCAAAAGCCGCCGCACGTGCCTTTAATAATTCGTTCGCGCCAGATGCCGCACCGCCGCCACGAGCTAGGTCAAGCGGCTGCCGCATGTTCTGTATTGCTGATTCTCTATCCACTCGCTCACTGATAACAGCTTCGCGCAGGTTGAGTTTTTCGGTCAGATTAGCGGCCGCGAGGAGTTATTCAAAAACCGGCCATTCGAGGCGGGAAGGCGCAACAGTCTGCCGCTTCGGGGTTAAGCATTCAGAACCCATACGTCGCCATGTTTCCATAAGCTTCGCTAACACATAGTTGTCAAATCGCTGACTATTTGTTAAGAAGAACAGCAAGCTTATGCAAATCCGGTCACTCTAAAAGGAGGACCACGATGGCGACCGTATTGACTTTGGAAGAAGTAGCAGGATACCTACGGGTCCACCCTTCGACAATTTACCGTCTTTTGAAGAAAAAGAAGCTGCCAGCATTCAAAGTCGGCAGCGACTGGCGTTTTAATCTCGAATCAATCGATCGCTGGCGTGCGGAGGCCGAGCAGAGTGACGATGACTTCGAGTACGTCAACGGTAAGGGCTAACAGCGAAAGCCAAGCTCGCTTCGCTAGGCGCTATCCGTCTCATAATCTCAAAGAAACCCTGGGATTGTGAAGGCAAACCACTTAAGTGTTTGCCAAAATGACGAGCACTTAAGCGGAGGCTCGGCGCGCAAGATTCGCAGGCGACTACCGGTCTAGTAAGCAAGCCGCTAATCTTTCTGCAAGGAGCGTCGGCGGATTGGATGCACCGATCCCGCTGAAGCCCCGTGTGCCTTATCGCTGCAGGAGGGAGCCGGGCAGCCGCTCTGCTTCCTGCTGCGGGCGTCACGCAGCAGGCGGCGCCCCGCTGCGTGACGCCTGCCTTCGGCCAGGCAAACTGCCGTTCCTCGTTTCGCCGAGAATCCCCCAGGACGATGATCGCTCTGCGGTGTCAATATTAAAATTTTGCTGCTATTTTGGCGGGAACAACAAGACTCGTGGAGTTGCGTCTTGGCCACAAGCGCGGGCCGCTGACCCGCACTCAAGGAAATCCGCATGATTCTGAAAGTTGCACGCCTCGGCCATCCAGCCATTCGGAGAGTTGCACGTCCGGTTGATCCCGCGGCAATTCCCACTCCCGAGTTCCAGCGGCTGCTCGAGGACATGGTCGAGACGATGCGGGAATACTCCGGCGTAGGCTTGGCCGCCCCCCAGGTTCATCTGCCGCTTCAGATTGCAGTGCTCGAAGTCGAGAACCATCCGCGCTATCCCGATATGCCGAAGGTTCCACTCTCGTTTCTGATTAATCCGGTCGTGACTGTATCCGACGCTAGCAAGGCCGATGAATGGGAAGGATGCCTGAGTATACCCGATATGCGCGGGAAGGTACCGCGCTACAGGCAGCTAAAGGTGTCGGCGCTCGGCCGCGAGGGGGAGGCGCTCGATTTTATCGCCAATGACTTCCATGCGCGCGTGATTCAGCATGAGACCGACCATCTGAAAGGCGAGGTCTACCTCGACCGCATGCCCGACATGAAGTCGCTCAGCCATCTGCTCGAATGGCAACGTTATATGCTGCCGCCAAGCCGAAGCGAAAAGGAACCCGAATAACTGTTTAGAGTGGCCTCTTCCGCCTATCGCCGGTTAATGAAGGCCATCCGGCTACTTGGGCGGGAACGGCAGTGAACTCGGCGGAGGAATCTTGCCGGTTAACTGCGCCTGCTGAATCGTTTTGGTCAATTCTTCATTGACTGTGGCCAGGCGATCCTCTTCTGCCTGGACTTTGTCCAGCGCTGCCTTCGTTCGATCGTCCTCGGCCTTGAGCTGGTCGCGTTCAGCCTGAAGCTGGTCAATCTGCTTTTGCAAATTGGCGCGTTCGGCAGCTTGCTGTGTTTCAATTTGGTTCCAGACGAAAAAACCAGCGCCGATAAAAATCAACGCCACAATCAGAGCCGTTATGACAATTCGCACGGGCCTGCTTCAGTAGAGTGGTGCGCGCAAAAATGTCCTTCCGCGATCGCGCCTAAGCCACTAAATCCTCGCATTCCCGGCAACGGACGTCATCCAAGGCACTCTCTTCGAGCTTCGGCAATTCGATATCCGGAACAATGACGATCTTCGACCCATCGCAGGATGAACATGCTATCTCGACCACTGACGCTAGCACACCGGTCGCCGGATAAGGCACTCTGGTTTTCCGCAGAATCCTGCTGTTTCCCATTTGAGATTTCCTCTCAAGATTGGCGGCTCGATCAACGTTAATTTAAGCAGTTCGCAGGCATTAATCACAGTATGGATCAGTGACAATGATTCCGGCGCTAAGATTCAGGCGTGCCGCAATGGCCAATGGACCGGT
>DATJUF010000031.1:0-2877 GCA_035502655.1 Binataceae bacterium (SeqCode)
CCCCCCCCCCCCCGCCGCTCCGGCCTGCTCGAACGACAGCACATCTGTTGGCTTATCCTTGTTGCGAAAATCGCGATTTAGACATTGAATCGCAGCATCATCGCACAGCACCAACGATAGCTCGCAATGCTTGAGGCCAAGCAACAGGAGGGTCTCCTTGGCATCGCTTTTGACCGCGCGCAAAAGTGGCCGTCCTGCCGCCAGCGATGTCCGCCCCTCCACGGCCATGTCAGGCTGCTAGGCTAGCGTTTGGCGGCACCAGGCGCGCCGAACGGCAGTGGCTCAGTGCGATCGCCATTGAACGATTCGTAGGCGGTGATGATCGCCTGAACCAGCCGGTGGCGCACGACGTCACGTTCGTTAAAATGAACGAAGCGGATTCCCGGCGTTTCCGCCAGTACGGTTCGCGCCTCTTTCAGGCCGGACAGCTTGCCGCTCGGTAGATCGATTTGAGTGATGTCACCGGTAATCACTGCTTTCGAGCTATAGCCCAAGCGCGTCAGAAACATTTTCATCTGTTCTGACGTGGTGTTCTGTGCCTCATCAAGAATAATAAATGATTCATTCAGCGTCCGTCCGCGCATGAATGCCAACGGCGCAACCTCGATCGTCCCGCGCTCGAGCATGCGCCGCGCCCGATCGAAATCAACCATGTCATGTAATGCGTCATATAGCGGGCGAAGGTACGGGTTTACCTTCTCGTTAAGGTCGCCAGGTAGAAAACCCAGTTTTTCGCCGGCTTCGACCGCCGGACGGCATAACACCATCCGCGTAACCTGATTTTTCATCAGTGCCGATAGCGCCATCGCCATCGCGAGATAGGTCTTGCCAGTCCCGGCCGGACCGATCCCGAAGACTATATCGTGAGTGCGAATCGCCTCGACGTATAGCTTCTGATTGACGCTTTTAGGCGAAATAATCCGCTTGTGCGCCGAAATATAAACCTGATCAAGGAAGATGTCCTTGAGGTCGGCGTTGCGATCAGCACGTATTATCCGCGTCGCGTATTCCACGTCGCCGGGATAAATCGGATACCCGCGCTTCAGCAAATCATATAACTCACCAAGCAGCCGGCCGGCCAACGCCTGCTCGGCATGCCCGCCAATTATCTTGAGCGTGCTGCCATTGATGCCGATTTTTACTTCAAGCGCCTGCTCGATAGTGCGGATGTGCTGGTCGTGCTGCCCCAGAAGTTCAGTTAAAAAACGATGGTCGTCGAAATGGAGTTCCAGCGAATCGCCACTCTGGTCGGTATTAAGTTCGCTTACGCTCGTCAAACCACCATCAACGTTACCGTTGGGGATACCAATTTGGGCCATCTAGAATGAGGATGCTATCCTTTTTCACCCTCCGTGTTAAATCTCTTCAACCGCACAGGGACGATTAACTTAGGATTAAATCGGCCGGTGTTTCTACCTCAATCACACCAGCGCCGCGACCTTTTCGAGCGCCTCATCGAGCTTTGACGCATCATGGCCGCCCGCCTGCGCAAAATCGGATCGTCCGCCACCCGATCCGCCGATGATCGGTGCAATTTGTTTGATGATGTCCCCAGCTTTGACATTCTTTGCGAGGTCAGAAGTCACCGCGACAAGCAATGCCGCCTTGTTCTCACCCAGTTCTGAGCCGAGCGCGACCACTGCCGAGCCATATTTTTGCCGAAGACGATCGGCCATCTCGCGCAATGCGCGTGCCTCGACCCCTTCGACCTTGCGCGTCACGACTTTCACCCCATGGACTTCCCGCACACGTTCGTCGTCCGCAGCCGCACCTGACCCGGCGCCGCTCACCAGCTTCTGCTCGAGGCCACGGAGCTTCTTTTCGAGTTCTTTCTCGCGTGCGAGCAAGCGTTGTACCCGATCCAGGGCGGCTCTATCACGCGCCCCCAGATGGTCCCCGATCTCTTCGAGAAGTTGCTCGCGCTTGCGAATCGCATCGAGAGCGCCCTGCCCAGTGTAGGCTTCGATCCGCCGCACCCCGGCCGCAACGCCCGCTTCGGCTTCAAGCTTGAACAGTCCAACGTCGCCCGTGCGGTTCACATGCGTGCCGCCGCATAGTTCGACGGAAAAGTCACCCATCCGCACGACCCGCACGATGTCGCCATACTTGTCGCCGAAAAAGGCCAGCGCTCCCGCCTTGAGCGCGTCATCATAAGCCATCTCCTCGACCGTAACCTCAGCGTTCTCACGGATACGCGCGTTAGTTTCCTCTTCTATCGTACGCAGAGCGCCTTCGCCAATCGCTCCCTGATGGTTAAAGTCGAAGCGCAAACGCTCCGGCGAAACCATCGAGCCCGCCTGATGGACTTCGTTGCCGAGAATCTCGCGCAGCGCGTAGTGGAGGATGTGCGTCGCCGAATGGTTGAGCATCGCGGCGTCGCGGCGCTCGCGATCGATTTGCAATTTGACCCGCCGTCCCGGCTGAAACTCACCCGGCTCCCCTTGCAAGATACGGCCAAAGTGAAGAATAGCGCCATTATGCTTGCGCGTATCGGTGATCTCGGCGAGCGCGCCGGATTCCGTCTCGATTACACCGCGATCGCCGGTCTGGCCGCCACCCTCGGGATAGAAAGGCGTCTCAGCAGCGATCAAGGTGATACAGCCGTCGCCGGCTAACTCAGCCGCTACGAGTTCGGAATCGGCCTCATATATGTGGTTGCCGATGAAGCGTGAAGATACCCCTGCGTCGACCGCGATTTCGGGCGCAGTCCCATCATCTTTACGGGCAGCCCGTCCGCGCTCCCGCTGTTCCTCCATCAGCCGATCGAACCCGTTCGCGTCGACAGTGAAGCCGCGATTGCGCAGAACATCCGATGTCAGATCGAGTGGAAAGCCGTAAGTATCGTAAAGCTTGAAGGCGACTTCGCCAGGCAACACG
>DATJUF010000032.1:0-20829 GCA_035502655.1 Binataceae bacterium (SeqCode)
TTCAAACACCTATAGCGGAGTCGCGGTCGGCGCATGGCATGACGCCAACAATGCCTGGAACGCCGCCATCGTGAATTCAAACTCGAGCGCGGAAAATGTCGTAGTTCAATTTCCCTCCACGGCTGGCCTTCCCACCGGTACCGTGGAGCAAATCAACTATACGTCCTCGATCACTGATACCAACGAGAACTCAGATTTGGTAACCCTTGGCAGTGGCGGCCAGGTGACCGCAGGCCCGGCCTCAGGCCAGGTGACGATACCCGTGCCGGCGTATGGATTTGTCGTCGCGCAGGGAACCCCGTCGAGTGCGGCGGCTACTCCTACCGCATCAGCCGCTCCGACGACTGAGCCAACCGCAACTCCAACGGCAACCGCTTCAGCAGCGCCGACCACGGACCCAACGGCAACGTCTACGCCGATTCCGCCTTCTGCAAGTCAACCCCCGAGGAGGTGGCATTTCTCGGTGGTCCTTAATTCTCAACCGAACGATTAAGAATCAGCGATCGGATGATCCAAGAGGAATTTTCAGATAGCTAGTCTTCAATCAGCCAGGGTTGCGGATGCCTTGATGGCGTCCGCAGCCTTGGCGGCCTGTTTCGCTACCTGGACGCGGGACGATGATTCTCACCTGAACTAGACACGAGTCATTTCATCAATCAGGCGTTTGGTCTCCACGATGTTGGAACGGCTTGAAGCGCCAAATACAATTGAACAGATCGTTTTCTGGCTACACACGTATGCGATCGCCTCCCGTGGCGGTATTGCCCCGGACGCCAGGACCGACATTGCCACGGGACGAAAATTCCTTGTTGCAAGCGTGTCCTCGTACTGCTTAAGCCCGCCGCACATGCGGAATCCAATCTTATTGATGTTAGCGCATATAATCGGATTAGAAATGCCCACTTCTTCCAGCACATCGAGCAGGCGCGGCATGTTCATTGTGATGAAACCGGGTTCAGCCCCGTAACGTTGCATTACGTGATCAGCGAACATTCGAAAAGCGTCCTTGAAGCCTATCCCCATCAAAAGATCTGTCACCACGTTCTGGAGAAAGATCACCGGCGTAGAAAGCCCGGCAAACATCTTCATCTCTGCATCAATCAGTAGTTGAGCGATTCCCTCCATGTCCTTCGTAGCAATTGACCGCCCTCCCTTCAGCAGTGCACTCAAAGCGCCATCCTCTGGAAGGAAGCGCTTCAACGCACCTAGCATGCCCAGTTCAGTAACTGCATCTGCATATTTGTGTGCGTAGGGCATGCACGGATAGAATCGAAAATCCTTGTAGCGCTCCGGGTTCCCTCGAACATGATCACAGATTGCCGCAACCCGCTCGTGGGTTGTGCACATGAACACGCGGATGCCCGCATCGTAGGCGATATCTAAAACCTCGATGATACTGATGTCATCCTGAAAGCGGACGGACTGCGTCCGGGCTTTCTCTTCGGACATGTGGTTTATTCCGAAGAACTGATTATCGCCAAACAGGACCCTGTCCATTGTGGTCTTGGCCTGGTTCATAGTTGTTAAACAAGTAGCGCTTTCATGCGGCGGAAGATTCCATTCCTCCGAGGTATTGTCCTCTCCAGGCTGGGACGGCGCTGCATGGCCGTTTTTGTAGTGGCGCCGGAATCTTGCAGCATCATTGAAACGACCTGATCCGTTGCTACCGCCGACGCAAATGAAGAGATCGTCTCCGTCTGCTTTCTCTCGGCGCACTCAACGAAATGATCGATCTGTGCAGAGTATTCTTCACCGCGGAGGTAGTACCAAACCTCGTCCGCCAAAGCTGTTGCGTAGAGTGTGTTCCACCCTTCCTTGAGTGCAGGATCGCCGGATATATTGCTGCGAAGAAAAAGCTGAACCTCTTGCCTGTCTGCGGTAAGACGCCCGTTGGTTCCCCAAACGGTAATCTTCGTCGACATCTTCCGGTAACTTTGATCGCTCCAATTCGACGAAAGTTGCCCGGTTACGCCATCCGGGAAATATAATGTGGTATATGCCTCGTCTTCGACATCTTGCGAGAAGATCCGATTGAGGATTGTTCCGCTCACGCGGCCGGGGGTCCCTAGAATATAGGTCATAAGATCGATCGCATGGCAGGCATAGTCTTGCAGGCATCCACCTCCCTCACTTTTCTGCACACGCCATGATGACCCTTTGGGACGCAGAACCACGGGTCCGTACGCTTCCGCACGAACATGATGAATTTGTCCAAGCGCACCCGAAACAACCAGCCGCTTCGCCTCTCTGAATGCTCCAACGAATCTGCAATGGTAGCCTACCTGGTTGGTGAGTTGCCGCTTTTGCGCCATTGCTGCCAGCTCGGCGCCTTCGTCAGGGTTCATGCAGAACGGCTTTTCGCAAAAAACGTGGAGGTTGTGTTCGAGTGCCGCACGTACCATTTCACCATGAAAGCGTGGCGGCGTTGCGATTATAACGGCGTCCAGGTTGCCTTCGGCAAGCAGTTTCCGATAGTCAGTTGATACCTTTATCCCTGTATATTTATTTAACGTACTTGCGATATACGAATTGGTATCGCAAACCGCAGCAAGCTCCACACCAGGATGCGAGTTCGCGATCGCAAGGTGGGATATTCCCATCTTGCCTAGGCCGATAAGTCCGAGACGGATCATTTAATGTTATCCCTTCCGAGCCACCATGATTGTGAAGTATTGTTAAGCGAGCAGGAACTTTCGGATCTCAGCGAGGAAGGGTTTCGGTGCAAATGGTGTTGATTGGCTCGCGGCCAGGCTGCCGGCCGCCCGAGCCTTTGCGATCGCCGCCGGCAACTGATCCTCTGTCATCGCAACATAGACTCCCTGTTTGCTGCTTAGCCACTTCGCAGTATGCACCTGGTGATCCGTCGTATGCTCACGGTTTGCCGCCAGCCGCGGCAGCATAACAACTGCCTTGCCCGTCTCCGCTGCAAGAAAAAAACTCCCGGTCCCCGCGTGAGCGACGATTAAAGAGGACATTCGCACGCGCTCAGCGAATTCCCCCGGACCAAGAAACCGTGACCATTTCATGTGTTGTGGTTCATAAGCGCCGTCCCCGATCTGCGCGAATACCTCTTCCGATGAGTGCTGTTCCGCCCAGCGATCCATTGCCTGAACCAAACGGTCAAAAGGGAGCATAGTGCCTGTAGTAACGATAATCACAACACTGCACCCCAATAAGCCGGGCCATTCGGCCGCTCAAGAGACGGCCACTGAGTCAGCCATACGTCCGCCACATGGCGCGCTCGCATCCCCGACGACGAAAGTTGTTCGCAATTCGCAATGCTGTCGATCCACATGGTTCGCGCGCGTAACGCCAGCTTCGCAATCGTCAGGGCGAACAGGCCGGGAGCGGACCCGGTAGTGATTACAACCGTCGGCCTTTCAATCAATAGAATCCGCAGAAGCTGTCCAGCCAGAACTACTAGGCCCCACCGATCCCAGCGAGTGACGTCACGCACGGTATAGAACCGATGGTTCGGCACCTGCTCCGCATACGCCTTACTCACGCTGACGAATGCAACGTCCAAATTCTCAAAGACTGGATACAGCCGGCACATCTCGAGCCAGTGACCGCCACCAGAAGCCACCGCGAGCACTCTGCCTCCCAATTGTTTCGCGCCCGATGCTTCCGACGTCTTCGCTTGACTTGCGGCTGCATTCTGAAACTTTGCTATAGAATTTGAATCTGAACCGCCTTCGTGCAACTGGGGTTCGCTCGGTACTATGATGAACTTGCTGTCTTCTGGAAGCTTTTCACTAGTTATTTCGCTTGCCACGGCCATTTCTCCATGCAGTACAGACCCACTTCAAAAAACCCACGGAAGCCGGGAGACGGTATGGCGTGAACATATGCAGATGTTTGGAATGATCAGGAAACGGCTGGCATGCCTTTCGTCTGCACCATCAACGCTCTCAGGCAACTTGGCAAAAATCACTGTTAGGGCGGCATTCGATGGCCATATCCAACCTTCGGTCCGAAACGTTGCCGGGCATCGCAGGCTGAAAGTTGATGTTATAAGTATGAGTCGGTTATGAATGAGGGTCAACAGTTATTGATAGTTAAAATAGTCCGATAAAATGATGAGGCTGGACTAAGGCAAGTAGCCAGTCAAAATCGAATGTCTCAAACGTTGCCACACGCAAGCAAATTTCGGCACATTCGCCTCAACCTACGCAGCTATGATTGACATGGCTCGGCGGCGTATGAACGCTGATAAACGCTGTAGCTCAATCTTGATGTCTGCGCGATTTGAAAAACCTGGTGTTGACTTATTTGATCGCCGGAATTGCCATTATTTCAGCCCGGATCGCAATCTGGCGCTTGACCCCCTGCTGCTCGCTTCTCCTTCGGTTGCTGGGACCCTTCCAGCAGGACCGCCGGCTGTAAGCGGCGTTGATTTCTCCGAGCCGGAGTAAGGCTCGCCTCCATAACGCCGGATCGCGCGCCGCCCTTCGGTGCGGCTAATACATACCTGGGCACAGCCGGCTGCCTGGAAATCTTCAGAATGTTCCACCGCCGCTTTCCCTCCAGCGAAGATACGGACCCGTGGCCTCTCCTGTTTGATTGATTGAATCAACTCCAGTGCGGCCGGCATGCATTCCGCCATCGTACTTGAAATGCATACTACAGATGGCTCAAAGCGCCGTATCAAGCCACGGATCTCCTCGGCAGATTTGTCTTCACCTGCGAACATTGCCGCGGCGCTATCCTGCCGCAGCAACTCGAGTAGAAAAAGCAGGCCGATGTTGTGCGGCTCGCCCACAGGAGTGACGCCTAGCACGCGAATGCGCGCGGCGTTGCGCGGACGGCTCAAACGATCTCCGATTTCGATGACGATTTGCATGGACGTCTCGGCAATGAATTGCAGGCTCTCTGCGCTTATATGGTCCTTCGCGCGTTCCTCCCCCGCCAGGATCAAAGTGGGCTCAATGATATTGTCGAAGGCCACCTCTGCCCCTTTGCCATCGCTCTGCCGGATGGCCAGGCTCCGTGCACCGGACTGATCGAGTTCGAGCAGCCGCCGGTAATACTCACGATAGTCCTCGGAGGTGTCGTCTGCGCCAAGCAGGACCGCTAGAAAGCCCAGCGACGGAATGTAGTCTCCTGCGACTTTAAGGCAGGCGGTCAATGGCGTTGCGAGCAGAAGGCCAGCTATGCCCCAGAGCCAGGACCAATACATCGCCGATAGCAGCAATGCGACCGGCGAAAGTCCTATGCCAGGTCCGATAAAAATTGGTTCAGCGAATTGTGCCGAGGCTTGGTCCAGTACAATGAACGAACCCAGCACCTCGAGTGATTTGCCCCAGCCCGGAAACACCGCGAACGCGACCAGCGTTGGCAGGACCGCCGAAGCCGTCGCCCCGACATAAGGAATATAGCGCAGCAGGAATGCGAGCCCGCCCCAGAACACTGGGTTTGGGAGTCCGATCAACCAGAGCACCAGTCCAATCAGAATGCCGAATGCCAGATTAAATATCGAGAACAGCAGTAGATAATGCCCAACGGTATCAACCGCCGTGTCGATCGCCTCCGAGGCGATTGTGATCCTGCCGCGCGCCGCCAGCCTGACCAGACGATCGCGCAGATCGGTTCGGGCATAAAGGAGAAAAAACAGTAGAACCATTACCAACAGTGCCTCCCCCAAGGTCGTCAGTACTGGCTTAACTGGCCTTACCACCTGATCGAACTCTGGTGAGGCTGATGACGCTTGGATGGTTGCACTGCGCCTGTGCGACGGCGGGCTCTTTTTCTCAACCTGCCGCTCGACCTCCGCGATGCCGTTTTCCACCCGCTGGAGCCATCGCGGCGTCTCACCTTTAAGCGAATTGAGCTTGGTGGCGATATTTCCGGAATAGCTGGCAACATCAACTGCCACCGAGGTCAGTTCGACAGTGAGAAAGTAGATGAGACCCGCAAGGGCTGCGACCGATACCACCATCACCAGCATGGCGCTTAGCCGGCGGCCGGTGAACCGTTCGAGGCGGTTGGCGATAGGGCTGAAAATGATCGCTAGAATCGTAGCCATTGTCAGTGGCAGCAGGATCTCCCTCCCCAGATAGAGAACCGCCGTGACGATTACGATTGCCAACAGCGGGCGCCCCACCCCAGCAGGGCTGCTCTCCCGCTCGCCGAACTCTTCCGGCCTGTCAGTTTGGCTCTGTTTTTCCTCCATTGCCTCTGCCGCTTAAAGTTGGACCTTCGCTATGACCAGCCAACCTCAACGCAAGGAATGGGCCATTCCCGGACCTCTCATCGAACCTTCCCGTCTTGCCTATGAATATCCGGCACTCTCCAGTTCCACCCCTTGTCAGGTAAAGTACCTCTCTTGGGTGGTAATGAATGGCGATTCTGTTTGCTTGCTTCACATTTTTTTCAACCGGCATCGGCGGCATAGCGGCGATACGCTTGCGCGACCGGATGCATCTGCTGCTAGGCTTCAGCTCTGGCGCCGTTCTCGGGGTTGCCCTTTTTGACCTGCTTCCGGAAATTGTTCTCGCGGGCGATGACCCCGCGCGCCTGATGCCGATGGCGGCGGCTGGCTTCCTGGCCTTCTTTGCCCTTGAGCGTATAACCGCGTTACATCGCGGCCGTGAGCACGCTCACATGACTGATAGCCATGAACAGGAGCTCGGCGTATTGGCGGCGGCCGGACTCGCACTCCACAGCTTTCTTGACGGCTTCGCTATAGGAGTTGGGTTCCAGAGCAGCTTCGCGATTGGCCTGCTCATCGCCCTCGGCGTCATCACCCACGACTTAAGCGACGGCCTTAACACGGTGACGGTCGTGCTGGCCCACGACAATCCGGTCAAGCGCGCAATGAACTGGCTTCTGGTCGACATGACGACACCTGTGCTTGGCGCGATAACCGCGACCGTTATTCCTCTTCCGGTAACGCTCGTGCCGTGGTTGCTCGCCCTCTTCACCGGCTCGTTTCTCTATATCGGCGCGTCAGATTTGTTGCCCGAGGCACGCGAGCACGATTCGCCGCTAGTCGGCGTTGCCACCGCCACCGGCCTGTTTACAATGTACGTAGTCTCCCGGCTTCTGCACGCTCACTAGCATCGGGGGGCGTTGCGCGAATACCGGTTCAGCCGGCCTATTCCTTCTTGCTTCCGTAACTGACTGCGAGGCCAGCCCGCGCATCGGCCTGGATACCATATTGCGGAATCGGATAACGCAGGCCGTTGGCCGAGAGCCGTTTCATCCCCTCGATCGTCTTCGGCAGGTAGCGTGGCGGTATCGCCATCAGCAGTTCGTCATCGAGCACGCCGCCATAGCGCCGCTCCGCGAAACACGGGATAGACAGGCTCGGCTCGCCGGTTTTAAGCGCACGCCCCCACGAATCCGCGCAGGCCGATTCACCGACGACACCCCACTGGAATTTCTTATACCCCGCCCATTGCAGCCCGTTGATGAAAATGATCATCTGCCCGGGCGTCGCATAGATCAGGCAGATATCCGGCGGATTGAGCCTGCCGCTGGCTAGCGGCGAGACCGCCATCGCCTCATATTTTCCATACGGAACCACGTCCATCGCCCGTTGATGGGCCGAGGAATCTTCCACTGTCTCATACCAGACCTTCGCCATGTTGCGCCCCGAAAGCCAGTCCTCGTCTTGCGGATGGAGCCCGATCACCGCGCCGCATTGCGCTCCAACGAGATCTTTCTGCGTGATCCCGACGGTAAAGCCGAGACGCGCCGCCTGCGCGACAATTTGATCGGTCGTATGAATCGATGACGGCCGGCGGATTTTCGGGATCGCCTCCATCTCCGCGGCGGTCGTGAAGAGCTTCATCCCGATCGGCGTCGTGCGCAGCCTGAGCAGCCGGTTCAGGTCATCAACGATTTGTGTCCAGTCGTAAGCAGTGGGGTCATTGCTCACCGCCGATCCGTTCTTGTCTGCCACGATTTGTCCTCCAGTCGAGCTTGCCTTTTCGGATCAGTGCTTGAATCGCCGCTTTAGCGCGAAGAATATCGTTGGAGTCTGTTTACTCGGCGCTGCCGCCTGTCTTCAAGCCGCGTGTCCAGCGATGATATTGCGGCAGGTTGGCGCGAAATTAAAGCCGCCCTCAAGCAGGAACTATGCTCGCTTAGCCTCATGCGCGGACGCAAGCTAAGCTCGCAGGTCTTACTCAATTAGCTCGAACTGCTAAGAAGAGGTCTGATGTTTTTACAAAATTATTGGTACGTTGCGGCCTGGGCGCATGAAGTTGATCGGCTGCCATTAGGCCGCATTTTCTTGAACAAGCCCGTGGTCCTCTTTCGCAAACAGGACGGCGCCGCTGCCGCTCTCGAGGATCGCTGCTCTCATCGCTGCTATCCACTTCATAAGGGCCGTCTCATCGATGATAACCTTGAATGCGGCTATCACGGCCTCACCTTCGACTGTTCAGGACGATGCGTCAAAGTGCCGGGCCAATCACACATTCCGCCCGGCGCCGATATCCATGCCTATCCTGTCGCCGAGCGATGGGGCCTCGTATGGATTTGGATGGGCCCGCCAGCCCTGGCGGACGCATCAGCGATCGTTGATTGGCATCTGATGGGCGACCCTCATCGGGACGTGAAAGGCGAGTATCTCCATGTCAAGTGTAATTACCAGTTGATTACCGACAATTTGCTTGACCTGTCCCATCTCACCTACGTCCATCCGCGTACACTCGGGTCGTCAGCGAAGGTTGACGAAGTGAAAATCAAGAATGAGATCGCAGCCGATTCGATCGTTAATTCGCGATGGCTTATTGATATCGCTCCTCCCCCCACCTACGCCCGCGCTAATTTCAAAGGCAATGTTGATCGCTGGCAGATAACGACTTTTCGGCCTCCCGCTTTTCTGAGCCTCTATGCGGGTGCGGCGGCAACCGGCAGTGGCGCTCCTGAAGGGAACTTCAACGAAGCAGTCGGCCTGCATACCTTCAATGCTATGACCCCTGAAACCGCCACGACTACCCATTATTTCTGGGCGATTGCTCAGGAACACGGACCAGCGGGTGAGAACCTGACGGATGCGATTTTCCTCGACATCCAGAAGACCGTTCAGGAGGACATCGCGGTGTTCGAAGCCCAGCAGCGATCGTTGGATTTGAAGCCTGACGCGCCGATGACGGCGATCAAGTCTGACGCCGCCCCGCTGGCGGCACGGCGAATCATCGATCGTCTCTTGGATCTGGAGATGTCGTCCTTGAGATGTTAGCACCGGCCGCGGCGCGTTAACTCATTCTTCAAAGATGACCAGCTACGCGGCGGCGCGTTCGCCGAGCACTTGGCGCAGGAATTCGCCGGTATGCGAGGCCGGCGCCGCTGCGATCTCTTCCGGCGTGCCTTGCGCGACCACCTGGCCGCCGCGATCGCCCCCTTCGGGGCCGAGATCAATTACGTAGTCGGCCGTTTTGATCACATCGAGATTATGCTCAATGACCATTATCGTATTGCCATTGTCCGCGAGCCGCCCCAGCACCGTCAGCAGCTTGCGGATGTCATCGAAGTGCAGTCCAGTCGTCGGTTCGTCAAGTATATATAATGTACGGCCGGTCGCGCGGCGCGCCAGTTCCTTCGCCAGCTTGATCCGCTGCGCCTCGCCGCCAGATAGTGTCGTCGCCGATTGCCCCAGATGAATATAGTCGAGGCCCACATCCCGCAGCGTTTCGAGCTTCTGCCGTATTGGCGGCACTGAACCCATGAATTCGATCGCGTCGAGCACCGTCATATTGAGTACCTCGGCGATGCTCTTGCCTTTGTATTGAACCTCAAGCGTGTCGCGATTGTAGCGCTTGCCGCCGCACACCTCGCAGGTGACGTATACGTCCGGCAGGAAGTGCATCTCGATTCGGATGATGCCGTCGCCTTGGCAGGCTTCGCAGCGCCCGCCTTTGACATTGAAGGAAAACCGCCCCGGCCCATAACCGCGCATTCGCGCCTCCGGCAACTGCGCGAACAGTTCACGTATATGCGTGAATAATCCCGTGTATGTCGCAGGATTCGATCGCGGCGTGCGTCCGATCGGACTCTGATCAACGTGAATCACCTTGTCCAGATGTTCAAGGCCTTCGATACTCTTGTACGCGCCCGCCCGTTCGCGGCTGCCGTTGAGCTTCTGCGCCAGCGCGCGATGGAGCGTATCGAGCACCAGCGTCGATTTGCCCGATCCCGAAACACCCGTAACGCAAACGATTACGCCTAGCGGGATATTCACTGTAATATCGCGCAGGTTATTCTCTCTTGCGCCTTTGATCGTTAGCCAGCGTCCGCCAAGAGTCCGCCGCCGTGACGGCACCGCAATAGCCACTTCCCCGGAAAGATACTTTCCGGTTAGCGAATCTGCATTCGCCATCACCTCGTCAGGCGTGCCCTGAGCAACGACGTAGCCGCCGTGGATTCCCGCCCCCGGCCCCATATCGACGATATGATCGGCTTCGAGCATAGTATCCCGATCGTGTTCGACTACCAGCACTGAATTACCTAGTTCGCGCAGCCGCTTGAGCGTACCGAGCAGCCGTTGATTGTCGCGCTGATGCAGGCCAATCGATGGCTCGTCGAGAATATACAGCACTCCCACCAGGCTCGATCCGATTTGTGTCGCCAGCCGGATTCGCTGGCCTTCGCCGCCTGACAGGCTGCCCGACGTGCGATCGAGCGTGAGATAGCCAAGGCCGACATCGGCGAGAAAACCCAGCCGCTCGCGAATCTCTTTCAAAATCATCTTCGCGATCTCGGTTTCCTGCGCGCTCAACACCGGATGCTCAAAAAAGCTTACCGCTTGCTTGATTGACATCGCGGTCACTTCGCTTATCGGCTTATTATTGAAACGGACGAATAGGCTTTCCTTTTTGAGCCGCGCCCCGCCGCATGCCGGACACGGCCGCATGTTCATGTATGCTTCGAGCACCTCGCGGATACTCTCCGAATCCGTCTCTTTGTACCGCCGATCAAGCCACGCCAGCACCCCTTCAAACGTCTTGGCGTACCCGTGATGGTGCGGGCCGCGCTGATAACTGAACTCAATCTCTTCTGCGCCCGAGCCGTTGAGAATCGCTTTGCGGACCTTCGCTGGAATCGTCTTCCACGGTTGATCGAGGCTGAACTTGTAGTGCGACGCCAATGATTCAAGCACCGGCTGCATATAGTTCATGCTCGCCCACGGCGCGATCGCCCCATCCGCAATACTCAGATCCTCATTTTGCACAACCAACTCGGGATCGAAGTACATAATCGATCCGATCCCCGAACACTCGGTGCATGCGCCATGCGGACTGTTGAAAGAAAACATCCGCGGCGTGATTTCCGGATACGAGATGCCGCAGTCGACGCAAGCAAAGCGCTGGCTAAAATTTATTTCCGCGCCGCTTTTGCTGCTGCCGTCTAGCCGTTCGATCTTCAGCAGGTCCTGCCCGTACTTGAACGCGACTTCGAGCGAATCACTTAGCCGCTTCTCAATCCCTGGCCGGATCGCCAGCCGATCAACTATCACGTCGATAGTATGGCGCTGGTTCTTGTTGACCTTGATTTCCTCGCCCAGTTCGGCCAGCTTGCCGTCGATCTTGGCGCGCACGAAACCGGCACGCCGCAAGTCGCTCAGCTCTTTTTTGTATTCGCCCTTGCGATCGCGGACGATTGGCGCGAGCACATGCAGCCGCGTCCCTTCGGGCCATCCCATAATACGATCGGCGATCTGCTGAACGCTTTGCTGTGTGATCTCGCGTCCGCAGTTGTAACAGAAAGCATGGCCGGCCCGCGCGAACAGCAGGCGCAGGTAATCGTAGATTTCAGTAATCGTTGCGACAGTCGAGCGCGGATTGCGCGAAGTCGTCTTCTGCTCTATCGAAATTGCGGGCGAGAGTCCTTCGATAGAATCGATATCCGGCTTTTCCATCTGCTCGAGGAATTGCCGCGCATAGGCCGACAGTGATTCGACATAGCGCCGCTGCCCCTCAGCGTAAATCGTGTCAAAGGCGAGCGAGGATTTGCCTGAACCAGAAAGCCCGGTGATCACGACGAGCTTGTTGCGCGGAATCTCGATATCGATGTTCTTGAGATTATGTTCGCGCGCGCCTTTTATGATGATGCGATCCATCGCGAATCAGCCCGTCTAGCCTGCTACCCGCCGGCCGCTCGCGCCGCCGGATTGCCACGCCGCGAGGCGCGGCCGCGCGCTCTCCGCCGCGTACTTGATCGCGGCCGCCATGCTCGCCGCATTAGCCACGCCCTGTCCAGCTATATCGTAGGCCGTGCCATGGTCGGGCGAAGTGCGGATAAACGGCAGCCCCAGCGTGATATTTACCGCGCGATCAAATTCCAGCGTCTTCAATGCAATCAAGCCCTGATCATGATACATCGCCACGGCTCCGTCGAAACCAAATTCGCCGCCTGGCCGGATAAACGCTGTATCAGGTGCAACTGGACCGCGGGCATCGATTCCAGCCTTGCGCGCCCGCTCGATCGCCGGCTCGATTACCCGCGTCTCCTCATCGCCGAAAAGGCCGTTTTCGCCCGCATGAGGGTTGAAGCCGAGCACTGCGATCCGTGGCCGCGCGATCCCGGGCTGCTTACGCAAGTGCTCCGCCAGCAGGCTGATCGTATGAAAGATGCCGTCCCGCGTAAGCGCTTCTGAAACCTGCCGCAGTCCCATGTGAACCGTCACCAGGGCAACCTTCATTTGCCCGCCCGCAAACATCATACGCCAACGCCGCGTACGAGACATTTTCGCCAGCAGCTCCGAATGGCCCGGGAAATGATGGCCTGCGCGATTGAGCCATTCCTTGTTGATTGGCGCCGTCACCAGCGCGCTGGCCTCGCCCCCGAGCACCATGCGCGCCCCTTGCATTATATAACGATAAGCTGCGTCGGCTCCCGCAATCGAAGGACGCCCGGGCTCGTATTCCGGTGGTTTGAGCTGGCCTGACGCGAGAACATCAATCGTGCCGCGTGTGCGCCGCTGTCCACGATGCCATTCACGCACCCGCGGCGCGCCGCTAAGCCGCTCGGCTGCCGCTTCCAGCGCAGCGCGGTCGCCAACCACCAGCAGGCGCGCTTCAGTGTCACCGATCATCCGCGCGGCCTTGAGAATGACTTCCGCGCCGATTCCCGCCGGATCTCCCATGCTGATCGCAATCACCGGCGTTCTTGAGGCTGGCGCTATGCGGCTCAAGCGAACTTCTTACACGGGCTGGTCCCGGAGCTGACGAGGCGAATTGCGATGCTACTGCAAAGTTTCAACGTAATGCTGCTTTGCCAGATCAGTATCGACCCATTTCTCGAAATCGCCGCGCGCCTGCTCGCTCTGAATCTTGTTCCGAATCTCGCTTCTGACTTGGCTGAGCGGTTCGACGCCGGGAACCTGATGCTCTTCAACCTTGATAATGTGGAAGCCGTACTTGGTCCGAATGAGGTTGGAGATACCGCCTACTTTCAGATTCTTAATCCCTGCCTCGACCTGATCGTTTAGATTGCTGGGTAAGAACCAGCCGAGCTCGCCGCCTTTGGTCTTCGAGTCGTCGTCGGAGTACTGGAGCGCGAGTGTACCGAAATCAGCGCCTTTGACTGCCTGCTTGCGCACGGCCAGCGCCTTGTCGCGCAACGCCATGACCTGCTGCGGGGTGGCATTTTTAGGCACCGCGATCAGGATTTGCGCCAGACGGTATTTCTCGTCCGTGATCGTGAAGTCCGCTAAATGGGTCTGGTAATAGCCGGCGATTTCAGATTCTGGCACGACGATCTTCTCGCGTACTTCCTTGTCGATCATGGTCATAGCCTCGACCTGCTCGCGCATGCGGTTGCGGAATTCCGCATCGCTCACACCATCCGCTCTCAGTTGCGCGTGAAGCTGCTCATCGGTGATATGATTCGTCTGCTCAAGGTTTTGGATATAGCGGTCGATTTCGTCATCGGTCACTTGGCCAGCATAGTTGCGCGCTTCCAGCTTGAGCATCCGATCCTGAATCAGTTCCTTCAAAACTTCATCTGGATCCTGCGGCTCCGCCGGCGCTCCGCCTGAAGCCGCGCTTGTCGAATTCGACGCGTTATAGACTTTCTCGTCATGCGACGTGATCGGTTCGCCGTCTACGCTTGCGACTACGCGGTCAATAGTATCCGCCCGCGCCCGCGTTACCAGGCCTCCGGTGTTCACGGCCAGTATGCACGCCACGATCATCGCCACGCCAACTGCAAGGTTCCGTTTCGGCCTCCTCCAATATCTCTTCATCTCGCCATCGCCCCGCACTAATTTACCAGCGGAGTGGCCATTCCGCCTGGCTGGCTTTCCAACCTCTCACAGGCCGCCAGGGCCTGCAAGATACCCTCGATTTGCTCGAAAATCTGCTCGTATTCGCCCGTTTGCAGGCGAACCATAACCTGGTACGACGGTGTCAAGCGCATCGTATTCCGGTTCGCCGCCGCCAGCCCTACCAGTTTCTCGCTGTCCAGTGGCGCCTCCGGATGGAATTTCACCTCGAGCTGATCGCCTTTCAGAAGCGCAGTCGTGATCAGCAGCTCCTTCATCTGGCGCCGCACGTTCATCGCTTTGAGCAGGTTTTCAATCAGCGTCGGCACCGGTCCGAAGCGATCGCGCATCTCGTCTCGCACCTCATCCAGATCGCCCACCGATTGCGCCCGTGCCATCCGCCGATACAACACCAGGCGTTCGTTTTCGTCGGGTACGAAACTATCCGGAATGTACGCCGGGATACCGAGCTTGAGTTCAGGCTCGAAGTCGGGCCGTGGCGGCTCGCCCCGCAGCTCGCGAATCGCCTCTTCCATCATTTCTGTATAGAGCTCGAAACCGACCGCCGCGATCTCGCCTGATTGCTCCTTACCGAGCAAATTGCCTGCTCCGCGATGCTCCAGATCACGCATCGCAAGCTTGAAACCGGTCCCGCTCTCGGCCTCCACTAATTCCCGCAGCGCCTCGATCCGCCGCTTGGCGTCCCGCGTGATGATATGCTCGCCCGGAATCAATAAATAGGCATACGCCCGCCGCTTCGAGCGCCCGACCCGCCCGCGCAACTGGTAAAGCTGTGCCAGTCCGAAATGGTCGGCGCGGTTGATGATCATCGTGTTAGCATTCGGAATATCGAGTCCCGACTCGATAATCGTCGAGCAGACCAGCACGTTGACACGATTTTCCATGAAATTGCGCATCACCGTTTCCAGTTCATGCTCCTTCATCTGCCCATGGCCGATCGCGATTTTGGCTTCCGGAACCAGCGATTGCAGATGACGCGCCATGTATTCGATATTCTCCAGCCGGTTGTGCACAAAGAAAACCTGGCCCCCGCGGCTCAGTTCGCGCACGATCACGTCGCGAATCAGGCCATCGTCGAAATGGGCGACGAACGTTCGCACCACCTGCCGATCGGCGGGCGGCGTCTGGATAATCGACAGGTCGCGAATTCCCAGCATCGCCATGTGCAGCGTGCGCGGAATCGGCGTCGCCGTCATCGTCAGCACCTCGACCAGCTTGCGCAGCCGCTTGATCCGCTCCTTGTCAGTCACGCCGAAGCGATGCTCCTCGTCGATAATCAGCAGGCCAAGCTTCGGAAACTCCACATCGCTCTGCAGCAGCCGGTGAGTCCCAATTAAAATATCGACCACGCCGCGCCGCACATCCTCGATTACCTTGCGATTCTCTTTTGCACTGTGGAAACGCGAGACCATCTCGATCCGCACCGGATAGTCTTTGAAACGTTTGATGAAATTGTCCCAATGCTGCTCGGCGAGCACTGTTGTCGGCACCAGCACCGCGACCTGCCGCCCATCCATCACGCACATGAACGCAGCCCTTAGCGCGACTTCGGTTTTGCCGAAACCCGCGTCGCCGCAGATCAGCCGATCCATCGGCTTCGGCCGCGCCATGTCTCGGACCACCTCATCGATCGCCGCCTGCTGGTCCGGCGTTTCCTCGAACTCGAAGCGTGCGCTGAATTCCTCGTAATCGCGCCCCGGATGGGGAAACGCATGGCCTTCAACGACTTCCCGCGCTGCGTAAATATCTAGCAGGTCCGACGCCATCGCCAGCACCGCCTGCTTGGTGCGTTTTTTGACCCGATCCCAACTGCCTCCGCCGAGGCGGTCCAGCTTGGGCGCCTCGTTGTCGCCCCCGCCGACGTACCGCTGGACCAGGTTGATGCGCTCGACCGGCACGTACATCGTATCGTTGCCCGAGTATTCGAGATTCAGGAAATCGCCTTCGGTATCGGCGACCTTAAGATGCCTCAGTCCGCGGTAACGCCCAATCCCATGGTCGATATGCACGACCAGTTCGTCCGGCCGCAATTCTTCAAGGTTGAATAGCGTACCCTTGGCCGGCCGCCGCGCCCGGCGCCGTGCCCGCGGCTCACCGAATAGATCCTCCTCGCCGTAGACGTAAAGCCCGTCCCGCTGAAGCACCGTGCCGGCCGCGATCTCGCCTTCCATGATCACCGGCCGATAGTCCGGGAAATCCAGCACCTCCGCGAAAGTCTTGCATTCGGTGTTGACCTCGATCTCGAAGGCCTCCAGATGACGCCGCAGCCGCGCCGCCTGATTCGCCCCTTCGACGACCATCAGCGCGCGTCCCTGCCCGCGCCGGACCTCATTCAGTTCTTTCGCCAGCGGCTCGAACGAAGGCGCATTAACGGTAGCAGTCAATTCGGCGCCGCCCAACTTGAGGCTCGCCTGCGCCCTGACCTCGATCGGCGTCGCCCAGCCTTCGCGCGGTGCCGCGACCGTCACCAGCGATCCCGCCTCGACTGCAGTCAGCTCCGACAGCGCATGTTCCAACTCTGAGTTGCTGAGATAGAGCCGTTCCGGCGTTGGATAGAAAGCCGGCTTGGCTTGCGCTGCCGACGCTTCATCATCAACCCGCTCGGTGAAGCGCTCGGCCTCGGCAACGATCCGGCCCGGCTCGATCATCCAGGCGATCGCATTGGCCGGCAGATAATCAAAGATCGCTGAGAGGCCGCCTTCATGGATATACGGCATGATCAGCTCAACGCCGGGAAATAGCAGTCCGGTCTCGAGCGTCTCAGTCAGCTCGCCGGCCTCCTTGCGCACCATGCCGATTTCGGCGCATCGAATCGCTACCCGCTCGATCAGCCGCTTGTCCCGCAGCACCGACGGTGCGACGTGCCGCGTACGAATTACCGTCGCCTCCTCGACCTCGCCCAGCGAGCGCTGGTTTGACGGATCGAAATGGCGCACTGAGATCACCAGGTCGTCTTCCAGTTCGAGGCGGATCGGGTTGTGATGGAGCGGCGAAAAAATATCGACGATTCCGCCGCGCACGCTGAAATCTCCCGGCTCTTCAGTCTGCGGCAGCCGCTGATAGCCCATCGCGATTAACGCTTCGATTAACGCCTCCAGATCCAGGCGTTCGGCCAAGCCGACTTTGATTACTGAGTCCTCGAAGACCCGCCGTGGCATCGTCCGCATCATCAGGGCTTCAACCGAAGTCACTACTATCGGGGAGGGTTTGCGCAGCAGGGCATAGAGCGCCGCGAGTTGCGCGGCTTGCGTATCCGGTCCGGGCGAGACATGCGCGAATGGGCGCGCCTCCCACGCGGGTAGCAGATAGACCCGGGCATCGGCAGGGTCGCATTCGGGCCGCTGGTCCATAAAGAAGGCCAGTTCACCTGCGAAGGTCTCCGCCTCGCTCGCTCGCGGCGTGATTACAAGTAGCGCTTGTGTGATCGTGAGCGCAGCTTCGCGCACCATCAGGGCGTTAGCCGCGCCTTTCAGTCCTAGAATCGGGAAGCGGCGCTCGCGGCGCGCCCCGATCCGCGCATGCAGCTCGCTGGCGGCTTCCTTCAGGCTGCGTTCCATCTAAGCGCTAATTCTCTAGCTGGCATCGCCATAATCCAAGGTTCCCTCAACTGTCACAATTCCCTGCCGCACGTCATATATCTTGTCGATGCACAAAACGGCGCCTGCGCGCTCTTGCGCATCGCACCCATCGGGCATCGATTATAGCAGGGCCGCGGCCGGCGCCCGCTCACCCTTCATCGACGATCATTGACGGTGTCGGTTTCGCCGAAGCCATCACTTTTCGAATCTAACCACGGCCACCGCCGATAAAACCGGAAGATGGCCTTTGAACGTTACGCGGGACACGGCGAAATTGATGAATGATTGCCTAGTTGTCGCTGCGATCCGCTTCCGCCGTCGCGTTGCCTCCTACCGGAGGCTTGGCCGCCGCAAGCTTCACCGGTAACTTGATCGTCTCTTGTTTGCTTCCAGTGCCTCGCTCAATCGTTAAATAGATCGTGTCACCCGGCTTATCGCTATCCAGCGCTTCACGCAGCGCGTCAGCCCTGTCTACCCGCTTGTCATCAATCGCAACGATCAGGTCGCCGCTTTTGCCCAATGAACCGCTCTTCGCCAGCAGCGGCATTACGATAAGATTCAACGGGGCCATCATAGTGCTGGCCGTGGCTCCGGTCTCGCCGACCGAGGTCATCTCTCCACGCCCCTTGAGCCCCGCCAGGGCGGCCGGACTTCCCTTATCGACGCTCACTACCTCAAGTCCTTGCACCGGCTTCCACGGCGAATCATGACTCACGATATACTGCACGGAAAGCCCGAGGTAGGGCCGATTATCCTCCGGAAGGCTCATCGTCTTGCCGCCGGCTGGCTGTTGCTGCGTTAACGCCTTCATGTGCAAGGCGTCGTCGGCAGTGCCGGTAGCATCTGAAACCGCATCGTCTATATCCTCTTGCGTCGCGGCGTTGCCCGACGGACTCGGCGCAGCGGCAGGCGAGGGCGGGGCAATCACTCGTGGAGCGATCACGAGAGTAGGATTAGCAGGCACGCCCGGCGCGACGGAGCTATCTGCTGGCAGGAGCGGCTCATTGTTCGTCGTGCCTGGCGGCACCGCGCCGCTACGCAGGACTCCGTTCTGCGCGAAACACCACGAAGGCTGCAAAATCAAACCTGCGATGATCATCAGTATGAACCGCAGGTAGATTATGGCTTTCGGACCTTTCATCGCTTTCCCGGGTGCCACATTGTAGTCCACTATCGTCCTTGCGGGAATCTCGATACCGGCGACGCTCCCTTGACAACCGCCAATCACGTCAAGCTGCGCCGCGTTTTCCTTGATGCGCCTCACCGCCCGTGCGACATTGGCCTGATTCGAGGAGCGTTACCGACATGAAAGTTCTCTCGACCGTTGGCCTCACGCCCGCTCAGCGCCGCATGCTCGAAGCGTCGCTCGCTCCCTCCGATGCGCTGATTGATCACCGATGCCGTTCCCAGGCCGAAATGATCGAAGCCGCTCAGGATGCTGGTAAAAACGGCGGTTGCGAAGTTCTGTTCAGCTTCCGTGTGCCCGACGAACTGCTGCGCCGTGTGCCGAGTCTCAAATGGGTCCAGCTTCTTAGCGCGGGCGCCGATCACATCCTCAAGGGCCTCCTCGCCGAGCGCGGTGATATCGCTGTTACCACTGCCAGCGGCATACACGCCACGCCTATCGCTGAATATACTATCGCCTCGATGCTCGCCTTTGCCCACGGCCTGCACCTCACGATGCGCTCCCAAATCAAGCGCGAATGGCGCCGTAACTCGCAGTTTATGGATATCGCCGATTCGCTGCACCGCAAGACCTTGGGCGTGATCGGCTACGGTTCCATCGGCCGTGAGACCGCCCGTATCGGTGACGCTCTCGGGATGCCGGTGCTTGCCCTCAAGCGCAACCCCGGCGATCACGCCGATACCGGCTGGAATCCGCCCGGCGTCGGCGACCCCGATGGCCGCATCCCGGCACATTGGTTCGGTCCCGAGGAGCGGGAGGCCCTGCTGAGCGAAAGTGATTACATCACCGTCACGCTCCCGATGACGCCCCAAACGGCTAATTTCATCGGTGCGCGCGAGTTCGCGGTGATGCGCCCCAACGCATATCTCGTCAATATCGGCCGCGGCGGAGTGATCGATCAGAACGCCATGATCGAGGCTCTCAAGGCCCATCGGATCGCAGGGGCCGGCCTCGACGTCTTCGAACGCGAGCCACTTGAACCCGAAAGCGGGCTATGGGATCTCGAAAACGTCATCCTGACTCCGCATATGTCAGGCGCTTACAAGGACTACAATACTGGTGCTTGCACGCTGTTCGCCGATAATCTCAAACGCTACTGCGCAGGCCAGCCGCTCTACAATCTGGTCGACCGCTCCCTCGGCTATTAACGCGAATTACTGCCCTTTGAATTTCGGCGCACGCTTGTCGGCGAACGCGGCCATTCCCTCTTGCGCATCGCGCGTCCGCGCCATCTCCGCAATCCATTCGCTCTCGAATTCCATCTGCTCTTGCAGCGGCGTGTTGAGCGAACTGTAGAGCAGCCGCTTCACTCCGCCGTAGGCTTGAGTGGGGCCTTGGGCAAGCTCTTTGCTGATCGCCTCCGCCTGCGCGATGAGCTGATCGTCAGGCACCACACGCGTCACCAGGCCGAGCGCTTCGGCTTCGCGCGCCGATAACGCGCGATTGGTCAAGGCCAATTCCATTGTGCGCCGCAATCCAACGATGCGCGGCAGATAGTATGTAGACGAGCCATCAGGGGTGAGGCCGATCCGCGTATAAGCCATCGTAAATTTGGCGGACTCGCCCGCGAGTACCAGGTCGCCTGCGCAGGCGAGGCTCATCCCACCGCCACCCGCGCTGCCATTGACCGCGATCACAAGTGGAGCGCACATCCGCGCGAAGCGATGAATCGCCTGATGCAGATACATGGTCACGCGCTTGAGATAGGCCGGCAGATGGGCCGGCTCCTGCGCCGCGAACGCCTTGACATCGCCGCCGCCACAGAACATCTTGCCCGCGCCAGTCAGCAGGACCGCCCGCACCTGTTCGCTTTCCTCGCATTCGAGCGC
>DATJUF010000033.1:0-12982 GCA_035502655.1 Binataceae bacterium (SeqCode)
TATATGAAACCCCGTCGTCAGGATCTTTGGCTAGTGTCTTCAAGTATTTTTGCGCCTCAGGTGTACCGATACCGGCGAGTTCATATGCGGCCAGCTCGCGCTTGGCGGGATCTTTACTCTTTGCCAATTGAGAGACTCGATCGATATCGCCGTTTGAAAAAATCCCCAGGAATTTCTTGATCCGGGCCGCCTCGACCGGCAGGCATTCCGCCATGCCATATTCGGCAGAGCCGGGCGGCGGATGAGCCGAAAGTTTTGCTTTGAGTTCGGCGAGTCGCTTCCGATAAAACTCCTTATAGCGGGCGCTCACGTTCGTGTAGCCAGCACCCGTCCAGGCGTAGATCACCGTCCAACTCGGAACGCATGAAGTCGCTCTGGATCCCAATTCGTCCTCATAAAGTATCTCTAATTTGCCATCGTTGTTGAGGTCTTTGAGGCTACTCGCAACATCGCTACCCTGACCCCATTCTCCATCGAGTCCGTAAATCTGAAACCCATGCCGATCCTTGTCGACAATGTAAAACTGCCGGCAGAGTCCACGCCCACTTACATCGGCCCCCAACACCAACGAAAGAACGCCGTTGCGCTTTAGATCAACGAAGCGAAACGAACAAAGATCCTCGTCAGCCCCGTCCAACCCATCGACTACAGAGTGAAGAAAATTCAACACTACACTATCGGGCGGCGGATCGTCGGCGAGGTTCGGCGACGCGTGTATCGACCAGTTGTAAGATGCCAAATCGTCCCGAGCTGAGAGGCTTAAGCTTGCAAAAACCGCAGACAGGGGGACGGCCATCGCGCCGCACACTGCGAGCAAAGCTATGATCAGCGACCGCACCAAGTATCCCGATTTTGAAAATTTATAAGCCCGGCGCTAGCGAGACGCCTATTGTTGTGAGGGTGAACGTTGCCCCGTGCATTGATATGGCCGAGTTGCTATAGCCCAGGGATAGTCAAGGCCGGTGGCTGGACCCGCTATCATCGTGTTCGGAGCCACGTTGCCGTTATCGCCAGCGTGATAGACCGTAATGCTGCCGGACCGAGACGCTCCGCCCATGTAGTTAGCGACGTAGACGTTCCGGTCCGCATCGAGCGCAACTCCGTATGGCTGTTGAAGGCCCGTTTCGACTCCGACGATGGTAGAGCTGGGTTTGGCATCGCCGTCGCTGTCCGGTGCATAAACCGTGATACTGCCGAACTGGGACGCTCCGCCCTCATAGTTCGCGACATAGATATAGCCTCGGCAATCGACTGCAATTCCGCCTGGATCATCCAGACCGGTATCGGGACCCGCGATAGTACGGATCGGCTTTGCGTTGCCGTTGCTATCCGCTCGATACATCGTGACGCTACCGGTCGCGGACGGCCCGCCCTGAAAGTTGGTCACGTAGATCATACCCCGCGCATCCACGGCAATCCCGTAAGGATCGCGCAGGCCAGTGTCTGGTCCGAATATCATCGCGCTCGGTTTCACATTACCATTGCTGCCTGCCGGGTAGACATTGACGCTGTCAGACCGATTGCTGTGAGGGCCCGTCAGAGTCCCGTAATCGATAGTCACGAAGATGTTGCCTTCGGAATCAAGCGCGATGCCGTTAGGACTGTATAGTCCGGTAACGTCAGGCGCGCCGCTTCTGGTTGCGCCGGTGATTGTCGCGACCGGTCGGGTGTCTGCTTTGGTGTCAGGGGGATATACATCGATACTGGTCCATCCCTGAAACGATGAGCCCTGATTCGCCACAACTATACGCCCACGTGGATCCAGTGCGATCCCCCTCGGGTTATCGAACACCTTTTTTGCCAGGAGCGGAGCTACGTTACCATTACTCGCGAGACTGTAGGCAGTCAGCACGTTGCCGTTGGACGAGTATCTTGCCTTCTGTGTGTTGTAGTTAGTTACGAAAATCGAAGCACCTGACGCGTTACCCGCCGGCTTGAGTTCTTGGCTGTTCGTCAGACCTGACAGCCGCGCATTGTCCTCAAAGTGCACCGTCTCAATGATTGATCGGAGGGGCAGATCGGCGTCCTCAAGGGGCGGTGGCCCTCCACCTATCGAGCATGACCTGGGCGTCACAACTTCCACGCTCCAGAAACACGCCGGTATACATTCTACGCATTCGAAGGCTGCTTCTTCGCCGCCGAGCCGCATCGGCTTGCACTCACTGCCAATTGAAGTCAATCGGTCGTTGCCATGATTCAATTCGAATGTCAGTACCAGACCTCCGCGAGCATCCACTAGCCGCACGATAGCATCGGTGGCGGACAGAGCCCACTGGCGCGGATCATCTTCAACCACATGCATCGAGGGCGGATATCGGAACGTCAAACCGGTCGGCGCATTGCGATACAGCTTCCAGTCCGGAGCGGCCGCACCGCACGTCAATGAAGAAAGCACTAGCATTGTGACGAGTGCAAGTAACTTGATAAGGCGCCGACTTGTCATCTGACAACCTGAGAAGCGAATGTAGCTACAGGCCCGGACGATCATCGCCTTGTCCCAGAGGCTGTCGATCGCGGCCCAATCGTGCGTGGAAGTTTTGGCCGAAGAAGGGGTGCTGGGCACTGGGTAACTGCTAGGCGAAGGCGGATCATTTGTCAGCCCGTTGCGGAAGCGAAGAGGCCTTCGCTTGTTCTGAGGTCACCGCGACCCTGTACCAACTCGAGCGGCCTTAGCCGGCCCAACGCATTATTGAAACCGCCGCCGCTTGCTTCATAGCCGGCTTTGGCTGCCACTTCCTCTTTGCTCAGAGAGTCAGGATACGCTTGGGTAAGCGCCTCCCGAATCAACCGTTCTGCCTTGCCCGATCGGTTCCGCCAGTATCGATCAGTGCCGAACCCGCGGGCAACGGTACCAGGGAACCGAGCCCCTGAATGCCGGCTTCTGGCTCGGCAAGTGCTGACACCAGCCAAGGCTGCCAAACATGCCAAATAATGTTGACGAATCTATGACAGATAATTCTGGAAGTGACAGTCGGGGGTGCACGTCATTTCCTGAATTATCTGGCGTAGAGTTTTTACCCGTATCTGACGTACTGTGCGGTGGACCATGAACCGACCTCCGGCGAGACACATCGTGGCGCTCGGTGGTGGTGGATTTTCGATGGAGCCGGACAATCCGCTGCTCGACGATTTCGTATTGAGCCTTGCGCGCCGCAAGCGCCAGCCTCGCATATGCTTCATGGCTACAGCGACTGGCGACAGCGATTCCTATATCAGACGCTTCCATGAAGCTTTTCCCCCATCGCGTGCCGCCGCAACCCATCTCACTTTCTTTGAGCGGAAAGTTTCCGATCTTAAATCGTTCGTGATGGATCAGGACATTGTCTATGTGGGCGGGGGCAGCAGTGCGAACCTGCTGGCTGTATGGCGCTTGCATGGGCTCGATAGAGTATTGCGCGCGGCTTGGAATGCTGGGGTTGTGATGGCGGGCATTAGTGCAGGCGCGATCTGCTGGTTCCAGGACGGCCTAACGGATTCGTTCGGTATGCCCTATCGTGCGCTCAATGATGGCCTCGGATTCGTGCGCGGGGCGTGCTGCCCACATTACGACGGCGAGAAAAAACGGCGGCCAGCGTTGTTGCGACTGATCAAGCGCGGATTCCCACCAACTCTTGCGCTCGATGATGGCGCTGCGGTGCATTTTGAGGGAAAACGGTTCGCCGAGGCGGTTTCTTCACGTCCCGAAGCACGCGTTTACCGCGTTCGATTGGTTGCTGGAAGGGTCGTTCAGACCTCGATTCCAACACGCTATCTTGGAAAATCTTGAATGGATTGAGGGCATCAGTGCGAGGACTGAAACGCGTAGTGGCAAATAAAGAGGGCGGTAGCACCGGACACTCATAAATAGGCGGGCTTCTAACGGCCAATGCGATCTCTGGCGCGGCTCTGGGGACTGCAGAGATCTCTCTGCTGCTGCGCCAATTAAAATTAGATGTGAACTAGGTGTCCTGTCAGGCTTACACTTAAATCTGGCACCGCCAGGCTTACTTGACACATTGTCAGCCAGCGGGCCGCTTCTCGTCCTTCTTTTCCCTACGCTTTCCATAGTGGTGTTACTTTTGCTTATCCAAGAGGCCAGCTTTTGATTGGACAACCAAGAGTCTCCGGGGACCCTACGCCTTCTGCGAAGGAGTTGCGCCCGGCGACTCCTACACTCGGCAGCCTTAACCATCATCCAATTCAAAGGGATAAAACGATGGCTACCAACGGACAAAAATTGCAACGGATCCCCACCATTCGGATCAGCCGGGAACGCGCTAAAGTCGACGAGAACCTAGGCTACTTGGCTGAGCTAGCAGGAACCTGGGAGGGCGAAGGATTTAACCTGATAGCCCGGCCTGACAAAGAGGGTGGGTCTCCGCTATTTCTTGAGCTCAATCAAACCTTCGAGACACTGAGTTTCATTCCTATATCGTCGTCGATACCAAATCGCGGCAGCGCTGTGGATGACATTGAACTGTTCGGTCTAACCTACCTTCAGAAGGTCAGCGACAGCGTGACCGGAGGCGCACTGCATATCGAGCCAGGGATTTGGGTCCACGTGCCGTCACAGGACCAGAACATCGGTGGCACTCAAACCCAGAGCGTGTTTCGACTCGGAACAATTCCCCACGGCAATGCTTTGCTCGCAGAGGGCACAGCGATCAAGCTTGATCCGTTTACTGGTAATCCATTCGACCCGGACAGCGTGGCCGCGGCGAATACATCTCCTTTTCCAGTTGGCGGCGCGATGCCTTCTCCTGGGACGCTTTCTGGGTTTGCGCCGTATGATCTGTCTAACGTCACTCCGGCAGCCGTTAACTTCAGAACACCCGCCGGGAACGTTCCAACGATCCCCCTGCCGACAACGATCCTTGGCGTCCCTATGCAGAATGTTATTCTGGACCCAACAAAGCTTTTAACGGCAGCGTTATCAGGTCAGGTCATCAAGAGCATGGTGGTGATTAACATCGCGACCGTAGCCACCTTGCTGCAGACACAGCCCAACCCGACAAATGGGCCACCGCCGCCCCCCAAGGATATTCTACAAAATTTTCAGACTGGTGGCGGCGTCGAGGACATCCCGTTCTTAACAACAAACGCTAACGTTTTGACTGTATTCGCGACATTTTGGATCGAGAAGATCGAAGGGCCAACCCTGGATACTGACTTTTTTCAACTGCAGTACGTTCAAACCGTGCTGTTGAATTTCCCGGTAATAACTCCTGGAAACCCACCAGGCGCAAACCTCAGTTGGCCACACGTCTCGGTGGCGACGCTGCAAAAGACATTCGGCGGACAGTAAATCGTTAGCCTGCTAGGTCGATGCGGCGGATGCACAATTTTGCTAAGCCGCATCTGATCTGACATGGCGCAAGTGGTCCAGCGGGAGAGTTAGTTTGGCGGGCGCATCTCCCTTTAGGCTAGGAGGGAAATGAGCCATGAGAAAACGTTTTTCGGTTGAGCAGATCGTCGCGGTGGTGAAGCAGGCCGAGCTGTGGCTGCCGGTGGCCGATCCGATCCGCCAGGTCGGCATCTCGGAGCAAACAGTCTATCGCTGGAAAAAGGAATATGCTGGTCTTGACCCGCAGCAGGCTCGCGAATTGAAGCAGCTGGCCGATGAAAACACGCGGCTCAAAGAAGCTGGTCGCTGAGCTGAGCCTGGACAAGGCCGTGCTGCCGTACGTGCTCGCAAAAAATTCCCCCGGCCAGCGCTCATGAAAGACGTTGTGGGGGCCACGCACCTATTCGTCCGATATTGTACGCTAAGGGCTGGGGAAACTGAGAAAGCGGCGGACAGAGGTGCGGCTTATGCGCTCGCCGACTTCGTCGAGTTCGAGCGCGATATCCTCCGCGACGGCGTCAAAGCCTGCATCGCCGCCCGACCATGTGGGCGGGCCTTCTTTGCGCGCTTTGGTCTCGATATCGGTCGTCGGGAGCCAGGGGCTTCAGGAGGATATCGCTATCAACTATCAAATTTAAACCGATGCATTCATTGTTGTGGCATCGAATCACGAAAGCGCTGTAAATTCAGCCAGTTACTCACCTCTATCGTGACACTTAAAGGACGTTATGTATCACGGTAGGGCGACTGTCAAGGGACTTTTTCGAGGATGTTAGAGGACGGTTTTTTCGCGCTCAAAGAATTGGCAGCCTGACCAAAAGGCTGGCGAGTACCTTTTTAGAGATGATTGGATTTCAGATTGCGCGGCCGTCGAACAAGATATCACTCGCCTGCAGCTGGCCGCGGCCCCGGATCAGTTCCAGTGTCCTCAACCGGCCGAGAGCGTTGTTGAAACCACCTCCACTGGGTTCATAACCAGCTTTAGCTGCCACTTCCTCTTTGGTCAGCGCGTCGGGATAAGCCTCGGTGAGAGTTTCAAGAATCAAACGCTCGGCTTTGCCCAATCGAGCACGCCAGTAGTCCACCAGCCCGGAACCTGCCGGCAGCGGCTCCCATGAGCCCAGCTCGTGCATGCCGCTTTCGGTGATCCTGAGATTGTCCCCATCGCCCGCGATTAATCCTCGCGAACGCAGCGCTCCAAGGTAATTATTGAAGCCGCCACCGCTAACGGCATAACCGGTTAAAACCGCAATCTGCACTTTGCTTCTGCCCTCCGGGTACTGGGCTAAAGCAGTCAGGATTCTGCGCTCCCCGGACGCCAGCTTGGATGTCGGTTCCGAACTCGTGATTACGGGGCGGCGGGGACTCGCCGGCATTGCCATCCCGTCATGCCGACCGTTGGACAGAGCGTCAGGGCCGACATCGACAACAGGCGCGGCGAGCCAATCCCGATCTACGTCTTCAAGTAGCGCTTTAACTTTGGCTAGACAGTCTGCTGCCGAACCGACCCTAGCAATCGCTTGGCGAAAACCCGCTTTCGCCTGGTCCATCTTATGTTTCAACGCCAGACGCTCCTGTTTAACGGCAGCGTCAACGGCTCGTTCGATGACAGCCCGGTCCACCGCCGACGTCACCTGATCGTTCTTTCCGCTTTTGATTTGGTGCTCCAGCTCGGCGATGCGCCGCCGCGCCTGGTCGAGGCCGTGTATTTCGTCCTCGGCCTCCTGCGGCAAGTCGGCGAACTTGCCGAGAATCCCGCGAATCGCCCGCGATGGCGCGGGTGCGGTAAGAAGGTGCCGTTCACCCGGCCGCGGATGTGTGGTCCGCACCGGATCGGAATGGATGCGTGCAACGCCCGCGTGATTCAGCGCCGGACCGAAGGCGTAAAACTCGCCCTGCCCCAAATCGCGCAGCTTTAGCCGGTCGGCTTTGGAAAGACCAAGGGCATCCCCTGCCCTCGCCTGATCGGCGTCGAGCCAGGTCCGCCCGATGATAACGTTGTTGGCTTCGGCGGCGGCATCCTTGTGGAGCTTGGACAGGCGCTGCGTAGCGATGATGCCGGCGTAACCGCGCTTGCGGCCCTGGCTCATCAGGCTGACCACGGCCTCGGTCGATTCCGCCTCGCCCGAGCCACGCTCGGGACAATAAAGATGCGCCTCGTCGAGAATCACCAGCGTCGGCCGCCACAACTCGCGCGGCAGGTGGATCAGCGATTCCAGAAAGAGCTTGACGAAGCGGCGGCGGTCGGAGAGCTTTAGTTCATAGAGATCGACGACCGTGGAAACCTTGTATTCCAGCAGCCGCCGCGCGAGCAGCGCCGCGTGGCGCGGATTGGCCGGCAGTTCGCCGCCGGCGCCGACCAAGAGCACATCGACCGCCTCGCGCAAACTGGCGAATTCACCCTCGTTGTCCAGAACGATTGTCTGAATCCCGGCGCGCTCGGCGATGAGCCGCAGCAGCCACGACTTGCCGCCGCCCGAATTGGCCTGAATCAGCAGCCGGGTATCGACCAGCATCGGCAGGTCGAGCACCAGCTTCTGGCCACCAGCGATTTGTCCGATGTTCATTGCCGCATCCCTATTCACCTGCGCTCACAACAACCCGGCTTGATTGTATTGAAAAGAACCCCGACGACGAAAAGCCGGTTCGCGCTTCGCCCAAATAGCTAGCGGCCCGCGAAACGGATACCGCCATCGCCCAGCCCGATGGCGTCATCGCCGAAGCGCAAGCAGATTAATGCAATCAAGCTTTCGATGAGTCCTTCCGGCGGCCGGGCCGTGGACGGCGCGCGTTGCGGCGGACGGCGATGGTCTTCTTGCGGCTTTTGACCAGGCCGCCCTTGCGCCCATTCTCCTTGTTGGCGCGCTTTTTGGCCTCGCTCCGCACCAGGCCACCCAAGCGGCCGAGCGCCACCGCATGCGGATTCTTGCGCCGGGACTTTTTCTTCATGACTCCGCTCCATCCCATCACCTCCACTCGCTCCCGACAGGCGCGGTTCACGCCGATCCTACGTTAATGATGTTAAGCGCTTTACTTTGCTAAATCAACTGAGTCTACTAACCAACGCGCATGCTTTTCACTAATCAACGGCGGAGCGATACAATCTGTGGCAATTGGAGCGGCTCGCTTATGCGAGGGTTAGATGCAGCGCGCGCGCCCTGCCCTGCTTTTAACGCAAGCTATTCGGGCATTTTCGCAATGGCAGAGTGCTCGCAAGTCATTGCCATGACCTAGAAAGGCGATCAGATAAGAGGCTTTTACTGGAGCGGCAGCAGCGGCAATGAGCTGAACCCGGTGGCCGGCATCCTCGACTTCCTGGCCGAGGAGCGCGCAGTCAGCGCTTTGGCCGGTATCGCGGCACCGCGGTATGGGTGCCGCGTGCATGGCGGGGTAAGCGCCTAAAAACAGTAACGACGAGAAGGTTGAGGAGCGCGGCGGGCGCTCCTCAAGCTTTTTTCGTCACTGTTCGATTCGATTACTTCAACCGTCCGAGATGTGCGGGCAACCAACCTGAGGTGCGCGCGCGTCATCCAAATTTAACATCTCAAGATAGAGATAACAGGCGGATGCTTCGAATAAGCGGCGAGGTCAGGGCAGATACTGAGCCAGTCGAGCCGCAGTGCGTTGCCGCAAGTGATCCAGTTATCCCCCTTCAGCGGCAGAAATTCAGCAAGGGCCAACTTCTGCCCGCGATAGAGTACGTCGCACTGATACTCGGCGATGATGAGCGCGAGACGCGCAATCTCGGCCGGGAAGTCGCGTAACTCGATGCCCCGGAAATTGGTCAGCGGAATTTCGCTGCGGAGTTCCGGCTCTCTGCGCCGCCTGTTGATCTCTGCCTCAATGGTGCGCATCTCCTTGTACGCAATCACAAGGAAGTTACCGGAGCCGCAAGCCGGGTCGAAGACCCTGATCCTCGCCATGCGCTTGCGAAGATTGAGCAAGGTGCGGGGATTGTCGCCCGCCTCCTTCAGCTTGGCGCGCAGGTCATCAAGAAAAAGCGGGTTGAGCACCTTGAGGATGTTCGGCACGCTCGTGTAATGCATTCCGAGCGCGCCGCGCTCCTCCTCCTCAGCGACTGCCTGAATCATTGACCCGAAGATATCTGGGTTGATCTTCGTCCAGTCGAAGTTGCCGATGTGGAGAAGATAAGAACGCGCGATCTTGCTGAAGCGCGGCACATCCATGTTGCCCGAAAACAGGCCGCCGTTGACGTAGGGAAACGAATTGGCCCATCGAGGAATCCCGGCCCTTTCCCTCTCCTCGCTCTTCGTGTTCATAGCGCGGAACAGCTCACTGATGACCTGATGGGTGTCCGACGAATCTCTGGCGCTCATTTGTGCGACCGAGTCCGTGAACAAGCCCTTCCCAAGGAAGATGTCGGTGTCCTCGGCGAAAAAGCAAAAGATCAGCCGCGCCATGAAGTGATTCATATCGTGGCGGCGCCCGGCTGTGTCCCATTCGGGATTGTCTTTCAGAAACTCGACATAAAGCCGATTCAGGCGGCTGGTCGCCCTGATGTCGAAGGCGTTTTCAGCGATTTGCCTGATGGTGGTAATGCCTGCGAGCGGAAGGAAGAAGCCGAAATGGTCGGGGAAATCCTTGTAAGCACACGCAACCGTCTCACCGTTGGCTAACTCCTCAGCCTCAAAGTCCACACCGTCAGTGGCCAAAATGAACTTCGCTTTCGCTTTCGCGGTCGCTGGGCTCTTCTTCAGCGCAGTCAGCGTCTTGGTGACCTGTCCCGTGGCGCATGTGGCGATGTGAATATTGTTGGTTTGAAGGACTCCGCCAATGTCCGACTTATTCGAGGCACCGGCACGCAGCCTCTTGATCGTCGTCTCCCTGTTGCCGAAAGCTTCGAGGAAGGCATATGGAAAATTCTCGGGGACAAACGCCTGATCCGCCAATTGCGAAATGGCTTCCTCTATCTCAACGGCGTTCAACTGTTCGCCCTCGGATCCTACTTCGCCTGCCGGAGCGCCTTGCCGGCGGTGCGTTCGGCATATTCGCGCTGACGCCGCGGATCGCCTTTCTTTGACAGGTCGCGCGCTTCCATGATGGCCGCGCGAATCTCACTGGCCGCGAGTCCCATGCTGGCGGCATGGCGCGCCCAGGCCAAGTCGGCTCGATGGAGGTCGCCGCCATAGCGCGGATCGCGGTGAAAGTCGGTCGGCGAGCGCAATTGAAGGGAGTCCAAAGCGCCCTCCCCTACCCTATCCTTCACAGCGTCAGTCGCCTTGACTGTTTCATCCACCATCGCCGCCTTGACTTCGGCGATGAAATTCGCGGCTTCACGATAGACTTGGCCATGCGCCTCCACCAATCGCGCGAACGGCTGCAGGCCCGAGGCCAGCCGCCGACTGGGCTTGGGATTGGTAAACCCTGCAAGCCGCCCAAAGTGGCGCCAGTCGGCGCTGCCGGAGTCGCCGCCGTAGCGTTCGGCAAGCAGCTTCGCTGCCCGCGTGCCGGTTGCCTCATCGAGGGTCGCGCCGTGCTTGAGCCAAGCCTGTAGATTGTCCGGCGAGGTCTCCACCACCGCGGCCGGCGCAAAGCCTTCCGCCTTCATCTGCGCGAGCGCGTCAGTCTTGAGGTCATCGACCAGGCTAAGCCCGTGCACGCCCGCCGGTCGCACATAGATATGGCCGCGATTGAGGTTTTCGCGCCGCAGCCAGAGCAAGGACTTGAGCACCTGCTTGGCGCCCCACCCTTCCCGCAGTAGCATGGTGCCATCGGTGCGCTTGACCCCGATATCAAAGGCCGCAGCACCCATGGCCGCAAGCTGGTCCATGGCGACGCGGGCCGCGATGATGCGGCTATCGCGGTATGGTTCCATGACTCGAGTTTATTTTCCCGGCCGCGTAGCGGGCGGCGCGGTATTTAAAATGGTTTGAGGGTGCCCGTAGGGCATTCCTTATGGGGGTAAGGCGGGTTGGGTGGGAGTGAGACGCCAAGGGGGCGGAGCCCCCTTTTGAGTCGGTGGGTTGGGTTAGCGTTAAGAGTGTTAGATCCCAGTTAAGATCGCGCGCGCGTGTTAAAGGTGAGAAAAATCGGTCAAGCCATTGAAAATACAGTGAAAATGATCGGCGTCGGTCGCTGATAGGCCAAATGGCTGGTCGCCAATCGGCCAAGCATTTGGTCGTTGAAAGGCCAAGTATTGGTCGCCAATCGGCCAAGGCTGGTCGCTGATAGGCCAAGGCATCGGTCGCTGATAGGCCAAGTTTCATGGCCCTCACTGCCCTATACCGATATCGGCAAAAGCTTTAGGGTCCTTGCTGTAAAATGTTACCTGGTCTCCTTCCGCATCATATTTGAGCCGGTAATCAGGCAGACCATCTGCTAAGACCAGTCTTTTTATAGCTGCTCGAAAACGCTTCAACAGGTCACTGGAGCCGCTTTTTTTATGAAGCAATTCCGTTCCGACGGTCCATTTTGCTTGATGGCCACAGTGCTTGCGCGCCAGCTCGTAGAGCCGCCGCTCCAGCGCCCCACCCAATCGGAAATAATCTCGATTCAAGGTCAGCACTTCCCGAGCGGCTATAGCATTGTACAACCACTCCGAAAGTGTGATTTCTACCCCGATCATCCGCTCATCTGTCGTGGAACGTTCGACGATTCTCCAATCGTCGATAAGCCCGAAAGCATGCTTAATACGCGATCCGCCAGCCACTACGTTAGTTTTGATAGTCGTTCCCTTGAGCCTGTCCAAGCCTGCCTCGAGGCGCTTGTAGTGCTCGCCGCCGATTGGCCGATTGGTTGAGACCAAATAGTCGTAAACCCGAAACCGAACCTTGCGGTTCTTGGCGTCCTCTCGTCCCCGATTCAGACCCTCCACCACTTGGCTGACCAGGTAGATCAGAACGTCTTTGTCCCAAATCGTCGCCAGACCATCAGCGCCGGGCTTGATGGTTACGCTGTTCCCGTTATGTTCGTAGAGCCGTACTCGGCGATCCGGCTTTTTTGACAGGCTAAACATCGGGTGCTCCATACTGTGCCGGTCATCTTTGAGCGCCCAATCGAGAATATCGGCTATGAAGAAATCACGAGTAGGATGGCGATCCGGCAGCAAGGTACGCCCGTGCGGATGTGGCACGGCAGTCGCACCTCGTTCCAATTCCGCCGCTCTCTCACCTGTTGCAGAAACTGACTTATCTCGTGCTGCCGCCTTTTCCTGTATGCGCGCAAACATGTCGCCGATCTTCTCTGTGAAATCGATGCGCTGACCCACCGCCCTTCCTCCATCCACCCTGTCGCGACCCATTTGGCAGGTTCTTCAGGCTATCGCCCTGCCCTACTTCCCAGTGGCAAAACTTGCTATTTTGCTATCGTGATATTCTGCCACCAAAGTATTAAGCTATCGCAGCTTTTTCGTATTTTTTGAAAAGGTCGTTTACCGCCTCGACCAATAGAGCGTGCGCCGGTTGCTCACGCTCCAAAGCTAAGGCCTTCAACTGACGCCACGCCGCATGATTCAAGCGGAGCGTTTGCCCTTTCAGCGAACCACCCTCGGCAGCAACCACAGATGGCTCAGCGCTCGGCCTTTGTGCCAGCGTCACCTCCCCGGGTTTCCGAAGAGTTAAACTCGCCAAGCTCGGTGCCTTTGCCATTTATGCCTTAACCTCCTCGCTACCGTGATATCACTATACCACGATATCATTC
>DATJUF010000034.1:0-6609 GCA_035502655.1 Binataceae bacterium (SeqCode)
TTGGGCGGCTGCGCGAAGCATTTGCTAGGCCATGTGGGAAATTACCACATGGTCTTTTATTTGAAGTCAGTTGCGCTTGGGCTATCGATGCCCATCGCAGGCGATTTGCTAACAGCTCCGCCAGCTTCGGGCAAGGTCTCAGCAAGATAAAGATGCAAGTGCCAATGAAACAACAGCTCGAGGAAATCCGCTCCAGGGCGCTCGCTGAACTAACCGGCGGCGCAACCGAAGCACAGATCGAGAACGTCCGCGTACGTGTGCTGGGACGGGCCGGCGAGTTGACCGAGATTATGCGCCGGATGCGCGAGGTGCCAAACGCCGAGCGCCCTGCGATGGGCCGCCTGGTCAACGAAATCAAAACCGCCATCGAGGATCGTATTGCCGTGCTCACGGGCGAATTGGCGCGCGCCGCGATGGCTCGTTCGCTCGCGGAGGCGCGTCTCGACGTGACCCTCCCCGGCGTCCAGATTCCGCGCGGATGGCTCCATCCGCTGACGCTGGTACGTGAGCGGATGCTTGAGATTTTCGCCGCGATGGGCTTTGAAGTAGTCGAAACTCAGGATATCGAGGACGATTTCCATAATTTCGGCGCCCTCAACTTCCCGCCTAATCATCCGGCGCGCGAGATGCAGGACACATTTTTTCTCCCCGCCGGATTGCTCCTGCGGACTCACACCTCCAACGGTCAGATTCGCGTTATGGAAACGCGCAAGCCGCCACTCGCTATCGTCTGCCCCGGCAACTGCTACCGCCGCGACGAATTGAGCGTCCGCGCATCACCGATGTTCAGCCAAATCGAAGGCTTTATGGTCGATCGCACCGGCATTATCACGATGGCTCACTTGAAGGGCGTCCTGACTGAGTTCCTGCAGAATCTCTTCGGCGCCGGCAAGGAAGTGCGATTCCGCACCAGCTTTTTTCCATTTACCGAGCCAAGTGCCGAAGTGGATATCAGTTGCCTCTTATGCGGCGGCGCCGGTTGTCCAGTATGCAAGCACAGTGGATGGACCGAGATCCTCGGCTCTGGGATGATTCATCCGAACGTTCTGCGCGCGGTCGGCTACGATCCCGCTCAGTACCAGGGCTTTGCCTTCGGGATGGGTGTCGAGCGAATCTCGCTGCTCAAGCTCGGCGTCGATGATCTGCGCCTCTTCTTCGAGAATGATATGCGATTTCTGAGCCAGTTCTGCGCGGCGAGCGAGGTCTAAGCGATGAAAGTACCGCTTGGATGGCTCAAAGAATGGGTCGCAATCGACGCGACCGTCGAAGAGTTGTCGCGCCGCCTCACGTTCGCCGGTGTCGAAATCGAAAACATTGAAGTCGTTAAGCCGGTCTTCGCCGGCGTCTACGTCGCCAGGGTGATTGGCGCCGAGCGCCATCCGAACGCCGACCGCTTGCGCTTGTGCGAGGTTGACGCTGGCCCGCAAGGCCGCTTCAAGGTGGTCTGCGGCGCGCCCAATGCACGCGGCGGAATGATCGCGGCGCTGGCTAAGATTGGCGCGCGGCTCGGTGGCGGTCCGCATGGCCCAAACAGTGGCAATTTCGAGGACGCGGCGCCGCTTGAAGCCGCGGTAATCCGCGGCATTCGCTCCGAAGGGATGCTCTGCTCGGAGGCCGAGCTTGGCCTTTCGAAGGACCACACGGGCATTCTCGAACTTCCCAACGACGCTCCGGTGGGAGAGGAACTGACGCGCTATCTTCAGCTTCCCGAGACCGTTCTCGATATCGCTATCACTCCCAACCGCGGCGATTGCCTCTCGATTCTGGGACTGGCGCGCGAAGTTGCGGCGCTGTTTGGCACGCCGCTCAAGCCGCCGCAATTCAAGCCCATCACTGACGCACCGGACCACGGCAACCTCAACGTTACCGTCGAGGTTCAGGCACCCGACGGATGTCCCCGCTATGCTGCTCTGGCGATGACCGGTGTTCGCATCGGCCCGTCACCCGCATGGCTCCGGCGGCGGCTCGAACTATGCGGGATGCGTTCGCTCAACAATGTCGTCGACGTGACCAATTACGTGATGCTCGAGCTCGGCCAGCCACTCCATGCGTTTGACGCGGATCAAATCGCCGGCCAGGCCATAGTCGTGCGCCGAGCCGGCTCGGATCGCGAGTTCACGACGCTCGACAACCTCGCGCGTACGCTCGACCCGTCCGACCTGATGATCGCGGACCCGGCCAAGCCGCTTGCACTGGCAGGTGTGATGGGCGGTCTCAATTCCGAGATTTCCGGCACTACTACCCGCATCGTGCTGGAGAGCGCTTATTTCGAGCCGATGACGATCGCACGCACGGCGCGGCGGCTCGGGCTGCGCAGCGAAGCGAGCTATCGCTTCGAGCGCAGCATCGATCGCGATGGGCAAATCCGGGCGCTGGAGCGCGCCGCCGAACTAATCGCGCTGACTGCGGAGGGCCATCCAGCCGGCTCGCTAATCGACGTGGCCGCTGAACCGGCCCGCCCGCGCGAGATTATTTTCGACCTGGGCGCGATTCGTTCGCTGCTCGGCGCCGAAATAAGTGCTGAGACCGCCGCCAGCCGTCTCAAAGCCATCGGTGCGACGGTCATGACCGAGGACACGGGGCGCTTCAAGGTGATTCCGCCCTCATTCCGGCCCGATCTCAGCGAGGCCGCTGACTTGGCCGAAGAGATCGCGCGTATCGCAGGCCTCAGCGAGATTCCGGCCGCGGTGCCCTCGCGTCCCGCCATCGTGACGCCGCGCAATCCCGCGCGCGAGTTCACCCGCCGGACGCGCGAGGTGATGGCCGGCTGCGGTCTCGCCGAAATCAAAACTATCGCCTTTATTGCCCCGATCGATAATCAGCGCTTCGCCGGGCTTGAGGACGAAAAGCCACTACAGGTAGCTAATCCGCTCTCAGCCGAGCTATCGGAGTTGCGCCGGAGCCTGCTGCCGGGCTTGCTGGCCGCCCTGCGCTTCAATCTCAATCATGAGGCCGCGTTCTTCCATGCTTTCGAGATCGGCAAGGTCTTCGGCGTGAATCCCGGGCCAAACGGAGGCGTAGCGCGCGAGCATGAACGGCTGGCCGGTTTGAGTTACGGCGATTACGCGATGCGCGCGGTCGGACGCCCCGCCATCAAAGCCGATTTCTGGACTGGCAAGGGTATCGTCGAAGCTTGGCTGCGCGCCATCGGCGCCGCCCAAGCGGTTTCTTTTGAGGCCCCAGATATCGTCGCTCCATTGTTCCATCCGGGACGCGCTGCGCTGATCAAGCATAACGGCGAGGTGGCCGGTATACTCGGCGAATTACACCCGGCTGAGTCGCTAAGACTTGAACTGGGCAATTCGTGTGTACTCTTTGAAGTCAGCTTGCGACACTTCACTTCCTATGGTTCAATCACTCGGCAAGTGATTAAAGCGCCACCGAAGTACCCGGCAATCCGCCGTGACTTGGCGCTGGTGCTCGATCGGGACATACCCGCGAATACCGTCGTCCAAACGATAACGAGTATCGATTCACCGCTGCTTGAAAGTGTCGAATTATTCGACGTTTACGAAGGCAGCCAGGTGCCGCAGGGGAAAAAAAGCGTGGCTTTGGCATGCCGTTACCGGGGAAGTGACCGAACATTGACTGATGACGAGGTGAATCGCACGCATTCCGCCTTGGTCGAGCGCGCGAACAGCCTTTTGGGGGCGGTTTTAAGATAGTTTTGCCATAATTGACAGTTGAAGCTCTATAGAGCATAGCAAAAGGGGCTCCTACGCCGCCTGGGATGACCAAAGCCGATCTCGTAGAACTGATCTACGAGCGGATAGGCTTCTCCAAAAAAGAGGCCAGCGAGATTGTCGAGGCGGTCTTTGCTATTATCAAAGACAAGCTGCGCGACGGCGAAAAGGTGAAGATCTCCGGCTTCGGAACCTTTGTGGTCAACCGCAAACATGCTCGCCGGGGACGTAATCCGCAAACCGGCGCGCCAATAACGATTGGTTCGCGCTCGGTCCTTTCCTTCAAACCCAGCCAATTGCTCAAGGAAAGGGTGCTCTCCGGCGATAAGCCGCCCTCCTGATGGAAGCCAAGTCCAAGACCAGGCCAAAACGGCATCAGGTGGCTAGCACTGCCATCACCCGCAAGCAGGAACCTGTGGGTTCGGACCGCCCCTTGAAAATCGGTGAAGCCGCTCGCGCGATCGGCGTTGAACCCTATGTCCTCCGCTTTTGGGAGACCCAGTTCTCCTTCCTGCGCCCGCGCCATTCACCCTCAAGGCATCGCTCCTATGACGCCCGCGATGTCGATACGCTGAAGCTGATCAAGCGCCTGCTGCATGTCGAAGGCTTTACGATTGCGGGGGCTAAGAAGCATATCCGCGAGAGCGGGCTCGAAAAGCTGCGCGCCCAAGGTATCACAGCCAAGCCAGCCAAGCCGGCCGCCGCCGATACGGCACCGGTCATCATCCGCAATGGCGACGCGTCCGAAGCCAAGCCGCGCAATCTTCAGCGCGCGCTAGCTGAAATCCGCCGCGACCTGGAATCCCTCCACAAGCTGCTCTAGCTTTTGCCGGGCGAGAGTTAGTCCAAATTCATATTTTCGTCCGGCGCGCGCGCTTCTAGCGTAGTGTCCTGCAAAAATTAAAAGACGCTGTCTCGATGCCGCCTCATGTTTTCCAATGGTGTCATTCCCGCGCGTGGCTTCGGCGCGTGAGGAATCCCGGAATCCGGGAACCTTTCGCGCCCTCGGCCGAGGGTGGGCTTTCGCCACGTCCGCGAGCGAATGAGAAACCGGGCAGTTTCGCTATTAGCGGGACATGCTAAAGCGATTGGCTCATTTCTGCTTGCGTCTTGGGTTCGAGGCTGGGCATCGCCCGGACGCCGGCCGGCCGTGCACGTCCGCGCACCAGTTTACCCAGTGGGGTTAGCGCCAACTCTTCGGCGCATTGTTCCACGACCCGATAAGCCATCCGCCCGGCCGCGATAATCTCGCTGACGGCGCATAGCGCACTCCCTGCCGTCAAAGCGGCGAGAATCGCGGCAGCATTGCTGGCGCCGATTACGGCCGCTGCGGCTGTGGCGGCAACGCCGAAACCCAATGCGGCCCGTGCCAGCGTGCTCATCCGGACCCGCGCGGCGACCATCGTTTTGACCTTCGCCCCCGGATGCTCCTCGTCGGCAGTCTTCAATTCAATACGAACCCACCGATCGGGATTCAGCACCAGGTCGAAATCCCGCCAGCCTTGATCAGCAACTGCCGGATGACCCATGCGAGCGAAAAGACGGCTCGCCTTTTCCAGCAGGGTTTCACGCACCGTGTATTTCTCGTTCCAATACGCGAGCGTCACGCTGCGATGGATCATACTAACCGAGGGCCGCTGACGAGGGGGCAAATCCAGCGCAGCATTGCGGGCGGCGGCGCGATAACGCCAACGTGCGTACGTGCGTTCCATCGGGCCGGTCCACGCCAAAAATGCGACAAACAGCCGCGCGAAGAGACCATCGTGGCACTTTTCGATTTTCACTCGATGCGCATAATAGAGCGCCCATAGCGGACCCGCGGCTATCATCGCCAGCGCCGGAATCAGGGTGAAGCCGAGCGCGAACGAGAACGCCAGGATCGCGAGCGCGGCCAAATTCCATTCCGCCGTCAGCGGTAGAACGCATCCCAGGCTGAGGCTGGCCGCTTCCACCTGTTGCATTTCGGGACTGTGCGACCAGCGCGTACGCAGCCGTTCGCCGCCGGGGACAGTCCGCGCGATCGAGGGGATCGTACCACGCCATTTGACCTGGCCGAGCGCGTTGAAGCGTTCGGGATATTTCAGGTAGAGCATCGCCTCGGCTTTTCCATAGCCGCGCTGCTGGCCGTAGTACGCCTTTACGGTATTGCGGCGGAAATGCCAGACGAAGGCCGCGGGGCAATAGCCGAGCGTGAAGCCTGCATCGATCATCCGCCAGCATATATCGACGTCGTCACCAGCCGCGGTGAATTGCGTATCGAAGCCGTTGATCTGCGCCAGCGCGGCCTTGCGGAAGACCATGTTACATCCCGCCAGATGCTCCGCGCGATCGTCGCCGGTAAGCACGTGCGAGGGTGCGCCTGGCGATGAGGCCACGCAGCTTTCCAGCCATCCGTCTTCATGGGGGGCATAGTTGGGTCCGCCACAGCCGTCGAAGCCGCCCTCCGTCATCGCCCGCACCATCATGCTGAGCCAATGCGGATCGGCGACGCAGTCAGAATCGGTGTAGGCGACAATTTCGCCGCGAGCAGCATGAAGACCCACGTTACGCGCGGCGCTCAGGCCTTTGTTGGGCTGGCGAATCAGGCGGAATTCCGGGAACTCAGCCGCGATCGCCGCGGTACGGTCGCGCGAGCCGTCGTCGACGACGATCACCTCGAAATTGGGGTATTGCAGGCGGCGCAGCGATTCCAGGCAAGGAAGCATCGTCCGCTCCGCGTTGTAAGCGCAGATTACCACCGAGACCATCGGTTGCGCGGCGGGCAACGGTGGGCACGAGCCATTGAGGCTGAGGAACGGCAAGGACTCTCCGCCGCTCAGCATCCGCACTCCGATAAGGCCTGGCGATACTGCTGGCCGCATCGGCGGAGCCACCACTCCGGCCGCGCCCAGCCCGAAGGCGCAGGCGACCAGTTCATCCTGCGCGG
>DATJUF010000035.1:0-14769 GCA_035502655.1 Binataceae bacterium (SeqCode)
CATTACGCCAAGGCCGCCGTGCTGCTGCCTGCGAGCACGTTCGCCGAGAAAGACGGCACCTTCACCAATCATGCTGGCCGCGTACAGCGCCTGCAAAAGGTGATCAATCCGCCGCCAGGCTGGATGGCCGACGGCGAAATATTCACGAGCATTCTCAACCAGCTCGAATCACGCCAGGATCGCTTCGATCTCGAAGGTATCTGGGCCTCGATGACGCGTAATGGTGGACGGTTTGCGGGGCTCAGGTTCGACCAAATCGGCCCCCACGGCGCGACGCTGGAAAATGCCGGCGCCTAAGCCGGGCACCCAAGCCTTGACATTGCGATAACTACAAGTCATAGCCGGATTGCACGTCTGTAGTGTTTGAGCGCGCGAGTATGAGGCGGCTTGGGGAAGCCGCCGCAACGCTCCGGCGGGGCAGGATCAAACCGCACAGCCCGTCTCCGCCGGCCACGCAAGGGGACCAGCTCACATGACAACGGCAACGAAAACTCAACCAGGCGGGTTCAAGGGATACTTCGCAGCCCATCGCACTCTTGAGATCTATCCTACCGGCTTTTACCGGTGGTGGATGCTGATCCTGACAGTGCTGGCCACGATCGACCTGTATTATGAATTCGGCTTGTCCGCGCTTGTGCCGTTATGGCTGCCGTCGCTGCACTTCAGTGAGGCGCAGTTTGGATGGTTCCTGACCGGTGCTGTATTTCTTTCAGGCTTCTCGGCCATGCTCGGCGGACCGCTCGCAGATCGGCATGGCCGGGTGGTGGTGATCGATTCGTGCATCGTGGCGATGATCCTGCTGACCTTCGCGAATCTGCTGATGGTCAACTTCTGGTCGTTCGTCATCATTCGTGGATCGATGAACCTGGTGGCCGGACTGGCGTGGGGCGCGTTGGGCGGATTGACGCGTGATATGTCGCCGCGTACGGGACGCGGTACGGCCTTCGGCCTGCTGACCCTGGGTGCGGTCGCGTGCCTGTGGTTATGGAACTATGTACCAGCGGAAACGCTGCCCTTGTTCCACACCTGGCAATCACAAATCGTAATTATGGGCGGCCTCGCGATCGGCCTTTTCATACCGGTGCTGTTCGGGCTAAAAGATCTGTCGCCGAGTCTAAGATTGATGGTTGTTGACAGCGAGACCGTCGGCGCTGCATACGAATCCGGTGAGCTTCCAGCAGAAGCCGGTGAAATGGCAGCCGCCGGATTTAAGCAGTTGCTCAGCCATTGGGAATCATGGGTGCTAGTAATTGGCGTGGTCACTTTCCTCACCACAGCTATTACAATCCAGAACTTTGGCCCGCTGATGTTCGCCCAAGCGTATCATTACTCACCAGCCGTGGCAGCCAGGGTAACCGCACGTTTCTGGCTGGTGAATCTTTTGATGCTGGTGCCGGCCGGGCTTTTCTCGGATTGGCTTCGAGTTCGCAAGCCGATCACAATAGTATTATCATTGGTTGGAGTTGGGATACTTTTTTGGTGGGTGAAGAATTTCTTTCCGCCACTTCCGGCTGCGGAAACTGGCATAATTGCTTTAATTCTTGGCGGAGTCCTGGCGTCGGCATTTATACCGTGGTGTGCTTATTATTCGGAATTTCTCGAAGACCTGTCGCCAGCAATTCAGGCGACCGGATGGTCGTTCTTTCAGATGGTCTATCGGACGTGGATCGCATTCTCGGCCCCGTTACTGGTGTGGGTTGCGGCCCGTTACGGCTGGCAGACCTGGATGTGGGTAACAGTGGCGGGCGGGGTCCTGTTCATCGTGTCCAACTTGGCCGTACGCGGCCACTGGCGTCCAGCGCGATCAGTCGTATCGGGGCTACAACAATCTGCTCAGGCGGCTGGAGGACGTTGATAGGCCTCGCTGGCCTGCAATGCGCACGACTCGGGCTGCGAACTGAGCGCCTAAAAAATCTCAATCAGCCTAATCGCCGTACCATGCCTATGGCTCCGTCGATGAACGAGGGCGTTGCCGGATTGCGCTGCCAGCAGCTTGCGGCGGCTTGACCATTCGATGGCAGTTCAAATAGTCAAGGTCAAGCGGCCAACGCAGCCGTACTCGAATGTGCGCCCATGGTTCGCCATTCTGATCGGGATGTGGGTGGCGACAAGGCATTTTTTCCGCAACCTCTTCACTTTCGCCGGCGGCGGACAGGATTTCGCGATTCATTTTCCGGAGCAGAGGCTAGTGCAGCCGCCGGCGCTGCGCGGCATGCCGGTGCTCGCGCAGATGGATAACGGCAAGCCACGCTGTGTCGCCTGTGGACTATGCGAATGGGCCTGCCCAACCACGTGTATTACGATTTTCCCGGCCGAGACGGCGGATGAAGTCGAGCGCTATCCCGAAGTTTTTGATATAGACATGTCGCGCTGCATGTTCTGCGGCCTCTGTGAAGAAGCCTGTCCGGAAGAGGCGATTATCATGAGCCGCGAGATCGAAATCGCGAGCTACTCGCGCGCGGGCTCGATGTGGCACAAGCATGATCTGCTGGTGCCGGTCGAAAAACTCAAAGTCCGGACTGATTATCTCCGGCGCCAATACGAGCGCCGCCCGTTTATAGAAGTCGATAACAAAAATGGCGGCTGATAACAAAGGCGATACGCAAGAAGTACAACCTGCCGCACCGGCGCTCTCGCCGCTGCTGGCAAAGGTGCTGGACCGCCTCGGTGATGCCGTCCTTGAGCATCATACGTTCCGCGGCGATGATCGTATCCACATGGCGCCGGAGCGGCTGCTCGAAGCCGCGAAGATTTTGCGTGACGATCCGGCTTTCGCCTTCGACTTTCTAGTAGATGTCACGGCGGTCGATTATCTTGGGCAGCCCGACGATTTCGAAACCAAGCTTATGGTTTGGGACAAGAATCAAGCGGTGATGCGAAGACGGCCGCAACGGCGTCACGAATTGGTCCTGCCGCCGCGCGGGCCTAATCTACGCTTCGCAGTGGTCTATCATGTGGCCTCTACGTCGCTGTTTCACCGGCTGCGGATCAAGTGCCGCGTGCCTGAGGAAGATCCCTCGATTCCGAGCCTGACGCCCGTATGGCCCGCGGCGGACTGGATGGAACGCGAGACTTACGACATGTACGGAATCAAATTCACCGGCCACCCGGATTTGCGCCGGATTTACCTTTACGAGGAATTCGTGGGGTATCCGCTGCGCAAGGACTACCATAAACATCACGAGCAACCGATTCAGCCTTATGTCGGACCTGGCGCCAAAGAACCTCGTCGCCCGAACTAACGGCCGCGATATTGAAGATCTGCCCACGCCGCCGATGCGTGTGCAGTTCGGCCCGTCGCATCCGTCAACTCATGGCACGGTCAAAATCACGATCGACCTGGAAGGTGAACAGATCGTCTGGGCCGACGTGGAGGTGGGCTACCTTCATCGCGGCTTCGAAAAGGAATGCGAGACCGGATACTACTACCAGAACATCCCTTATACTGACCGCCTCAACTACAGCTCGGCAATTCTCAACAATGTCGGCTACTGCCTGGCGGTCGAAAAGCTGTTCGATATCAAGACGCCGCCGCGATGCGATTACGTGCGGATGATTGGCGGTGAATTATCGCGGATGGCTGACCACATGCTATGCGTCGGCGCCGCCGCGCTGGAACTCGCCGCCTATACGCCGATGCTTTATCTGATCGAAGGCCGCGAACTGGTGCTGGATCAGATCGATGCACTGTGTGGCGGCCGCGTTACCAGCAATTTTGTGCGTATCGGGGGCGTCTCCGCCGATCTGCCAGAAGGCTTCAAGGATTTTTCGATCGCCAAGCTCGATCAAGCGATCAAACTGGTGGACGACACCAACAAGCTGCTGACGGAAAATCCTGTCTTTCGCCGGAGGATGGAAGGCACCGGTACCATGTCCGCGGCGGACCTGATCGCCTCGGGCGTCACCGGCCCGCTGCTGCGGGCTGGTGGCCTCCCTTATGATCTACGCCGTACGCAGCCCTATCTCGCGTATGGCGAAGTGGATTTCGATGTGCCGGTCGGTGAGCATAGCGATAACTTTGATCGCTACCTGGTGCGGATGGAAGAGATCCGCCAGAGCCGGCGGATAATCGCGCAATGCCTCGATAAAATGCCGGATGGCCCGGTGAACGTGGACGATCCCCGCGTGCGCTGGCCCGCCAAGCACCGCGTCTTTAACCGAATGGAAGAACTGATCGATCAGTTTAAGCTGGTGACCGAAGGCGCTTACGGTCCGCCCGGAGAAGTCTATCATGCGGTCGAAGCGGCCAATGGCGAACTCGGCTTCTATATCGTAAGCGACGGCACCGGCAAGCCCTGGAAATGCCGCTGCCGGGCGCCCAGCTTCATGAATATGTCGACCCTGTCACGCATGATTATCGGAAGGCAGCTCGCCGACGTGGTGCCGACTTTCGATATGATGAATATGATTGGCGGCGAATGCGATCGGTGAATTAATGGCTTTGTCGGCTGCGACTCACGAAAAAATCCGTGCTGAGATTGCGCACTTTCCGAATCCGCGCGGCGCACTTCTTTATGCGCTGCATCTCGCGCGGGCGGATGCGGGCGCGCTCGGGCGCGAAGTGTACGGCGAAGTGGGTGAGCATTTCGGCATGCGTGCGGGCGAGGTTGCGGAAGTCGCCTCGTTCTACTCGCTGTTAACTTTACCGCCTGCAAAGGCGGTTCTCCAGGTATGCACAAACCTGCCCTGCTGCCTGCGCGGCGCGCGCGGCCTGGTACGTGAACTCGAAATGCGGCTCGGGACCAAATCAGGAACCGCAACGCCCGACGGCCGTTTCGCGATCGCCGAGGTCGAATGCCTGGGGTCATGTGGCACCGCGCCAGTGGTCCAGGTCAACCGCAATCCCTATCTGGAACTGGTGACGCCCGATTATTTGACTTCGCTGCTTAGCTCACCCGAAGCGGCGGTTGGCGCAGCCCATCGAGCGCCGGATATTTCGTCAATTCCAGCAGGCGTCGAAGGCTATTTGCTGCCGCCCAACGGCACCAAGCGGTTAACAGCCGATTCCTATCGCGAGGCCGGCGGATGGCAGGCCGTGGTCAAGGCCGGCACGATGGAGCCGAAAGCAATCGCGACACTGGTACGCGAGGCGGGCCTGCGTGGGCGCGGCGGTGCTGGTTTCGCGACCGGACTAAAATGGACCTTTATGCCTCCGCCCGACGGCGGTCCGCGTTATCTCGCCGTTAATGCCGATGAGAGCGAGCCCGGAACCTTCAAGGATAAGCAGATCCTGGAGCGCAATCCTTTCCAGATTCTGGAAGGCATTATGATTGCCTCCATGGCGATCCAGGCGACGGCCTCCTTCATCTATATCCGCGGTGAGTACGTCGAGGCCTATGGCGTGATGCGCAATGCAATCGAGCAGTGCTACGCCGCGGGTATCCTCGGCGAAAAAGCGCTCGGCTTCAACCGCCGCTTCGATATTCACATCCAGCCCGGCGCGGGGGCCTATATCTGTGGTGAAGAGAGCGGGATGCTCGAGTCGATGGAGGGTAAAAAGGGGCAGCCACGCAAGCGTCCGCCCTTCCCCGCCGAGCGTGGCTTGTGGAGCCGGCCGACTACGGTCGATAACGTCGAAACTGTCTCGCACGTTCCTTTGATAATCATGCGCGGGGCCGACTGGTTCAAAAAAGAGGGCGCGCCGACGCCTAACAGCACTGGCCACACCCTGTTCGGCATCAGCGGCCACATCAAGCGCCCGGGTATTTACGAGATGCCGCTGGGCGTAAAGATGCGTGACCTGATCTACAAATATGGCGGTGGGCTGATCGACGATTCGCGGCAACTCAAGGCCGTTATCCCGGGCGGCGTCTCGATGCCCATCCTGCGCGCCGATCAAATCGACGTAGCGGTCGATCATGAATCGCTCAAGACCGTCAACTCATTGCTCGGCACCGCAGGCGCAATCATCATGGACGATCGCACCTGCATGGTGCGTGCGGCTCTGGTAGTTGCGCGGTTTTTCGAGCATGAGTCGTGCGGGCAATGCACTCAATGCCGCGAAGGCACGGGATGGACCTACCGGATGCTCAAGCGCATCGAGCGCGGGGAAGGCATACCGGAAGATCTCGACTCACTGTCCGATTGCACACAGTTCATGGACGGCAAATGTATCTGCGCGCTGGCGGACGGCGCCTCATGGGCTGCGCGCGCCTTCCTCAAGCAATTCCGCGCGGACTACGAAGCCCATATCACGGAGCATAAATGTCCGTTCCCGGAGAGCTTTGACGTATGACAAAGGGTTCGCATGCGAACCCGTGCAAGCACCAGCGGAGCCGGAGGCGAAGCGAGCAAACGAGTCTGCGAGGTGCGTTAACAAATCGGAATCTGCGAGTGGCCGCGCCTTAGACCCTGAATCCAGGCCGGAGAGCTTCGACGCATGAGTGGACGAATCACCCGCAATCAGGTCGTCGCGATGTTCGGCACGCCGGATCACAGCGAAGGCAGCTTGAACAGCCCGATCGAGTTCGAGGACAAGGGTATCCATTTCAACGAGAAATGGATTTATGATCATCTTGAGGCCGATCCCGCGGGCGTTACGATGCGCACGATTTACTGGCATCGGTACGATTTCACTGGCACGCGCGTGCGTAACAGCGTTAACGAGGAATGGCGAGACGATACAAAGTTAGCCGAGGCTCTCGCGGGTCTGGATGATCGGCTTGAGCCAATAAAACAAGACCGCAATCAGCCGAATACGCCTCGCAATTATCGTCCGGTGTCCAAGCCGAAAGATGCGACGGACCTCGGCGGCTACTTTCAGAAGTTCAAAGCGTAGGCCAAGCCTGCGACGCCGGGCGCACCCGAGACTATGGGTTTCGCGCCGCAAGAATCTCGAATCGAACCCGCGAGGGCTAGCCAATCGCGAGGCGGAGGGCGGCGGCGGCCTCTTCGATAGCCTGCTTCGCCTGATCGATTTGCAAGGGCATGCCGAAGAAGCCGTGGGTCACGCCGTTAAAGCGCTTGAGCACTGACGCCACGCCGTCCTCGCGCAGGCGGGCGGCATAGGCCTCGCCCTCGTCGCGCAGAGGATCGAATTCCGCCGTAATCGTCAATGCTGGCGGCAGACCTTCGAGTGTGGCGGCACGATCGGGACAGGCATAGGGGTTCAGAGCGTCATCAGGATTCGCCAGGTAATGATTCCAGAACCACTCCATATCAGCGCGCGACAAAATGTAGTAATTGTCACTGGCGAATTGGCGATGCGAGTTGGTATTGAGCTCGCGGCGCGTTGCCGGATAGACCAGTAGCTGGAACGCGATCGGGGGACCTCCGCGATCACGCGCCATCAGAGTAGTCGCGGCGGCAAGATTCGCACCGGCGCTGGTGCCACCTACTGCGATTCGCGATGGATCGCAGTTGACGCTGGAGGCATTGTCGGAAAGCCATTTGACTGACGCATAGCAGTCTTCCGCCGGAACCGGAAACTTATGTTCGGGGGCGAGACGGTAATCAACCGACACGACGACGCATCCCGAGGCCTTCGCGAGCAAGCGGCAAGATAAATCCGTCATCGCGATATTGCCGAGCACCCATCCGCCACCGTGATAATAGACCAGCGCACCGAAAGGACCGGCGCCCTCGGGAGTATAGACGCGCACAGGCACGTCACCGCCAGGACCCGGCACCGTGCGATCCTGAGAGCTGACAGCATCGACCCGCTGCTCGGGTGCGGCACGCCGCGCCATTTGGCGGCGCGCCTCTTCCGGCGTCATCTGATGAAATGGAGCCAGCTTCGCAGCAGCCATTTGATCCAGCACCGATTTCATTTGCGGGTCAAGCGGCATGACTCACTCCTGATGGGTAAGTGAATAACCCGATTTCAATCAAATATATAGTGCCGCGAGCCGTTCCAGTTCGTCCGCATACGATTGGCGATCGAGCCGGCCGCCAATCAGCATCAGGACGAAACGGTGGACACCCGCGTCGTCATATTCTTTCAGTCCCGCTTGCACTGCTTTCCGGTCGCCGCGCAACTCGCGTTTGAATATGGTGATATCGAGCCGCGCGAAATCGGTTCCTGCTGCGTTGCACTCTTCGCGCAGCTTGCCCAGATGCGTTCGCATCTCAGCGGGTGAGTAGAAGATCGGGCACCAGCCATCACCCCATCGCGCGACCCATCGGAGCGCATTGCGATCTTTGCTGCCGATCAGAACCGGCGGACCGCCTTGGCTGGCGGGTTTAGGATAAAGCCGCACCGGTGGGAACTTGACGTATTTGCCCTCGAAGGACGCCTGATCCTTGGTCCACAGCTCGCGCATCGCCTGGATATATTCGCGCGTCTGGCTCCATCGATGAGGAAAATCGCCGCCGAGAATCTCCGACTCTTCCTTGAGCCATCCGGCGCCGATTCCGAACAGCACGCGGCCATCGGAAAAGGCGTCGAGCGTCGCGATTTCGTTCGCAGTGACCAACGGATGACGCTCGGGTACCAGACAGACTCCGGTACCGAGCTTCAACTTGGTGGTGACCGCCGCCATCACCGACATCGCGACGAAGGGGTCACACATATGCGAGTAGATTTCCGGAATCTGGCCTTGTCCCGGTTGGGTCTCAGGAAGCGGCGTACTGGTATGCACCGGCATTATGGCATGGTCGGGCACCCATGCGGATTCGAAACCGAGTTCCTCGGCCTTGCGAGCGAGGCTCGCGGGGTCGGCGCTATACTCGTTAACGACGCAGAGAAATCCCACTTTCATCGTACGCACCCATTCGTAGGCCGAGCCTGGGAGGCCGCACGCACGCGAGTTCGCGAGCCCCGCCCTATAAAGACTGAGTAGATTACGCTTTTTTTGGTTCGGTGACTTCCTTGAAGACGCGGATTGCTTCGACTGCGGTCGGCACGCCGCTGTATTGCGACAGGTGAATAATCAATTCCTTGATTTCAGCCGGAGTGATTCCCAAGTTTAGCGCGCCGCGCATATGAATGCGCAGCTCGGGACCGCGACCGAGCGCCAGCAGCGCCGCCATCGTGATCATCGAGCGGGTTTTGGTGGGCAGTCCTGGACGCGTCCAAATGTTGCCGAAGACCTGCTGGTTGAGAAAATTGGCAAAATCTTCGTCAAAGGTTTTCAGATAGTCATCGCCCGCGTGCGCCGCCTTTTCACCGAACAACTGGGTGCGCAGATCGAAACCTTTTTTGGTGAGATCATCCGCCATCTGACTATATCCTTCGTAATGATTGATGAATTTGACTACTCAATTCAGTAATGAACGATTTGTCATCTTAACTGAGACAAGGGCCTATTCTGTCACCCTCGCGCGTGGCTGCCGCGCGAAGGGTCCCGGACTCCGGGATTCCTCGCGCGCCAAGCACATCAGACGCGCGGGAATGACAAATTGCGCAGACCCAAAACCGCCCGCCATTTCCAATTCGGAGTTAGACGCGCACTTTGACGTTAGCCCGGTCTTCCTGCACCGTAAACAGCGCCGACGAGTCCTTCTCGGCAAGTCCGTGGGCCAGCGCTGTCAGGAAATCCTGTTCGACGATATTTGCTAGCGGCATCGGGGTGTTAGTCTCGCGGCCGACTTCAGTGGCCAATCCAAGATCCTTGCGTGCGAGTTTTAGTGCAAAAGTGACGCGATCGAAGTTGCCGCGAAAGACCATCTTGGGCATCATCCCCTTGAGCATCATGCCTTGCCCATAGGCGCCATTCTGAACCGCCGACAGAAGCGCCTCAGGCGAGACGCCAGCCTTGACCCCCATCGTGAAGGCTTCGGCAAAAATCTGCCCGGTGCAGATCGCGATCATGTTGTGCACCAGTTTGGCTACTGAGCCCGCACCAATCTCGCCGATATATGCCACCTTATCGCCAATCGCCTCGAGGGCGGGCTTAACCTTCTCGTAGACAGCCTGGTCGCCGCCGACCATCACCGAAAGCGTCGCATTGCGTGCGCCCGGAATACCGCCGCTGACCGGAGCGTCAAGCATCGCGATGCCCTTTTCTTTGAAGGCTGCGTGAATACGTCGAATCACCGTCGGCGAGTTGGTCGAAAGGTCAGCATAGATAGCGCCGCGTTCGATGCCTTTCAGAATACCATTTTCGCCAAGCGCAACCGCCTCAACCTCCTTCGGTCCTGGCAGCGACGTCACTATCAACTCGCTTCTTGCAGCGACTGCGGCGGGAGTGTCAGCCCATTGCGCCCCTTCTTTCAGATGCGGATCAGCCATCCCGCGCCGCACATCGTTGACAACAAGGGTATTGCCCTTCTTGATCATGTTGAGCGCCATCGGGCCGCCCATATTACCCAATCCGATAAATCCAATTCGCATGACTTGCCTCCAGTGACTCTTGAGCGCGAGTCGCAGCCGCGCCTCCAATCCGTATGAGAGCACCTTAGCTGTGCCGCTATAAAGGTGTCGCCGTCAGCTTTCTTAAAGCACCGCCGGCCGATTACCGCAAGGAAACCATGGCAGCCATGATCTGCAGTTGCTTCCCTGACCGATCAGTCGGGAGTTGACAAACATCGTCGAATCTATCTAAGTTCAATGCTGCGTATTGGCCTTATCCAGAGCGGCGGAGGGACTGGCCCGTCGATGCCGCAGCAACCGGCCCGCAAGGGCGCTGGTGCTAAATCCTGCGGGAATCCGATTACGGATACCTGAAAGATAAGGCGAGAGTTTCTCAGTGACCCTCGTCTTCATAATGTGGACGGGGGTTTTGATTTTTTAGAGCAAGGGCTACGAAGAGGCGATGGAGGCAGTGGACGAGAGAATCCTGATTGTAGGCGCGGGTGGACTGGGCGTTCCAGCCGCACTGGCGTTGGCGCGAGCTGGGATTCGCGATTTTGCGATAATGGATCCGGATCCGGTTGAACTGTCGAATCTGCCGCGCCAGACCATCTACGGTGAGGCTGCGATTGGGACGCTCAAGGTAGCCGCAGCAGCGGCCTTTTTTTCGCGGAGCTATTCGCGTGCCTCAATCGAAGCCTTGGAACTGCGGCTGGAGGCGGATAATGCCGAGGAAATCATCGGCCGCTTCGGCTTCGTAATCGACGCAACCGACAGCCCAGCCACTAAGTTTTTGATCAATGATACCTGCGTCCGGCTCGGACGGCCCTTCGTCTACGGCGGAGTGCTGGGTCTGGGAGGCCAGGCGATGACAGTGCTCCCTGGCCGTACGGCGTGTTTGCGCTGCTTGTTCGAGGAACCGCCGGATGAGGCTGATGGGGCGAGTTGCCGTGACGCGGGGATTATCGGTCCTGTCGCAGGAGGGATTGGCGAGGTGCAGTCGGCTGAAGCGATCGCGTGGGCACATGGCCGAATGCCTGCGCTCGCAGGCATCATGCTGACCCTCGATGGTTCGATTAGCGGGATACGCCTTACTCCTATCGCGGCACGCACCGGATGCGGATGCGGCGCCGCTCAGCCGGAAGCCTGCGCTGAATCGCCGGCGGTCAGGTGAATAAGGATTCTGATGAGCTACGTAACAAATCTCAAATGCCGGGAATGCAGTCAGGAATATCCAGTCAGCCCGCTGCACGTGTGCGAGACCTGCTTCGGCCCGCTGGAAGTAACCTACGATTATGCGAAAATCCGCGCAGTCCTGACCCGCAGCACGATTGAAAGCCGCCCATACAACCTCTGGCGCTATCGCGAACTGTTGCCGGTCGAGGCAGAGCCGGCGATTGGACTCAATTCTGGCTTCACACCGCTGGTCAGGGCCGAGCGGCTCGGCGCCGAGCTTGGCGTAAAACGGCTGTATCTCAAAGACGACACGGTTAACCATCCGACGCTGTCCTACAAGGACCGTGTGGTATCGGTCGCGATCAGCAAGGCGCGCGAATTCGGTTTTACCACAGTGTCCTGCGCCTCGACCGGAAATCTCGCGACGTCGGTCGCGGCTCATGCGGGACGCGCTGGACTGAAGTGCGTCATCTTCATGCCCGAGGGAGTGGAGGCAGGCAAGGTCGTCGGCTCGACGATCTACGGAGCACAGGTTATCACGATTCGCGGCAATTACGATGACGTCAATCGGTTGTGCAGCGAAATCGCCGATAAGTATGGATGGGCCTTCGTCAATATCAATCTGCGTCCGTACTATACCGAAGGTGCCAAGACCTTCGGGTTTGAGGTCGCCGAACAGCTCGGCTGGCGCCTGCCGCAGAATATCGTGGTGCCGACGGCCGGAGGGACGATCCTGCCCAAAGTCGCCAAGGCATTCAAAGAACTTAAGGAAGTCGGCCTGATCAAGGAAGGCGGCTTCAAAATCCATTCAGCGCAGGCAGCCGGCTCGGCGCCGGTGATTAATGCGCTGCATAAGGGCGTCGATCTGATCACGCCGGTCAAGCCGAATACGATCGCGAAGTCGATTGCGATTGGGAATCCTGCCGATGGCTTCTATGTTCTGGGCGCGGTGCGCGAGTCAGGTGGATGGGGCGAGATGGCAAGCGACCCCGAGATCATCGACGCGATACGATTGTTAGCGCGCACCGAAGGGATCTTCGCCGAACCGGCGGGCGGCACAACGCTTGCCGTCACGATGAAGCTGCTGGCCCAGAAGCGTATCAACCCTGACGAGAGCGTGGTCGTGTCGATCACCGGCAACGGCTACAAGACTATCGAAGCGGTAGCGGACGCGATCGAACCACCGTTCGTGATTGACGCGCGGCTCAAGGAGTTCGACGCCCTGTTCGACCGGCTCAACGGCACGCGCCGGGCGCTAGCTGGCGCCGCAGCGTAATGGCTTGCGCAGCGCCGGTCCACAGCATAAATCGATTAAAATAACCTGGCTATTTGTGAGACGGGTTGCAGAAGGAGTAGTTCACGATTATGGCAATCAAGGTACGCGTGCCGACGCCATTGCGCCGCTTCACCGCAGGCGTCGATGAGGTTACCGCCAACGGCGACTCGATCAGGGCGATAATCACCGATCTTGAGCGCAACCATCCGGGTATCAGCGAACGGCTCCTGGACGATAGCGGCGAGCTGCGGCGCTTCGTCAATATCTACCTGAATGGGGACGACATTCGCTTTCTCAATCAGCTAAACTCAACGGTCAAGGATGGCGACGACATCTCAATCGTACCTGCGATCGCCGGCGGCGTCTGAGCACGAGGCGGTTCCGGTCCAGCGCGCGGCTAGCGTGCTGGATTTGATCGGCAACACACCTCTGCTCGAAATCACCCGCCTGACGCGCGGGCTGCTGCGGCCGGGCGTGCGGATTTTTGCCAAGCTAGAAGGCTTCAACCCGGGCGGCTCGGTGAAAGATCGTGCCGCGCGCAAAATGATCGAGATAGGTCTAGCGAGCGGTGAGCTGCGGCCCGGCAAGGTTATCCTCGATTCGACCTCAGGCAATACCGGAATCGCACTAGCGATGGTCGGTGCAGCGCTGGGTTATCCGGTCGAGCTGGTGATGGCTGCGAACGTGAGCGTTGAGCGCAAGCGGATTATCAACGCGTTCGGCGCCAAGGCGATCTATTCCGACCCCCTGGAGGGTTCTGACGGCGCGATCGTCCTTTGCCGCAAGCTGCTGGATGAAAACCCGGAACGTTATTTCAAGCCTGACCAATATAATAATTCGGCGAATCCGCTAGCCCATTTCGAGACTACCGGACCTGAGATCTGGCGGCAGACTGGCGGTGAGATCACGCATTTCGTCGCCTGTATGGGCACCAGCGGTACGATCATGGGGACGGGGCGCTATCTCAAATCGCGGAACCAGCACGTCAAGGTAATCGGGGTTGAGCCTGATGATCCGATGCATGGACTCGAAGGCCTGAAGCACATGGCGAGCTCGATCGTCCCCGGTATCTTTCACCCGAACGAACTCGACGGCCGGATGGAGGTCAGCACCGAGGATGCCTACGACATGGTCTACGCACTCGGTCAGACCGAGGGCGTACTGGTCGGCCAATCGTCGGGAGCCGCGATGGTCGCGGCTCTGAAACTGGCCGGGACACTGCGTGAAGGCTGCGTGGTGACAATCTTTAGCGACTTCGGCGACAAGTATCTTTCAACCAACCTGTGGATCGGATGGCGGCAATGGCGGCCTGAGAAGCTGGCGCGCTTCATCAACAAATGGAACGTATCCGCGAACGCTACTATCTGAGCTATCCTCGGACGCTTATCCGCGAGCCGATCCTGTACCAGCTCGTGAAGAAGTTCGACCTGGTGTTCAATATCCGCGGCGCCAGCGTCTCGGAAGAGATGGGACTCGTCGCGGTCGAGTTCGAAGGAACCAACGACCAGATCGAACGCGCAATCGCGTGGATGCGCCAAACCGGCCTGACGGTCGAGCCGATCGAAAAGAACGTCATCGAATAGTCGCTGGGACGCGCGGCGGTCAATCAATGCTCACTACCCGCCAGATTGAACGATACAGCCGTCAGATTATCACTCTAGGCTTCGGCAGCACGGCTCAGGAGCGGATGCTCGCCGCGGATGTCGTAGTGGCAGGGAAGCTGGACGACGTCGATCCCGTATTGCCGTACTTAGTCGGCGCCGGAGCCGGCCGTGTCCGCCTCGACAGCAATTCCAATGAGCCGACGATTGCATCACTGCAATCACGTTTCAAGGATCTCAATCCCGACGTTGAGTTTGCCAATCAAGCTGGCGACGGGTGCGATCTGGTCCTGGCGATTGCGAGTGATGAAACGACAGCGCAACGGGTAGCCGACCTTGCGAAACGTTATTATGCCGCGGCCCTGATCTATGCCCGGCTTGATGCAATCTCAGCTATTGCTGTAATACCGTCGCGGCCGCCATGTCTTGGATGTGCGGATTCTGAGCTTATGGCGCCGCTCACGCGGCCGTGCTCCACTCCGGGA
>DATJUF010000036.1:0-10838 GCA_035502655.1 Binataceae bacterium (SeqCode)
CGCCAGTAAACCAATTGACCACGCCTTTAAGCAAGCCAAGCCGCGTCCGCGACGGCGGAGTGTCGCGCGGATTCGCCTTCTCGTTACACCGCGACAGCCTGGTGATCGATCGCGCTGAAACGAAGGCGATGGAGATTCTTACTGCTCCTTACGCCGGCATCCGGCTACTCGGCATATGAAAACAAATAGTTAACTGTGCCGTAGCAAAGCTGACGCAAATTTGACCTCTATTGCGATCTATCAATTCAGCGGAAGCTGATTTACCGCCGCTGCACTTGGAAATATAGGAGGCTTAGGCTTTCCGCAGTCTGGCGCGGCCTTGCCGGCTGAGGGTATCGACTACATCCCGGCGGACCTGCAAACGAAGGGCGTATTTCCCTATAACATGTGCATACTGAAGGGATTCCCTACCAACCTCGCAACCTCGACGACTTGGTTTCCCTTCGGCATCTGGTTCGCGAACGCGAACACAGTTTACATAGCCGACGAAGGTAACGGCGACAATACTTATTCGACCACCACCGGCACCTACACCGTTGCGGCAGCGCAGACCACCGCAGGCCTGCAGAAATGGATCTTCAATGGCACAAGCTGGAATCTAGCCTATACCCTGACATCCGGGCTGAATCTGGGGACGCCTTATACCGTCAAGGATTACCCGGCCGGCGATAATGAGGCGACCGGGCTCCCATGGGCTCCTTCGACTGACGGCCTTCGCAATATCACTGGTACCGTTAACTACAACGGTACGGCCACCATATATGCTATAACTTCGACCGTTAGCGGTGGCGGAGATCAAGGCGCTGACCCAAATATGCTCGTCAAAATCACCGATGACCTGAGTGCCACTACGCTGCCCGAATCGGAGAGCTTCACGACTGTAAGGCCGCCGCGTAATCTGAATGTTCTGCGGGGCGTCGCTCTCACGCCATCGTGGACCTTAGGCTCTTAAGCAACAATCTGGCTTAATCCACGTGGCGGCGGGGAACTCAGACTCGCCGCTGTCATCACAATCACCGATGGCAGCAACCGTGAGATAACTACGTCGCTTTTGAGGGTCAAACACAAAAAGGCAGCGGACGATTTCCCATCCGCTGCTTTACTTACCACTGTGCTCTTTTCGCTTCACCGCTGCATTGCCTGAAACAATAGTGGCGCCGCTTCCGCCATCATCTCGCCAACTACTTCGGATAGCGGCTTGCCCGGTACCGACAGCTTCTCGGTCAGCGATCGCAGCACACGCAGGTAATGGGTTTTGGTCTCGTCGCTAATCTCGTCTAGTCGGTCACCTTCCATCACCTCGATATAGCGCCGATGGATAGCCCGGATTTCTTCGTCAAGCAAATTTGCATTTTCGCGGGCCATTCAATTCTCTCCGCTCGCTGGCAAGCGCGCAGCCGAGCTCAATATAAATACCGCCGCGTGTTCACGCTGATCAGCATACCCATCCCGATCATCATCGCGATCAGCGAAGATCCTCCATAGCTAACCAGCGGCAAGGTGATTCCCACCACCGGGAGCATCCCGGTCGCCATCCCAGTATTGATCGCGACCTGCCAGAAGATAATCCCAGTGAAGCCGATTGCGATCAACGAGCCAAAGCGGTCTCGAGCATGCCGCGCGATCCAAATGCCACGCGCGATCAGCGCCGCATAGAGTCCCAAAAGCACCAGCGATCCGACGAAACCAAACTCTTCGGCGTAAACTGCGAAGATAAAGTCCGTCGTCTGCTCGGGCAGGAAATTGAGCCGAGCCTGGGTGCCTTTCAAGAAACCCTTGCCCCATTCACCCCCTGAACCGATGGCAATTTCAGATTGAATTATATGGTAGCCTGAACCGAGCGGGTCCGACTGTGGGTTGATAAAACTGACGAGACGCTCGCGCTGATATGGCTTGAGATAATGCCAAGCCACTGGCGCCGCCAGCACTGCCGCAAGCATCAGCGCTACCATCATATGCCAGTTCAGTCCGCCTACGAAAATCAGCGTGCCCGTGATCAGTATCAGGATCAGCGCGGTGCCCAGGTCAGGCTGTTTCAGCACCAGTACAACTGGCACTCCCAGTAAGAGGCCCGGGATGATCATTTGCCGCAGCGGCCATCCGCCTGAAGGTGGTTCTTCGCGCAGATAACGCACCATGGCCAGCACTACTGCCAGTTTCGCAACTTCCGAAGGCTCGAGATTCAGTACACCCAGATTGATCCAGCGTTTTGATCCTCCGGTGCTGTGACCCATCACGGCTACCACGACCAGCAAGAGCACCGCGACCACGTAAAAGGGATAGGCGTAACCGCCAACCGACTTATAGTCGAACAGCCCCACTACGATCATCAGCACGGTGCCTGCGCCAATCCAGACGAGCTGACGGACGATCAACGGGTCGAGGCCGTGGCGCTCACCACCCCACGTCGCACTCACGACGCTCAGCAGGCCCAACCCGGCCAAGCTCAGCGCGATCGCAAACACGACCCAATCGAAATGGTAAATAACCCGGCGATCTAGGGCTGCCATCTAATTTCTGCCACGTTCATCGTTTCACATGCTTGACTTTTGCGATTAGTCCGACGGATCAGCGGGGACCGTTCCCACAGGTTCGGCGGATCTTGCCGCCGCTCCCGTTCCAGCAGCCTCCGCCGGAATTTCCGGGGCCGCGATCGGCGGTGCGCCCTGAACCGGATTCATCTCGAAGTATTTCTCCATGACCGCTTTGACCACAGGACCGGCTGCGCTGCCGCCATGTCCCGCATGCTCAATAATACACGCGATCGCGATCTTCGGATGATCCCGCGGTGCAAAGGCCATGAACCATGCATGGTCGCGGTATTTCTCCGGCAGCGCGGTCTCCTTGGTGCGAGACCCCTGCGCCTCTTTCACTACTTGGGCCGTGCCGGTCTTGCCGCAGACCTCAATCCCATTGATCCGCGCGCCGCGCGCCGTGCCGTCCGGCGCCCCAACCACATCGCACATCGCGCTGCGAAGTTCATCGAGCATCTGTGGATCGAGATGGAGCTGGTTTTCCACCACCGGCGGATAGTCGCGCACGACGCTGCCGTCCAACGCATCGACTTCCTTGACGAATTGCGGCTTGTAGAGCGTGCCGCCGTTGGCCACCTCCGACGCGAGCTGCGCCAGTTGCAGCGGCGTTACCGTGACATAGCCTTGCCCAATCGCAACAGATAGGGTCTCCGCCGGATACCAACGTTCATGGTATCGGCGTTCTTTCCACTGCGACGACGGAATCGTACCGGCCCTCTCATTATCGAGAGCAATCCCGCTTTTTTTGCCGAACCCTAAGGCGTGCGCCCAAGCCGCTATGCGATCCACTCCAAGCCGTATGCCGACGTTGTAGAAGAACACGTCGCACGATTCCACAATCGCCCGATGGAATGCGATGTGTCCATGACCCTGCTTGCGCCAGCAACGATACTCCCGATTGCCGTACCACATGCCGCCCGGACAATAGTATGTGGTTGCCGGCGTCAATGTGTGCGATTCCAGTCCTGCTATACTATCGACGATTTTGAAGGTTGATCCAGGTGGATAAGCCCCCTGAATCACCCGGTTTTCCAGCGGATGACTCGGGTCGGTCGACAATTCCCGCCATTCCGCCGAATTGATTCCGTCAGCGAACTCGTTTGGGTTGAATGCCGGATGACTTACCATTGCCAGGATATAACCAGTGTTCGGATCCATCGCGATCAGGGCGCCCGCCCGTTCTCCGATCGCGTCTTCCGCCACCTTTTGCAAGTCCAAATCGAGCGACAGGACGATGCTACTGCCCGGCTTCTCCGGCACCTCCTGGAGCATTCGGAGGCGCCGTCCAACCGCGTCGACCTCAAACTCCTGGCCGCCGCTGTCACCGCGTAGCGTGTCCTCCCAGCTTCGCTCCAATCCGAACTTGCCGATTTCGTCACCCATCCGATAGTCCGGCAGGCTGCGCAAATCCTTAACTGTCACCTCGCCGACGTAACCGAGGAGATGGGCCGCTAACGAGTCATAGATATAATGACGCCGTGGAGTTACTTGCAGGCTCACTCCGGGCAATTCAAGCTGATGCGCCTCGAGTGTGCTCACTTGCTGCCAGTTGAGCCGCTCGGCCACCATCACCGGCTCGTACTCTGGCCGCCCGTTGTCATCCGCATCTGCTAATTTCTCGTCGATGCCGTCAACTCCCAGGAGGTCTTGAAGCTTTTTCACCGTCCCGGGTTGCATATCTTCTGGCACGATCACCGCGTCGAATGAGGGCTTAGTGTCCACCAATGGGCGATGGCGATGGTCGAAGACCAGGCCTCGCAGGGCTGGCATCCGCTGAATTCGGATTCGGTTCCGGTCCGAAAGGTCGGCCATCACATGATGCTTAATAATTTGAAGATAATAGAGGCGAACCGTTGCGATGCTCAGGATGACGGTGATCACACCCGTGAGAATCGAAATCCGCGTGCCTAACTTTGGAATCGGCCGGCTTTTGTTTTGGCTCCCGAACTTAGCCAACGCTTAGCCCCCAAAACAGCATAGTTTATCCGCGCACGCTTATTTGCCGCAATCCCAGACTGCGCTTAGCCCAACTCATAAGCGTGAGCACCCATGGCGTCAAGAAAGCAGTGATAAAAGCCTGAACCAACACCGGCATCAGCAGCGTGCCCGGTCGTAGTCCGGTCTCCCATCCAAGATTCACCACGTAATCGAACACCCCTTGGATCAGGACGCCGAGGAACACCACCACTATTCCGATCGCTACGCTGGTCGAAATCAGATAACGCGAGAGAGCATACGCTAGCAGGAACACCAATGTTAGGACGAACGCGTTAAATCCAGGATGGGTACCGGCAAAGGCGTCCGTTGCGTAGCCCATCCCGAACGCCATCAACGCCGCTAGCGCCCCATGATGTTTCATGCCCAAATCGACCGCCAGGATCATGACCAGGTCGGGCACGAACATCCCGGTTGGCAGCCAATGAGGTATTGAAGTTTGAATCGCGAGCGCGATCAGCGTAGCCACTGAAAACAATGCGATCAGGCCCACTTATGGCCCAGCCTTCGCATTCACTGCCGGTTGGGGCAGCCGCGCCGTCAATACCAAGAGGTCTTCAAGCTTGCTGAAATCGACGGCCGGCTTAATCGCGATATTCAAAAATAAGCCGGGGCCTTCCTGCGAGACCTGAACCACTTTCCCGACCAGCAGCCCACCTGGAAAAATGCCGTCCATCCCTGACGTTATCACCGCATCGCCCGGCTTCACGTCAACCGTGCGATCGACATACTTCATGATCAGGCCGTCGTCCATTGCGCCCGCTACAATCCCTCGTGCGCGGCTGCGCTGGTCAAGCGCGTCCAATCCTGAACTATGATCATTGATTAGCAACACTCGCGAGGCATTCGGGCTTACATTTATCAGCTTGCCGACCACGCCCTCGGTGCTAATCACGGCCATCTCAGGACGCAGCCCCATCGAACTTCCCTGCGATAGTACTAACGTCCGATCCAGCCCAGTCGCATCGCCGCCAATTACGCGCGCCGCAACCCCCGGCATCGCCAACGCCTCGCGCAGTTCGAGCAGGTCGCTAAGGTGACGGTTTTCGACCTCGAGCTCGACCAAGCGCGTTCGTTCCGACTGAAGCTGTGCTAGGGTACGCTTCAGCCGGTCGTTCTCCTCGCGCACTCCAACCAGATCAATATAGTCTGAAAAAAAACCGCTGAAATTGCTTGTCAGATTTGACTCAAACACCTGAAACGGACGCAAGACCTCCATTAGGACCAGCGCCGGGCGACCCGTCCTTCCGTCCGGTGATACACCGCTCGAGATCAGATGCAATGCCAACAGGAGCATCAGCCCCCCGGTCAGCACAACGCGGTTGCGCCACAGGAAGGAACCTCTCACTTTATGCGCCCTAAGACAAAAAGTGGATTAGACTTGCAGCAAGGCCGTACGGTAACCCGCGTGGGGTTACTCGACCGTCACGTCCCGCAACAGCGTCAACTCGTCCAGCACCTTGCCCGCGCCCATCACAACCGCTGTCAGCGGATCTTCTGCCAAAGTCACTGGCAGACCCGTCTCTTCACGCAGCAACACGTCGAGATTCCTCAAGAGGGCCCCGCCACCCGCCAACACAATCCCCTTTTCGACGATATCGGACGCTAGTTCCGGCGGTGTCCGCTCCAATGCGATTCGCACTGACTCGACCACTTGATGCACGGGTTCCATCAGCGCTTCTCGAATCTCTTCGTCTGTAATCTCGATTATCTTTGGCACCCCAGCGACCAGGTCACGTCCTTTGATCTCCATCGTCTGGATCTCATTCCCTGGATATGCAGAGCCAATCGTAATTTTGATCAACTCCGCCGTGCGCTCGCCTATCAGCAGGTTATATTTGCGCTTGATATGCTGGATGATAGCTTCATCCATCTTGTCGCCGGCCACCCTGACGGATCGCGAAAACACCACACCCGCCAGCGAGATTACCGCGACTTCGGTGGTGCCACCACCGATATCCACGATCATATTGCCGGCCGGTTCCGTGATTGGCAGGCCTGCGCCGATCGCCGCGGCCATCGGTTCCTCAATCAGGAACACTTCGTGCGCCCCCGCCGATTCCGCCGATTCACGCACCGCCCGCTTTTCAACTGCGGTGATGCCGAACGGCACACAAATCACGATTCGCGGACGCACCAGAATCTTTCGGTTGTGGGTCTTCTGAATAAAGTGCCGCAGCATGCTCTCGGTGATCTCGAAATCGGCGATTACACCATCTTTTAATGGCCGTATCGCCACAATCGAACCAGGCGTCCGGCCCAGCATCCGCTTGGCCTCGGCCCCAATCGCGAGTACGCGCCGGCCTCCGCGGGAATCCTTCTGGACCGCGACTACCGACGGCTCATTACACACGATCCCGTCGCCCTTGACGTAGATCAGAGTGTTAGCCGTGCCTAAATCGATTGCGAGATCATTTGAGAGCCATCGAAATAATGAATTAAAGACCACAGCCCTATGCCCCTTGTCCCGCCCGTACCCGGGCCTTTAACTTCGCACCCCAACCACCGCTTCACCCAAGGACTCAGCCACCGCCTGCAAACTATACTTCAGGAAAAGCTTGAGGATCTTAATATCTGACTGAAGCTAACGGTATTCCGCCGTGGACGCAAGCAACTTCCGCGCTAATTGCGCCGGATCCGTCACATAGCTGCAAAAGCGCTCAAGCAGATGCGCATGACTCATACGCCAGTTCGCCTGACCCACGGGTTTCTAACATTCGAGCGAGGCCAGCTTGCGCTAATTGCACAAGCGAAAGCCTCTAAACTAAGATGCTGCAATGCTTGAGGGCATACGCAAACGCTCATACTCTTTTGGGACGCGGCTCCTGTTAATCCTTTTGGTGCTCCCATTCGCTCTCTTTTTTGGCACCTCAGTCGGCAGTTACTTCGCCCGCGTCAAACCGGTCGCTACGATCAATTGCCGTCATTTCGGCGTCATCACGTTTCCCGGATGCCAGCAGATCCTGGGCGATGATGTTGATCGCGCCGTGTCCAACCTCCGCAACACCATCAGCAACCTCTACGGTCAAAACGCGCCGCAAGTGCTGGCGCGTATGAACCTGCGGGAAACCGCGGTCGAACAGCTCATCGATCAAAAACTGGTCGAAGATGAGGCCAGGCGTATCGGCCTCGCAATTGGGGATGATGCGCTCGAGCAAACTATCGAGTCGCAAACCGCTTTCCAGGTTGATGGCCACTTCGATGTCGCCCGTTACCAGGAACTATTGAGAGCTAATGACCTCGTGCCTGCGGCCTACGAATCAGAGACACGTGATCAGATACTCAACGATACGATGCGCCGGATAGTGACCCATGCCACCCAGGTCAGCACCGCCGAAGCCCGCAGCGCCTTTGACCAGGTCGCGATCAAACTCGCGCTGTCTTATATCACAGTGCCGTATACGCAGTTCACTGCTGGCATCAGTCCGACTGATCAGCAAGTGGCCAAGTTCTACGCGGAGAACAAAGAAATCTTTCGCGAGCCTGACCGCGTCAAAATAGCCTTTATCCGCTATGATCCATCGGCGCTCGCCGGGACCGCAGAGCCTTCTGATCAGGATATCCAGGATTTTTATAATGATAATGTAAAGACTATGTTCACCCATCCGGCTGAGGTCGAAGCAGAGCACATCCTTATCAGCGTGCCGGCTGGCGCCAGCCAGAAGGAAAAGGACGCTGCCTATGCTAAGGCTGAAGGGATTCTCAAGCAGCTTCAGGCGGGCGCGAACTTTGCCGCCCTGGCAAAGAAATATTCCGATGACCCTGGCACTAAAAACAATGGTGGCGACCTCGGCTGGTTTCCCCGAGGTGAGATGGTCAAGCCCTTCGAGGATGCGGCCTTCAGCCTGAAGCCCGGCCAGATGACTATCGTTCAGAGCCAGTATGGCTTCCACATCCTGAAGGTTATTGGTTTCAAAGCAGCGGGGACCGACTCGCCCGAAAAGGTGCGCCCCCGGATCATCACCGAGCTGAGGAAGAAAGCCGGTGTCGAAATAGGCAAGGCGGACGTTGAACAGGATCTCACGGCCGCTCTCACCGGCCATGGCCTCGACGAAATTGCAAAACAACGCGGCTTAAGTGTCGTCACCACTCCTGAATTCGGCGCCAATGAACCGATCAAAGGTGCCGAAGACTCTCCCAAGCTGGGTCCGGCGGTCTTCAAACTCGATGCAGGCGCAACCGAGGCTATTACCGATACGAACGTACCCTATTTGGTCCACATTGTCGCAAAGGACCCATCCCATATCCCGCCGCTCGCCCAAATTCACGACCTTGTGCGTACGATGCTGATTCGTGTTACGGCTGAAAACAAGGCTCAGGCGCTGGCCCAATCGATAATCGCGAAAATCAAAACCCCCGACGATTTCACGAAGGCCGCCGTCACCAATCATCTGCAAGTCAGCGACACCGGCGTATTTGCCCGCTCAACTGACACGATTCCTGGCCTTGGAGAGATGAGCTCAGTGATCAGCCAGGCCGCAGCCACCGCTAAAATTCCCGGCATTCTCAAAGATCCCGCCGAGAATGACGGCAACTGGTATATCTTCGAGCTGACCAGCCGCAGTGTCCCAAATGCCGCCGAATGGGAGGCTCAAGCTTCCGGTTTTACGAAAACGTTCGTCGAACAGACGCAGAATCAGGCGTGGGTTAATTTTCTCAACGATTTGAAGAGCCGCGCGCAGATCATGGTAGATCCCAATCAGCTCGCAGGCACATCAAGCTAGCCGCGGCAATGGAGTTAGTGCTTTATGGTAACGAAATCGATGAAAAATCCAGACGAGGACCCTCACCCATCGCAGCAACCTTCCACCGAGCCATTCTTGTTCGACGGTTCGGGCTTGAGCCTTCTGCTCGTTCACGGCTTCGGCGGCACACCCTATGAGATGCGCTATCTAGGCGAACGCGTGAATGCCGCCGGCGCGCGTGTCCTCGGCGTGCGGCTGGCGGGGCACGCCAGCACCGCAGAGGACCTTGGTGCCTCTACTTACGATAACTGGTACGAAAGCGTCATAGACGGTCTCGAGCAATTACGTGGTTATGGCGATCCCATCGTGGTCGCTGGACTCTCGATGGGCGCCCTGCTTTGCGCTCGTCTCACTCTTGATCAGCGCGAAGCAATCGCCGGCCTCGTACTAATCGCCCCCGCCTTCTTCATCGGTTTCCCGCAACGCCTGGCGCTCAGCCTTATCGAACCCTTCGAGGGCTTCACTGATAATATCTATCTACAACAGCGGGGTGGCTCCGATATCCACGATAATGCCGCCCGCAGCGTCCATCCTCGCCACAATCTGATGTCGTTGCGGGCCGCACTCCACCTCCATCAACTTGCGCGGCTTGTGCGTGCCCGTCTTGGCGAGATCATTCAGCCCACTCTGCTGATTCACAGCCGCCTGGATCACACCTGTCCCTACGATAAAAATACCGGCTACGTAATGAGCCATCTTGGCTCAGCCGAAAAGCGCGCCGTCATCCTCGAGGAGAGCTATCACGTGATCACGGTAGACAGCGAGAAAGATCGCGTCGCGGAGGAAGTTACGTCCTTCGCCCTACAGTTCCGGCGCGCTGCCCCCCGCCGCCGCGCCGCCAATTAGAGTCATGACGAGGCGGTGGAGTCCGCCTGAATCGCTGCTCCGGTTCCATTGACTCCTGGAGTGGGGTGCGCTGTGGGAGTTTTTTTGCTTTCGCGGTCTGACGTTAAGGCGGTTGGGACGCGGGGCTCTGAGAAGTACGCGGTCTAGCGCGGAACGCTAAGCGCCGTCCGAGGTGACCATAACAAGCTGGCGCTTTCATCTGTTCCGGTATAGAACCACCGGACTGAAAGCTGCGTCGATAACTATCCGGGTAGACCTGCTTACATTTGTTTTCAGTTCTTTTACCCTCAGATAGCATTTTTTAGAATTTCGAGGCAGAAGAGAGCGAGGACAACGTGAGCGTAATAAGAGTTTTAGGAAGAGCCGGCGATACGGAGCTGAAGTGGGATCCCGAAACCGGTGTTGGAACGCAATCGGCCAAGCTCCTATTCGAAGAAAAGACCCGGCGCTTTCGGCACTTGGCTTTCTTGAGGGCCCTAACGGTGAAGGAGCGGAACTGATTCGGGACTTCGCTCCGCGGGCCTCATCGATCATCCTCGCTCCAAGTCTGGTCGGGTGCTGAAATGGTGCCAGCTCGCAGCCGCGCACGCGTTCGGCGATTTGCACGCCAGTTCCGTAAACGCTTCGGCAAGCTGTTCCCCGCGAGCACAGAACGCGAACTTTTTGGCCCGTGGGTCAGATACCTGGAACGACGCTACGCGGAGCGTGCGTATGGCCT
>DATJUF010000037.1:0-11856 GCA_035502655.1 Binataceae bacterium (SeqCode)
GAAACCGCCGAAGATTTGTACATTCAACTTGGCCGCGCGCTTCAGGAGCCGGGTCCTAACCTGATCGAGATGCTGATCTAGCCACGCGGCTTGAACAGCCGTTGAAGCCGCTCCGGCAATTCCGCCAGCGTATCGATCCGGTGCGCATCACCGCGCTCGCGGCCCGATCGATCGCCCAGCCCGATATAATGCGTACCCGCGCCTTCCGCCGCAATCCGATCCGTCGCGCTGTCGCCAACGTAGACTGCACGCTGCGGATGTGTCCCCGCCCGTTCGATGCATAGCTTGAGGATATCGGGCGCAGGCTTCGGCTTCACTTTGTCGCGCACACTCGCTACCGCATCAAAAATGCCGTCCAGCCCAAGAAAATTGATCAGCGATGGAATCGTTGCCGACCGATTCGTCGCCAGCCCCAGCCGGTAATCCCGCTTCAGCTCTGTCATGAAGGGCCGCAGCTCCAGCGCCGGAATCATCATCTTGAAAAACGGCGTGGCGTCCAGCGTTCGTGCAATCTCGCGCATCCGCTGCAAGCGCACCAGGTCTGCGCCCGCCCGCATCTCGAAAACCTGCGGCGCTGCCAGATAGACCCCGGCCTTCTCTTCCTCGGGATTCATCGGCGGTTCACCCATCGCGGCGAAAATTGCATTGTAATAAGCGGTATTCGATAGTGTTGAATCGAAGAGCACACCATCGGCGTCGAAGATTACCAAGTCAAGCATCGCCTTATCGTTGCATGGGCGAAACCGCCGATGCTACTCCCTTCCGAAGAACATCGCGCCATTGATTCTTAATTCGGGCTAGCATGGAAAAGTGCGATAACTGCCGACCGAGGCCAAGCTCATGCCAACCAAGATTAATCTGAATGAGAAATTTGGATTGTTCACTGAACATTGGCAACCCAAGGTTGTCGCGGAGTTGAACGGTCAAGAACTCAAGATCATTAAAGTGCTCGGCGAATTTCCTTGGCATTGCCATGAACATGAAGATGAATTGTTCTTGGTCTGGAAGGGAAATTTTCGGGTTGAGTTCAGAGACCATGTGGTATCAATGGGACCGGGCGAGTGCGTCGTGGTTCCTTGCAGGGTTGAGCACCGGACCTGCGCGGAGAAGGAAGCCGAAGTTCTTTGCTTTGAACCAAAAGGCGTATTGAACACCGGCAACGTTAACGATGAGACTTTCACGGCGCCTAAGGGCGTGAAAATTTGAAAGCTTATTCTCGAATACTGCCGGACGCTCGCTTGTCGCGAGTGCGTAGCTACGGAGGCATTCCATCACCATGAAGGCGATTCAATTCAAAGAAGTCGGCGGCCCGGACGTGATGCAATTAGTCGATATTCCCAAGCCTGAACTGCGTCCGCGGATGGTGCGCGTGCGCAATCACGCGGTTGGCATCAACTTCGCCGATAATTTCTTCCGCCAGGGCACCTATCAGATTCGCGCGAAGCCACCCGACACCCCGGGCATGGAAGGCGCCGGCGTCATCGACGAGGTTGGGCCGGAGGTGGAAGGTTTCAAGCCGGGCATGCGCGTGGCCGGTATCGGCCTCAAAGCATATGCGGAATACTCGCTGTTCTACGCCAACCAATTAATTCCCTTGCCGGACTTCGTCAGCTTCGAGGAGGGCGCGGCGTTTCCAATCCAGACTCTCACCGCCTGGTTCATGCTGCATAAATGCCACGAGATCCATGCAGGCCAGACCGTGATCGTGCATTCGGCGGCGGGTGGTGTCGGCATCGTCGCGAGCCAAATCGCGAAAGCAGCGGGCGCGCAGGTCATCGGCACGGTTTCAAGCAACGCCAAATTCGATATCGCCAAACAATACGGCGCCGACCACGTTATCAACTACGAAACTCACGACTTTGCGGACGAAGCGATGAAAATTACCGGCGGCAAGGGCGTCGATTTGGTTCTCGATGCGGTCGGCAAGCCGACCTTCGAGAAGGCGCTCAAATGCATGGCGCCGTTCGGGCATATCATTCTCTACGGGCGCGCCGGCGGTCCGCCCGACAAGCTCGACACCGGCAAGCTCTTCGCCAACGCGGTCAAAGTCAGTGGGTTCGTCCTGCTGACCGCTTCCTCGCAGAATGACCTGATGAAGCGGGGAGTTGATGACTGCTTCCGGCTGATGCGCGAAGGCAAGCTGAAAATGCTCATCGGCAAGAGCTTCCCGCTCGCGGAAGCACCGGCGGCGCATCGTTTCATGGAATCGCGGCAGTCAGTCGGCAAGTTGATATTGACGCCATAATTCTTTGGGCGGCGCGGAAATCATCGAAGGAAACCCGCGGCGGTCGAAGCGGCGGACGCAACCTGTGTCAAAAGGGAAGGCGCTCACGCCGGCCGCCGATGGCCTGCTGGAGCGGCTGGAGCGCCATCGCGACCATCATTTTCGGCGCCTGCCGCCGCGCCGAATCAAGGACGAACGCGCGGCGCTCGCCTTTATTAACGAAACCGGCTTCTGCTCGGCCTTCACGGCGGGACTCGGCGTACCTTGCCTGCGCGAAGCGATTGAAGGACGGCGCGAACCGCCGCTGCCCGAGCATATTCAGCACGATCCGGCGATCATGATGACGTGGCGGCTGAAGGATTCGCTGCCCGCTCGCCGCCAAGTCTACTATGGCAAGGTGATCGGCGGGCGGCCTGGGTTCATCGCGCTCGATCTGCTGCCAGCATTTCTGCGCCTGCGCGTTGCATCGGGTACTTACCTCGCCCATTATCGCCGCGGCACGCTGTCGCATTGCGCCAAGCTCGTGATGGACCAGTTAACCCGGCGCGGTCCCACTGAAACGATGGCGCTAAAGCTTTCATCCGGCTACTCGGAGCCGAAGCGCCGCGCCGAATTTGATCGCGCGATGAAAGAGCTGCAGGAGAAATTCCTGGCGCTGAAAGTCGAGGAACGCTACGACCCGTTCACTTATGTCTGGGATACCGTTGCGCATCAATGGAGCGAGGCTCTGGGTGAAGCCCGCTCGCTTACTCCGCCCGCGGCGGCAGAAATCCTGGTGCGCCGCTATTTCACCCTTGCGGGTTACGGCAGTGATCGTCTAGTCGCGCGGCTGCTCGGAGTCGATTTGCAGTTGGCCGAACGCGCAGCGCAACGCCTTGAACGTACCGGCTTGATCAGGCGCGGTCAGCGGGTGGCGGGCGTGCGCGAAACCGTCAGCGTCCTGGCTGAATACTTAGGCTGAAGCTACTTCCGGTTGACACGGATGTTTCACGTGAAACATCCCCTGCAATCAACAGGTTTCAAGTCGCGTTGGAAAAATGTGAAGGACTTCACCCTTGACGCATGCGACGCTTGAAGAGGTGGTATGGCGTTTTGGCGAGAATACCAAGTGACGGCCGTAAATGCGCAAAGGCGGGTTGGCTGAGATGGGTGTGGGTGCTTTAGATTTCCAGGCGGGTTCGTTGGAGAATTTGCGGAGCGGGCTTTCGCAAGAGCAGCGCATGTAATAATAATGTTATAACTAGCTAGGAGAATAAACACCGTGCGCGCTGCTGTGAGAAGGATGGGTAATTCCTCCGGAGTCATCATTCCCAAGCCGATTCTGACAGAGTTAGGGATCGAGGCGGGAGATGATCTTGATCTGTCGCTGGACGAGGGCAGGATCGTCCTAGCACCGGCGAAGCGTCATCCACGCGCGGACTGGGCCGCGGCGGCAAAGCGGATTAACGAGGCCGGGGATGACGCGCTGGTCTGGTCCGAATTCGCCAACGAGGATGACGCTGATTTGAAATGGTGAGGCTGGCGGGTTCGCGAATCCCGGCTATTATCCGCGGAGACGTGTGGCTCGCGGCACTGGATCCTACGGTTGGCAGCGAAATTCAGAAAACGCGGCCATGTCTCGTGATATCCCCGCCGGAGATGCATGATCATTTGCGAACCGTGATCGTGGCCCCGATGACAACTGGCAGCAGAACCGCGCCGTTTCGCATTTCAGTCAGCTTCCAGCGGAAAAGTGGGCTTATTCTACTCGATCAGATGCGTACCCTCGACAAGCAGCGGCTTGTACGGCGGCTAGATGCAGTAGACCGCCGGACTCTGCGCGCGGCGCTGGCGCGGCTCCGCGATATGTTTGCAGAGTAGGCTAAGGCTTCCTTTAGACAAGAACTCGCTTTGGCTCAATTATGACAATGTCTCTTGTCTCAAGAAAAGCTTTCTATACTGTTGATAATCTAAAATTCAACAACATAAAGGGCTACTTATCACTTATTGCAGTCCAGGCATCGTTCTTCGTTGATTAACTATTAAGAAGACGATGACTTCTTTTGCTACTGTCCATGATATATTCGCGAAAATGGTAATCGTTTGCTGGCGGGTGCATGTGGGTGGCTGAACTAACGGATTATTCATTAAAAAATGTGGACGTGCATAACCGGCAGGGCGATTGGCTAGGGCGAGCGAAGGAGATTACACGTCCTCAGCCTCAATATGAGTTTTCGACACACAGAGCTCTCGGACTGCCCTCTTCCATTGACTTGCCGACAGGGCTCAAACAGCCGTCTGCAATCTTTATTTGGGAGAAATGGGACAGAGTTCGGCTACTCGGAGCGGGGTTGGCTATTAGCCCTTCGCAACTGGTGTGTCGTGGCCACTTGTTGAACAGCTCGATCAATTGTGAATTGACCGGATACATAAAAGACACTTCGGCACACGTTAATCGGATGGAGCTTAGACTGCTCTATTTCAAACTCGTTGTCGGTTCTGATGAAGTAGAGCATTTGGATTTGATGCAGAGCCTTTGGCGAAGAGACGGAAAGGACTTAATTAAGGCAAACTAAAGACGAACTCGATTCGGATTTTTCATCAATGGCGCAGCAAGCGTATCGGCCGGAAGAGATAAGCCATTCCGGCCGATACGTTGGAGCGATTCAATAGCTAATCGCGCGAGCGATTAGCTATTCGTTCGAGTGATTAACTATTCGATTTTAGCCGGCTTGGGAGCCGACGACGGAGACGAAGCTGACGCAGCGGCCGGGCTGGCCGCCGAGATTGTGCGTCAAGCCGACCTTGGGATTGTTGATCTGGCGCGGGCCGGCTTCGCCGCGAAGCTGAAGCCACATTTCGTACATCATGCGCAGGCCAGAGGCGCCAATCGGATGGCCGAACGACTTGAGGCCGCCATCGGGATTCACTGGCAGCTTGCCTTCGAGGTCGAAGAAACCTTCCATCACGTCCTGCCATGCGGTGCCGCGGGCGCTGAAACCAAGATCCTCATAAAGCACGAGTTCGGTCGGGGTAAAGCAATCGTGCACTTCGGCGAGGCTGATCTGCTCGCGTGCGTTGGTGATGCCGGCCTGACGATAGGCGTCGCGGGCGGAGGCGACCACTTCAGGGAAAGTCGTGAAGTCGTATTCCTGCGAGAGCGGGCCCTCGGCCGGACCGGCGACGAATGACAGCGCCTTAATGAAAATCGGATTCTTGCAATATTTGTAGGCGTCCTCGGCGCGAACGACAATCGCTGCGGCGGCACCATCGGAGACACCCGAACAATCCATGATGCCGAGCGGGTCGGCGATCTTGGGTGAATTGCGAATGGTCTCGATCGGCACTTCCTTCTGAAACTGAGCCTTGGGATTGCGTGCGCCGTTATGGTGGTTCTTCCATGCGATGCGTGAGAGGACGTCCTTGCCCTTATCGGCGTCGAGTCCGTACTTCTTGAAGTAGGCGGGCGCGAGGAGTGAGAAGAGGGCCGGCGGCGTCATCGATGCGGGAGTGCCGTCGTTGGGCGGATTGGTCATCACGAGGCCGGAGAAGCCGGAGTCTTTGAGCTTCTCGACGCCGAGGGCCATCACGAGGTCGTAGGCGCCGGAGGCAACGGCGTAGCAGGCCTGGCGCAGGGATTCGGAACCGGTCGCGCACATATTCTCGACGCGTGTGACGGGCTTGTACTGGATTTTGAGCGGTTCCGAGAGGGTCAGGCCGGAGACGCCGGAGCCCATCGTGCCGAGCCAATAGGCGTCGATATCGTCGGGGGTGACGCCGGCCGAGGCGTAGGCTTCGTAGGCAGCTTCGACGACGAGGTCATCGGCGCCCTTGTCCCAATGCTCACCGAACTTGGTACATCCCATGCCGATGATCGCGACGCGATCCTTGATTCCGTTACTGGCCATGTCTGTTTCTCCTAGGTCTAGCTAAGCCTTGCTGATTTGCGGGCTGATTCGGTCAGCGCTTGGGACGCGCCTTCCAAAAATAGTTATGAACGCCGTCGGCGGTAAAGAGCCGCCGGAAAGTCATCTCGACCTCGTCACCAATCGCGACTTTATCAGGCTCGCAATCGGTCATCTCGCACAGAAAGCGGCCGCCGCCCTCGTAATCGATGACCACGTTGATCGTCGGCGGATTAAGCGAATAGGCCAGGCGGTCGATGGCATAAGTGGCGACCCGCGCGGTGCGATCGGCGAACGAATACGGTTCCATTTTATCGAATGCGCGGCATTTGACACATACCCGCTGTGGCGGGAGTTGGGGAGTGCCGCAGGCGGTACATTTCGAGCCGACTAGGCCGAACTTCCATTTCTCCGCACGGAGCATCGGAGGACCGGCCGGACGCTCGGGGTCGGGGCGGCGTGGCGGTTCGGTCGGCAGAATCTCGCGCCATTTAAGATAGTTGCCGTAGGAGACGTCGCCCTTGGATTCAACCATCCGGCCAACGGAATGGACCGGGTGGAAGGCTGCGGCGGCGGGCGTGACTTTGAGTACGATAGCGTCGGCGCCGTCACCGACGGTCACAACCAGGATGCGGTCGCCGGGCTTGGCTGCGGGGAGGACAGAGGTGAGCATCAGGGGCGCGTGGGCGGCGCCGGTCTGGCCGACGGTGAGCGCGAAGCTGTCGGCGACTTTAGATGGATCAACCTTGAGCTCGCGGATGATTTCTTCGGCGGCGCGCTGATTGGGCGCGTCAAGGACGACCTTGGCGATGTCACCGATACCAACGCCGGCCTTGGCAAGGGCGTCATGGATGACTTGTTTGAACAGCGGATTGTAGGCCTGAGTAAGGGCGAAGCGTTCTTCCCATGAATGGGCGAAGCGCTCGCCCTGATTGCGCCAGGTATCGAGATACTCGCGGGTGAGCGAAGCGCTACCGATAATCTCGGCGAGGACGTTTTGAGTGCCGAGGATGAAGGCAGCGGCGCCATCACCGGCTGACTGTTCGGTCTTGCCCTCGGGAGCGCCAAGGCGGCTATCGGCGACGGCGACGGCGGCGTGGCCCCCGGTTGCGGAGACGGCGTCGGCGGCCTGTAACAGCGCGGAGAGGCCGGCGCGGATCGAGCCGGTGGAATCGGTGGCGCGAATCTCGGCGGGGAGCTTTGCGGCGGCGCCGACGAGAGCGGCGTTGAGCTTTTCGGCGTAAGGCGGCGTCGTGGTTGCATAGACCAGGGAGCGGATTTCGGCTGACGGTGTGCCCTTGAGGGCGTCGCGGAGGGCCTCGACGGCCATCGAGACGCTATCCTCGTCGAAGCTGGCGACCGCGCGTTCACCGCGGCCGGCGGGGATGCCGAGGACTTGCGCTATCGCGGCGCGCTTGAGGCGGCGATAGGGAATATATGAGCCGTAAGAAACTATTCCAGCCATGACCGCATTAAAGGCCGCGCGGGCGCTGGCGTCAACCTGAAATGAGGCTGGGGTGCTGCGAAACCCGATTGTGTGGCGATAAAGGATCGCAGATGTGATTAGCCGCGAATCGCACCGTACGCCGCGGTAAAGAGCACCGGTACGGCGGAAATTATTCCTACTATTGCGGGAAAATAGCGAAAGGCGCATCCGGCGGCCACGGCCGAGAGAAAATAGGCAGCCAGGAAGATGAGCTGAATCAGCTTGCGCTCTTCAAAGCTGGCCGGGCTTTCATGCGATCTCGCTTGCACCTCGTTCATCCGCACCAGTCCACTGACCAGGATGGTCCAAGTACCTGAGATATAGGTAGTGACGATACCGGGCAGCTTCAGTGAGAGCATCGAGCCGCTTTGAAGTCCAATAGCTGTGGCGACGCAGGCGAGCAAAGCACCTGTCGTCGTTGGATTTGGCGCAGCGCCGGTATGCAGCCATACCACCGCCGAGGCAATCAGGAGGAGAGCTTCGAGGAACAGGACGCGGGTGACGGCTTTATCCCAGATCGAATCTTGCTTCACGTTGCGAGTGAGAAAGGAACCGATAGCTACTCCGATCGCGTAGAAGACCAGCGCTGTCAACGGATGGAAGACGTCATGGTGCATGCCAAATGTAGCAATACCGAGCAGGACCGTATTGCCAGTCATGTTAGCTACGAAGGCGTGTCCGATGCCCAGATAGATCCACGAATCGGCGGAGCCAGAAGTAATCGCGAGGACGAGCAATAGTTTATCGCGTTCGGTAGTTCGCACGCCGGCAGCTTATAAAATCCAGTTCGATTACAAAATGACGAAGGGTGCAATGAACGGATGATTCCGAGACCGCTTCATCAAATCACTGAGGGTGGAACGGACAGTAGGGGCTCGAGGCTGTTGGTCCCCGGTTGACGGCGGTGCGGGCGGGCGGCGATGATGCGCGGCACGGAGGCAATCATGAAAGTTACGCGGTTTCATGCGACGGCCGAGGGCGAATCGCGCTTCCAGGAAGTGGAGATACCGATTACGCAGCCGCGGCAGGATAGCTTTGGTTTCACCATGCATCAGTCGGACGCATTCGCGTCGGCGAGTGTGCGGTTCGTGGAACTGCCGGCAGGGCTGGATCAGGGATGGCATCATGCGCCGGCGCGGCAAATCGTGGTGCTGCTGAAGGGCACGATGGAAGTCGGGACGAGCGATGGGCAGAAGCGGCAATGGAGTGCGGGGACAGCAGTGATCGCGGATGACCTGACGGGCAAGGGTCATGTGACGCGGGTAATCGAGGGCCCGGCGGTGGTGATGTTCGTGCAGTTGCCGGAAAAGTTCGACGTGGCGGCGTGGAAGGGATAGTGCGTTGGCGGGCGCGAAATCCCGTAATCGAGAAATGCCAGGGCGGCTTTTGATTGAGGCGTTCGCCAGCGGCCCTGAAGTGGTCAGGGGGTGGTGAGGCTCTGAGAAGTGGAGGTGGGGCGGGAGATCATCGAGGCGCGGGTGAGGAGGACGATTGCGCAGACCAGCGAGATCGCGCCACAGATTACGACGGCGAAGCGCGGGCCGAGATGCTCGCCGACGAGGCCGACTTCGAGCGCGCCGATCGGCGCCATCCCAAGAGCGGACAGAGTGTAGAAGCTCATCACACGCCCGCGCAATTCGTCGGCGACGAAAAGCTGCAGGAGGGTGTTGGTGGTGGCTCGGCTGCTAGTGAAGCCATAGCCGGTAAGAACCTGGGCTGCTACGGAAAGAACAATCCAGGGCGAGAGGCCGAAGGTCACGATCGCGATACTCGAAACGAAGAGGCCAATGGCGAGATTCCGCACCATCGTGCGCGTGGAGTCAGCGGCCGCGAGGGTCACCGCTCCGGCCGCCGCGCCAACGCCCATAGCAGCGAGCAGGAAGCCGTAGAGGCTCGGGCCGCCATGCAGGAGATTACGCGCGAAGAGCGAGACCAGCACGGTATACTGCGAGCCGAGGCCGTTGCTCACCGCGGACAGCAAAAGCAGAGTGCGTGTGGGACGGTGGCGGCGGACGTAATTGAAGCCTTCGCGCAGGTGGCGCAGCACCGGTTCGGTGGAGGGTGGCTGACGGCTGGCCGGCAGTACCATCGCGTATAGGCTCCAGATAACGGCGATAAAGCTGACGCCGTTCAGGAAAAAACACATTGCCGTGCCGAGTGCGGCGATTAGCACGCCGGCGACGGCGGGTCCCACCATCCTGGCAGTGTTGAACATCAGCGAATTGATGGCGATGGCGTTAGAGAGATCGCTGACGCCGACCATCTTGACGACGAAGGCCTGGCGCCCCGGCATATCGAAAGAGCTGACGACACCGTTGAAGGCGGCGATGGCGATCACGTGTTCGACGCGGACGACGCCGGTCCAAGTCAGAGCGGCGAGGGTGAAGGCGCTCATCATCATCAGGGCTTGCGTGATGATGATGAGGCGGCGGCGGTCGACGCGATCGATGATGACACCCGCGAACAAGGTAAAGAGCAGGATAGGGAGATAGTTGGCAAATGAGACTGTGCCAAGCATCAGAGGGGAGTTGGTGAGCTTGAGCACGAGCCACGATTGCGCTGCGGTTTGCGTCCAGGTGCCGATCAGGGAGGTGAGCTGGCCGCCGAAGTAGAGGCGGAAGTTGCGATGGCGGAGGGCGCGAAAGGCAGGATGGCCAATGCGCGGCGGTGGAGGCGGCGGCTGATCGATGGCGGTTGGGTCGGACATGCCGGGCGAGTGTGGCAAATCAGACGGGAAGATTCATCCGCGCGGGTGCCGAGGATTCCTCGAGGATTAGCGGAGGACTATCTAGAGACGGTTCGGGCAGCTACGCTTTATCTATAGGTGTATCCCGCATAGAATAGCGCGATCGCTCAGCCGGCGTACCGGCGTATGTCAGGCCAAAGCGTAAGCGAATGACCACGACCCCTCGGCAAATACACGAGCGGATAGAAGAGATCTATCGCAGCGGGCTGGTGCGCGGCGAGGATGGCACACAGTATCCTCTCGGGGATACGAGCGTGACGGCGGAACGTGGCAAATTTATCGGCGATCTATGCCGTACCGAGCATGCGGCGCGCGCGCTTGAAATCGGCATGGCGTGGGGTTTGTCCACGTTGTTTATCCTGGCGGCGCTGGCGGAGAATGGGGCGGGCCCGGGTGCTCACGCCGTAACCGATCCTTTTCAGTTCTCGCGCTGGCATGGCGCCGGGCTTCGGACGATTCGAGAGCTCGGTGCGGATGCGATGATCGAATTCCACGAGCAGCGTTCGGAATTACTTCTGCCGGAGCTGATCAAGGCCGATCGGCGATTCGACTTCATCCTTATCGACGGCGACCACCGGTTCGATGGCGTGTTCGTGGATTTTGTGCTTGTCAACCGCCTGCTCAAGCCGGGCGGACTGGTGATTTTCGATGACGCGTGGTTCGATCCGGTCTACCTGACCTGCTGCTATGCGGAGACCAATTGCGGTTATACCCTGGTTGCGCAACATCCGGACTACGGAGTCCCGTCGCTGTCGGGGCGGCCGGATCAGGGTGTGCAAATCTGCGCCTATCGCAAGCCGGCCAAAGAAGCCCCGCGTGGCTTCTTTGACTTCGTACCGTTCTTCGACGGAATCGTCCAGCGTGGTGAAAAGCGCCTACTCAAAACTGGAATGCGGGCCCTGACCGAGGGCGACAGCGCACTGGCTCGCCGCTGCTTTCTCGGCGCGCTACGAATTAAGCCGTTCAGGCTCAAGACCTACGGACGGCTGCTGAGGACGTTCTTGCCGCTCCCGTTTGCGCGCGCCCTAACGCGGCGGAAAGTTACGGCCGCTTCCACACCAGGCGGGGTTTCCCCTTGACGCCGCAGATCGGAGCCAAGGTACTCGGAATTTTTTCGCAGATAATCAGCACGCCTCCAATCATTCCGGTTGTGAAACGGCTATCCAGATCGTGATGATTATGCTGAGGCGGCGCCTGGACCACCTGAGCATCGCCGAGAAAAATCCCGATTAGAGTATAGACTGGAGATCCGGATGCAACGGAGTTGCTTCATTCTCGGATGTGGCCGAAGCGGTACCAGTCTTACCGCTGGCTTGCTTGCGCAAGCTGGCTACTTTATGGGAAGCGAACTCTATCCGGCGGACGAGGGTAATCCCAAGGGCTACTTTGAAGACCGTGAGATCAACGGAATCAATGAGGGCCTGATCGCGCGGGTTCTCCCGAGCTCGCGGCGCAATCTGGCGGATAAGCTGCTTGGCCGCAGGCCCCACAGCGGTAAATGGACTGGGTGGCTGGC
>DATJUF010000038.1:0-11496 GCA_035502655.1 Binataceae bacterium (SeqCode)
GGCACCGTATTTTTCGACGAAATCGGCGACATGCCGGCCGCCTTGCAGGTCAAGCTCCTGCGCGCCTTGCAGGAGCGCGAATGCTATCCACTCGGCTCCCATGACCCGGTCTCCTTCGACGTCCGCGTGCTCTGCGCCACCAACAAAGACCTGGATCGCGAAGTCAGGGAAGGCCGCTTTCGCGAGGAGCTGCTCTACCGCATCAACGTCATTACGATTCAGTTGCCGCCCCTGCGCGAGCGCCGCGACGACATCCCGCTCCTCGCCAATCATTTCCTGCGCAAGTATGAAAAGGCGATCAACCGCTCTGCGATGCGCTTTTCCAAGGCCGCGATGCGCCTGCTGATGGGTTACCCATGGCCGGGCAACGTCCGCGAACTCGAGAACACCGTCGAGCGCGCCGCCATCCTCGCCGAAACCGACGTCATCCATACCCATGATTTGCCGGAAAAGCTGCATAATCCATCCGTCGCCAGCGCCGGACTTCCCGGCACCGGGATGACTCTCGAAGAGCTTGAACGCGACCATATGAAGCGCGTCCTCACTGAAGTTAAAGGCGACAAGGTCAAGGCCGCCCAGCTCCTCGGGATTCATCTCTCGACTCTTTACCGCAAAGTGCAGCGTTATCGGCTCGACGATGATGAGGCAGATCAGGCCATGCCCGCCGGCCAATCAGCCTAGCCACTCGGCATTTTGGGATAGCTCGCCCTTGGCACCCGGATGCTATAAATTGAACCAGTCAGGCGTGCCGCTAAGACGGCCGCCCGGAGCACGCTAATGGATATCTTTGCCCCATCTCATTTGTTGATTCTGCTCGTGATTGCTCTGATCATTTTCGGCCCTAGCAAGCTCGGCGACCTCGGCGGTGCGCTCGGCCGTTCGATGCGCGACTTCAAGCGTGCCATGAATGAACCCGAAGACCCCAAGACCATTACCGCTACCACTACCACGGCGGCCAAGCCGGTCGAGCCTCCATCACCGCCCGCTGAAACCAATATTGAAAAACCGGCCTGACTGCGGACGCCGGTTTGATTGATCATACCGGCATCGGCGTCGCAGATGTCGCCCGTTCGGCCCGCTTTTACGATGCGGCGTTAGGCCCGCTTGGTCTCCACCGCGTCCTGCAGCTTCCACCCAACGACGGCGCTGATGCGGTTGGTTACGGCGTCGATTACCCGGTTTTCTGGATTGATCGTTTCCATCCGCACAGCGTCCGGCAACATACCGCATTCGCCGCTTCGAGTCGCGCGGCCGTCGACGCCTTCTATATGGCGAGCCTAAAGGCGGGCGGCACCGATAACGGTTCGCCGGGCCTGCGCGATACCAGCAGAGGTTATCCGCCAGGCTATTACGCTGCATTCGTAATCGATCTGGACGGCAACAACATCGAAGCAGTTTTCCGGGAAGCATAGGCCTCGCTTGGTTGAGAAAGCGTGAAACTCCTCATCCGGCGCAGCCTGCGGCTAACTGTCTTTTGCCTCTTCGCGTCCGTTTTTTTGCCATCCGTAACTATGGCTCAGGATTCTGCAGGGGTTCCTGTTTTTGCGATTGACCCGGCCGCCAGCACGATTAGGTTCGCCGTCAAGGCGTCCGTGCCAATCGAGGGTACTTTCGATAAGTGGAAGGCTACGCTGAAATTCAAGTCTCCTGAAGTGACGACCGGAATCCTGGAAGTCAGGATTCAGGCAAACAGTGTGGACACTGGCAGCGGCCTCAAGAACCGGACGTTAAAGGGCGAAGATTTCTTTGACGTTGAGCACAATCCGTTGATTACCTTCAAGTCAACGAGGATCGTACAGACCAGCTACAACACCTTTGACCTGGACCGGAGACTTTACTATACGCGGAGTGACCAAAACCGAGAGGCTGTTTCTGACGATTTCCGGCCGGGGGACAGGGTCTGGCGAAATTAAAGGAACAATGGCCTTTGACCGCAAGGACTACGGGATGAACAGTGGCATTCCGTTCATCAGAATCGCCGATCGCGTTGAGGTAACTGTCAACCTCAAGGCTCAGCGGGTCGGCGGACCTCCAGTGGTTTTTAAGGACTAGCTAGGCCGGCCAATTGCCTGGCCGTCGTTGCCCGCCCGCACCCGTACGGCAATTCCCGGAACAGATGAATTTCCGCTCCAAAGCCATCCACCTAGCCCGGCGCGATGCATCACTTGGCGATAAACGCCGAGACGAAGTCCGCGATATCCGGCGTGCCCCAGCCACTCGCCTGATCGTAACCCGGCACCGCTGCGTAACCCTTGACTCCATTGTAGGAATTGTTGCCGCTCGTAACGTCGCGAATACCGGCCTTGGCGCCCGACGGTCCAAGCTGATAAAGCGCGGAGTTGATCAGTCCCGGACGAGTATCCAATTCCTGCTGAATCAGCATGCTGATTCCTGCCCATGACGGTGCACCGATACTTGTCCCTCCGGCGATACACTCGTTACACGACAGTTCATTGTCGAGACTGATTATATAGAAGCCGGGTGAAGTCAATCCGGCGCCAAATGAGATATCTGGGACGTCGCGCGATGAATCTCTGGGGGTCAGGCCTTTCTGGTATTTAGGCTTTCCGAAGATATTGCTCTTGCCGCCACCGCTGGCCCCGGATGTGTCATTCCATACACTTTCCGGTACGTCGCCAATATTGCCGCCGCTGCTGTCGTAATCTGGGGTGAACATGGTGCCACCGATGGAGGTTACGTGCGGAGAGGATTCGAGGCCTTCGACGCCACGTTTTTTACCCGCCACACAAGCGTCCTGCTTCGCCTCAAAAGTGAAAGCAGCGGCACCTTCATCGCCGGCGGCGATAAAGATTGATTGTCCCTGTGCCGCACCCTGCGCGAAGAATGAATCGATCTTCCGGAAGAAGGAAGAATTACCGCTGCAAATATCATAGCTGATTGAAATCGTACCGCAGCGATTCTGGCTGATCGCGGCAAGTGCCGCGTCGAGAAAGCCCAGCCCAGTGATCGTCGCGTGTGAATTGTCACCAACGTAATCAGCGATATCGGCGCCCGGAGCCAGCGCATGGACGTAATCGATATCGATCAACGACTCTAATTCGTCTTCGCCGGCCGGGATGCCTGGATCGGAAGAATCCGGATAGGCCGTCTCGAAGTTCGTGTCGGCCTCGAGGCTATAGTCGAACGCAGGCAGGCCGAACTGTGTGTTGAAGGCATCGGTCGAGGCATGGTCAAAGTCGCTATCTTCGGCTAAGGCGACACAATCGGTATTGCTTCCGTCGATTGGTGCGGGCGTTGCCGTGAGCAGCGGAGTCTCGTCGTAGAAGCTATAAATGTCGGGCGGACCGAAAATGTTGCTCGTACCAATCTCTACGGCGGCTTTGGCCGTCAGCAGATGCGCGAGCACGATCTTCGCCTTGAGATTGTCGAGTCCGCCGATCCAATCCACCAGGGGTGCGATCACTTCCGGCAGCCGCGGCTCGTTGAGGTTCGCGAACAGGTGTCCATCGGATGAGGCCGCGAACTTCACGCCAAAGGCAATCGACGCAGTTCCTGCCGGTCCGTGAAAGCGAATCAGGCGCGGGCTCGGCGATGGCGAGTCAATGATAAAGCCCTCGCTGGTTAACCATCCGGCGACGCGATCGATTTCTGCTTGCGAAGGGCCGAAACGCTGATTGAACTCCGCCGGCGTCAGCCACCCGCGGTAATTGGCCGACAAAGGATCCTGCTGCTCGCGGAGCAGTTCCTCGAGACCGGTGCGGTCGTGCAGCTTGAGCGCTGCGGCCATGCTCAGCACGCGCGTGGCAGGCAGCGGCGCCGTCATTTGCGCGAGCGCTTCCGCGCGTCCGCTATCGTCGTCCGATTCGCCAGCATATGCGCCGCCAACTCCAATCGCGGCCAGCACGAGGACTAAAGCGAGCGCCCTGGCAATGATCAGGCGATTTGCTTGCATTGCGCTTCTCAATCTGCTTCGCTCTGATAAGCCTCGCGATATTAGTGGCATTAGACTAGCTATAGATAGTTTAAGAATAACTGAACTCATAGTTGGCGAGCGCTGACTGTCAGTCATTAGGTATTTTTCCCTACTCGTCTAGGTATTTTTCCTGCCCGATCCGGGCGTTCTCCCGATTACGCAATTTCAGCCGCCTAGTTAGGCTGAATCGCGTCACGTTCGCGCCCGCCAGCGCAAGAGTTACGGCGATCAGGCTTCAGGCAGCGGGTGCGCAAAGGGGGATCTTGTGGACACGCATTCTACCGATGAACCGGCCGCCGGGGCACAATCGGATCATACCGCAGCGGGCGATAACGCCGAAAACGCCTGGAACGGCGGTATAAGGCTCGAGGTCGTAGCCAACCTCGCCCATGAACTCCGCACACCGATTCAGGTCGTGATGGGCTACCTCGAAATCCTGCGCGACGAATACGGTCCGGAACTCGGCGCCGAGCCGAACCAGCTACTCGAGCGCATGAACGCTAACATTCACGACCTCGCGCGGACCATCGACAATATGATGGAGTTCGTGCTCGCCGACGCGAACGCCGAAGCAATGGTCATCGAGGAATTGACGCCCGCCAGCCTTTTGGCCGACGTTGCCCCGGCCATTGAGGCCGCGAATCAAAGCAAGCGCCTCCAGCTCCATTACGATCTGAAGGAGGCGCCCGATATGATCAAGGCGCCGCGCCGTCCCTTGCGCTCGATTCTCCTCAACCTCGCGCTCAATGCGATCAAGTTCACGCCCAGCGGCGCAGTTACCATCGCGATCCGCGGCAAGCGTGAGCGCGGCCGCGTCGAAACGCTGGAAATCGAAGTGACCGACTCCGGGCCAGGCATGAACCCCGCGTTGCTCGAGCAGGCCTCGAAGCCTTTTGCCCAATTATCCAAAGCGAGCGCTCGCCGCTTCCGCGGCCTGGGTCTCGGACTTGCCGTGGTGCAACGTAATCTACATGCGATGGGTGGTACACTTGAGCTTCGTCCCGCCCCGCAAGGACATGGTTCGTCCTTTATGATCTCCATCCCGCAGGGCTTGGGCATCACGATGATTAAAAAAGCTACCCCGGTTACTGTGCGCCGGACCTCCCTGCTCACGGCTAACACCGTGGCCAAAACGCCTCGTCTGCCACGTCCGCATCGTCCGGTCTAGAGCCGCGCAGAGCTGGCGAGGCCGTATCTCATCACCATGCCAAATGCTCTGGCTGATTTTCTACGGCTTAGCGTTCCCGGTTCGGTTGGACTTTGCCAGCATACTAGAGTTGCCAATGCCCTATCGATTTCGTGACCCGCTGCCGCTCACCCGGCGCGCTGCCAGCCGGATAGGAGGCGCTCGCGATTTACCGATAGCGGCGCATCAGGCCCACCACCACCCCGCGAATCCTCATGTCTTCCTCGTTGACGAAAATTGGCTCCATCGCCGGATTCGCTGGCTGCAAGCGCACACGCCCGCCCATTTCGGGATAGTATTTCTTAACGGTCGCTTCGCTGCCGATCAGCGCTACCACAGTTTCGCCCGCGTTAGCGCCATCGCGGCCCTCCACGATTATATAGTCACCATCGCGAATTCCTTCGTCGACCATCGATTCGCCCCTGACCCGTAAACAAAAAGTATTGTCGCGGCGGACAAATTCCTCCGGCACCGTGATCGTGTCCTGGCCTTCATTCGCCTCGATTGGCAAGCCCGCCGCCACCAGTCCGAGCAAAGGTACTTCACGTGCGCCGGCCCCGATCTCCTTGCCCGCGATTTCGAGCGCCCGGCTATGATTGTGCATTCGCCGGATGAAGCCTTTGCCCTCGAGATTGCGCAGATGCTTATGCACCGTGGCGAGCGACGACAGGCCGAAATATTCGCCTACCTCGGCCAGCGTCGGCGCATAGCCGTGCTCGCTGATATAGTGTTCGAGAAAATCGACCATCTGCTTTTGCCGTTTGGTTAGCGTTGCCATAGATTCCCCTGCCTGCCCATCTTACGCATGAATATGGCGAAAGTCAGGCGAATCTGCAAGACCTTTCAATCTCATCGTCTGATCTTGCTCGCGCACCCGCGCGGCCGTGAGGCTGCGATCCACCCGCCTAAAGATCTTTTCCGATGGATCTTTACCGATCGAATACGATGAGCGGGTCGAGGTTATTCCGCCGAAGGCCTGCGCCAAATATGCTGGAAAAGAGGCGCCCGGCGTACCCAAATCAAAGGCTGGCGATCCTCCGAACTCAAGCGTAGCTCGTGATGGCGAAGATTAGAGTTATTTTCGAAAACGGCGATCCCGAGCGCGTCGTCGAGTTCGATCCGCTCGCCGCGCCATTCCATCATGACGGCAAGCCCGGCTCGATCCTGGATGTACTACTCGGCCATGATATCCATCTTGAGCATGCCTGCGGCGGTAATTGCGCGTGCACGACCTGTCACGTGATTGTGCGGCAGGGGCTTGAAGTCTTGAGTGAGGCCTCCGAGCAGGAAGAGGATTTGCTCGATCGCGCACCTGGCCTTACCCCCTTCTCGCGGCTGGCGTGTCAGGCCGTCATCGAAGACCCCGGCGCTGAAATCGTCGTGACCGTGCCACGCTTTACCATCAATCAGGTTAGCGAGAGCCGTTGAGCCAGCCGCCAAATCCATCCACGCGTGCTCCAGTGGCAGCCAGCGCCAGGCGCGTCACTTATCAGGCGCGCGTCGAACGCATCTTTGATCATGCTGAGGACACGCGCTCGCTCTTCCTGCGAATGGTTGACCGCCCGATGCCGGCATTTGTGCCCGGGATGTTTATCTCGGTCGCAATTCCGCTCGCGGCTGAGACCCGTACACGTCCCTACACGATCGCCACGGCTCCCGAAGAGGGGGAGCCTTTCGAGTTGTGTTTCAACCTGGTTACGGGCGGCGCGGGGTCGGCTTGGATGTTCGCTCGCCGGATCGGCGATGCGATTGATTTCAATGGGCCGTTCGGCGCCTTCACGCTGGACAGCAAGCCGCAGGCCGAGACGATTTTTATTGCGGAAGGGACAGGCATCGCGGCGATTCGTCCGATGCTCAAGCGGCTAATGACGGCTCCCCTTGCCCATCCAATAACTCTGCTGTACGCGGCCGATCGCGCGGACCATCTGCTTTATCGCGAGGAGCTGCAGCAAATGGCGGCGGCCGAAGCCCGGTTCAGCCTGCAAACGCTGGCCGCCGGTCCCGATACCCATGACGTTTACGAGCAATTGCTCGCCCTAACGCGTCGGCGATGGATCGCCGCTGATCAGGCACGCGGACGCCACTTCTACATCTGCGGCGTCGGCAACGGCGTTATAGCTCTACGCGATTTGTTACGCGGATCGGGCTACGAACGCCGCGCCGTGCGCTATGAACAATGGTAGGCCGGAGCGCGCGAGGCCGTGCGGCCACGAGTCTGCGAGCCGGCCGCGGTAGCAATCTGAAGATAGGCCGGAGCCAGCGAGGCCGTGCGGCCACGAGTCTGCGAGCCGGCCGCGGTAGAAATCTGAAGATAGGCCGGAGCCAGCGAGGCCTGCCACTTGCTTATCTACTATTTGTTTATCTTGGATCCCCCGGTACCGCCTGGCCGCTGAATCCCACCGTTATCCCGAATGCCTGATCGGCCCCGAGCACGATCCCGTGCTTCCCTTCTGCCGCCGGCGCCAGACCTTTCGACTTGAGGAACTCCTGCGCCTTGCCCAGATTCTTCGTCTGAAACGTCATTGCGAACAGTCCCTCGCCGTTCTTTTCGAGGTCGCGCCCCTCCGGTGTCGCTTTCGACAGCGGCTGCGCCAGCTCCACGATACTGTCTTCACTCACCACCACATACGCGCTCTTCTTGCGCCCAGCCGTTTCCTCTTCGTGAATCAGCTTCGAGTTGAGCACATCGCAGTAAAGCTTCTTTGCCTTGGCCAGGTCGCCGGTGATTACCGTTAGATGCGACAGCCGTTCGATTCCCAGTGGATGATTGTCGCGCCAGAACGCGCTCGACCAGTCAGGCTTGAAGCGCGGATCAGGCGTAAAGTCGCCTGGCAGCGCAAATTCGATCTGGCCCGGCGTCTCGCGCGGATGGGTCCAGATCGCTGCCGCCTTATGCGGCGGCTTGACCTGCTTGCCGACGATATTGAACAGGCGATAGCCATTCTTATCGAGCCGTTCGGAAATTGACTGAACATCATCAACGTACCAGGCAATCGAATGGAAATGCTGGCCGAAGCGCTGCCAGAATTTCTGCACTGAAGGATTGCGCAGATTAGGCTCGCGCGACGGCGTCATCGGCTCCATTACCACGTCGCCAATACATATTAGCGAGGCGGTGCGGCCGGCCATATCCTCGTAGCCATGATAGAAGCGGTTCACAGCGAATACTTCGTCGTACCATTTATCTACCGCGTCGATATCATCCACCACATGCGTCAGATGAAACAGCTTCCCGATCTTGAACATTTTCTCACTCCTTACGCTTCAATCCCTTGGAAATAGTGAATGTATATATACTTCTGCCTGGAAACACTGCTTCAGGTTCATCAGGCTGCTCGTCCGCAGTCCCACTGCCGCCTTTGCCAGCGAGCCTATCGGCCGCGGAACTGCGGCGCGCGCTTCTCGCGGAAAGCGCGCACACCCTCCTCGAAGTCTTCCGTACGAGACGACAGGTTGAGCGCCTGGCCTTGCAGCCGGTACGCCATTTCCGGTCCCTGATCCCATCCGTTCACTACCGCCGATTTGCTGTAGCTCAGTACCAGCGTCGGACCCGCGGCGAGGGCCGCCGCGATTTCATGCACCGCATTCTCCAGTTCCGCCAGCGGCACGACGCGGTTGGCGAGGCCCCATCGTTCCGCTTCCGCCGCCGAAAGCACCGGCGCCAGCAAGGCCCATTCCATCGCCTTGCCGATTCCTACAAATTGTTGCAGCAGGTTGGTGCCGGTGCCGAGCCCGCGCCGCGAGAACGGAATCGACAGTGTGGCACTGTCCGCCATCACCCGCAGATCACATCCCAGCGCGAGATTGAAACCAGCGCCATGCGCATGGCCGTTGATCATCCCGATAACGGGTTTCGAGAGTGAACGCATCCGCGCCACAATCAGCGTCCATCGGCCTTCGCCCTGCACATACTGCTTGATCGGATCGTTGAAGCGGCGCGCACGCTCGGCCGGGTCGTTCATACCGCGCAGGTCATCACCAGCACAAAAGGCGCGGCCGGCGCCGGTGAGGATTACCGCGCGAACCTCATCGTCGCGATCGCATTGGCCGAGCGCGTCGAGCAGTTCAACACCGATTCGCACATTAAGCGCGTTGAGGCGCTCAGGACGATTCAGCGTCAGCCGCCGAATCCCACTTTCCGTATTGACTATCAGATGTTGATATTCCATCGCGTCAGGTGCGGGCGCCGGCTGCCGCCGTCTCTTGCCTTCGGCTGGCGGCTTATCCCGATCCTTTGATTCTGTTGGCCTAGGACTTAGCAGGAATGCCCGAAGCCGTACAGGAAACCTCGGGGACTAATGGCCGCCTAATTCATCCGAAACAGCGGAACTGCCGATTGCTGCCAACGGCAGGACAGAACGAAAAACGGACAGTCGGTGACGATCTGAGGCTTAAGCAACTCGCGCCTTCTAGCATTCTGCGGCCTCATCGCTCGCTGGCGCTCAACTCGTCAAGGGTGAAGTCCCTTCGTTTTCTAGTTGCGGCACTTCAAACTTGTGGATTGCAACCGATGTTTCACGTGAAACATAGATCGCGCCCATCATGAAATTGACACGGATGTTTCACATGACACATCCGTGTCAATTTCTACAGCAATTCCACTTTTTCTAGTCACTGCCTTCCCGCGCCACTCCGCACGGCCACCGCCCCCTTCAAATCTGCAACCGATGTTTCACGTGAAACATCCGCTGCAGCGTCATTCCAGTTTCGACGCGGGTTCTACCCAGTCGCGCGCAACCTGTTCCAGAAATTTTGGTATTTCCTCATCGCTGCGCGGCAGTTGCACGAAAGGCACGAATTCCTTCACGCCCAATTCGTTATAGCGCCGCAGGTCGTCAACGGTGATCCGATGATGATACGGCGAGATGCTGATATCCAGTGTTTCAGGGTCGCGGCCCGCCTCGCGCATCAACCCGTGCAGCACGGCTATCTTCTCCGACGCCTGCTGCGGATCGAGATTGACGCCGAACCATCCGTCGCCAGTCCGCGCGACCCTTTTCAGCGCCGGCAGGCTCTCGCCTCCGAAAATTACTGGAACCTTGCGCTGGGCCGGCTTGGGAAAGCTGCGGACATCGGCGAAATGCATGAACTCGCCGTCAAAGCTTGATTTGTCCTCGCCCCACAGTTTACGCATCACTTTGATATACTCAGCGGTGCGCTGCGCCCGCCGCTCGAATGGAATACCCAGTGCGGCGAATTCCTCCGACGACCATCCGATGCCTACGCCAAGGGCGAAGCGGCCGCTGCTCAAAAAGTCGAGGCTTGCGATCACCTTGGCCAACACCAGCGGGTTATGCTCCGGCACGAGGCAGATGCCGGTCGCGAGGCGGATACGCTTGGAATAGGCCGCCGCATAGGCAAGTCCGATAAAGGGATCGAGCAGGTCGATAGAGCTGCCAGCGAGAAACCGCCCGTCATCCGAGTAAGGATACTTCGACTGGTGCTCATCAAAAAGGACGACGTGTTCCGGCGCCCACAGGGTGCCGAAGCCAAGCCGGTCGGCATTCTCCGCAACTGCCCGAATGGTCTGCGGTCGTGCCGCTTTGCCGATTCCAACCGCCGTGATGCCAATACGCATATGAGTATACTTCCAATTATTTATATTTCCGATCTGACTATTAACTGAGTAATCGTTAAACCTTGCTGTTGGGAAGTTCAGAAGATTATCAGGGGCTTGATCACGCCGTCGAGCTTTTTATCCATCACCTCGAACGCGCGATCCAGTTCGGCAAACGGGAAGCGATGAGTCGTCATCACAGTGGGGTCGAGGCGCTTGCCCTGAAGCAGCCGAAGCAGGCGCTCCATCCGCAAGCGCCCGCCAGGACAGAGCCCGGTGGTAATCGATTTCTCGGCCATCCCGACGCCCCAGTCAAGACGGGGAATACTCACGGAATCGCCTTTGCCGTGATAGCCGGCATTGGAGATAGTGCCGCCGGGACGGGTGGCGCTGACCGCGCTGCGGAGCGTCTCCGCGCTGCCGAGGGCCTCGATCGCGGAATCGGCGCCAAGGCCGCCGGTCAACGCGAGCACGCGCTGGACGACATCTTCCTTGCTGTTATCGACAATCGCGTCGGCGCCAAAGGTGCGGGCCAACTCCTGGCGGCGTGGTACCGAATCGATGCCAATAACGAGGCCGGCGCCGAGGAGCCGGGCGCCCGCCACCGCCATCAGGCCGACCGGCCCAAGCGCGAAGATGGCGGCGGTGCCGCCGACTGGGATATGAGCGTTTTCGGCCGCCATCAGGCCAGTCGAGATCATGTCGCAGCAATATACTGCGGTTTCGTCGGAAACGCCGGAGGGGATCAAGGCAAGGTTGGCGTCGGCTTCGTTGACGTGGAAGTACTCGGCGAAGACGCCGTCCTTAGTATTGGCAAAT
>DATJUF010000039.1:0-43667 GCA_035502655.1 Binataceae bacterium (SeqCode)
CGCTGCTTGAGTCCGGCGCTATCAAGCCCATTGTGGCAAAGACCTTCCCGCTGGCGGAAGCGGCCGACGCTCTGCACTACCTTATCGAGGACCGTTCCTTCGGCATGGTCGTTCTCACGATCTGAACGTCCTTCGAAACAACGTTTTCTGTGTAGACAGTTTCGCTTTAGCGAATGATAAGAGGGTGAAGATGATTAATGAGCTACGAGTCTTCCATTGCGTTCCCGGCCGCCTGCCAGCTCTGCTGAAACGCTTTGAGAACCATACGCTGCAACTGTTCGGGAAGCATGGAATCAAGCAGCTTGGGTTCTGGACTGTCGCGATCGGAGAGTCGAACAACGATCTGTTCCTGATTCTGGAATGGGAATCTTTGGCTGAGCGAGAACTGAAGTTTGGAGCTTTCCTGAAGGATCCGGAGTGGCTCGAAGCGCGGAGGAAGAGCGAGGAAAACGGCTCTCTCGAAGCAACAATTACCAACACGATCCTCGTGCCGGTCGCGTTCTCGATGGCCCGTTAGAACAATACCGGCGGAAAGCGACACTACATGATCAAAAACTGTTACCCCGATCGACGAAATGGTTGGGGCAATGGATACGATCGTGCGTTCGGGCAGGGCGCGTTATATCGGCGTATCCGGTTGCGGAGGATCTTTCAAAATGACCGAGCATTATCTCGAGGTGCGGCCATCGAAGTCGCGTCCGGACCTTGGGTTAATCAAAGGTGCGGATGACAACCCTGAATCAGAATCGCGAGGCGGAACTGGTTTCGGTGGGCAATCTGTTGGTGCCGCACCGTCCAAAATAGACCACTCATTTCGGATCCTGGCCTCCACGATGGCAGGTCGCGACGTTCCCACAGTGATCACGCGCTGCGTGATCGGACTGATGCCGTCCGCTCCGACTCTAGACCGTCATCCGGCCGTCCGCATTACATCGTAAGAGCGCACACCTCGTGAGTAGGCGATAGGCGCTCAGACACAAAGGAGAAAAAAATGGAGAATCAGCCGGAGAAGCCTCGCCTTTTGCCAATCTAAAAGTACATTATGACTAGCTAAATGGCGGTAACGCGGCGAGGAATAACTTGTCACTTTGCAAGTTATCTGGCGTAAGATTTCCCCGCTATTTGGAGTATCGAGTATCAGAGAGGGAATTTAAGAAGAGCTGTCGCGAAATGAAGATCTCCGAAGACAAATATCGGGTGATGGTCGACACGATCCCCGCGCTGGTGTGGTGCACTCTGCCAGATGATTCCAATGAGTTCCATAACCAACGGTGGCATGACTATACGGGCCTGCCTCTGGGAGCAGAGGACGGTTTGGGATGGAGGGTTGCATACCACCCCGAAGACCTCGAGCGGCTCCTTATCGAGTTTCGGTCAATCGTGGCTTCTGGGGCGCCGGGTGAGATGGAAGCGCGGCTGCGGCGTTTCGATGGCGAATATCGATGGTTCCTCATCCGCGCGGTTCCTTTTCGCGACGAGACAGCCAAGATCATCTACTGGTATGGCAGCAGCACTGACATTGAAGAGCGCCAATGTGCGGAAGAGAAATTGCGGCAGGATGAACGCGAGCTTCGCCGGATAACCTATGCTATACCGCAAATGATTTTTGTCCACGATTCGAAGGGTACCCCTCTCTATGCAAACCAGGCAGTGCTCGACTATACCGGCCTCACCGTCGAAGATGTGACCACTTCGGACTTTCCCGCGCAGATCTTTCATCCAGAAGACATTGAGAAGGTGCGCGAGGAGCATCTGGAGGCGCTCTCGCGGGGCGTTCCGTTTGAGATCGAGAAACGCGCCCGGCGAAAGGACGGCCAATATCGCTGGTTCCTCATCCGTTTCAACCCATCCCACGACGAACAGGGACGCCCGGCGCGGTGGTACGGGACAGGAACCGACGTTGAAGATCGCAAACGGGCCGAAGAAAGGACCAGAAACGAAAACGTCGCATTGCGCGAAGAGATTGACCGCTCCTCGATGTTCGAAGAAATCGTTGGCTCATCTGCCACCCTACGTCAGGTGCTAGAGCAGGTGGCGAAGGTCGCCCCGACTGATTCCACTGTGCTCATTTCGGGCGAGACCGGAACCGGAAAGGAACTGATTGCTCGCGCGGTTCACAAACGATCGAATCGCTCGGCGCGGGCATTCATCCGTGTGAACTGTGGGGCTATTTCGCCTTCGCTGATTGCATCCGAGCTGTTTGGCCATGAGAAAGGCGCTTTCACCGGGGCCCTACAAAAGCGTATTGGGCGGTTTGAAGCGGCCGACGGAGGTACCATCTTTCTCGATGAGATTGGCGACCTTTCCATCGAGGTGCAAATCGCTCTCCTTCGGGTGGGGAAACATTCTCGGTTGATGAGGCATGGCTGAAGCGAGTATCAGCCTCTCCGGTATCCGACGCTGTAGTTCCTTTTTGTTAGGACGCTGGCCGAGCGTGAGAGACAAATGATCGAAACTGCGCTGGCACAATGCCAGGGCAGAATCTCAGGCGCCAACGGCGCCGCCACAAAGCTGGGAATCCCGTGCCAGACGCTTGACGCGAGAATTGCGAGCCTGGGCATCGACAAACATCGATTCAAGACGCGGTGAGAGCGGCCCGAACGCACGCTCGACAAGTTCCTCTCGTCAAGTCCAGCCCGGCGAAGAGCCCCGGCGCTCCACATTTGAAAGGCGGAGCCCTGACATCGTTCTGCATGGCACCGGCATAAGCATAAATTTCCCGCCGAGAAGTCGGCAATTTCCGAAAATACGGCAACATGTTTTTTCAAATGGGCGAGTTATTTTAACGTTTTCGGGCGGCGCGCACTTTGCACTTACAAAACAACCGTGACCTTGAAGATTGAAAAGCTTGCTGGCGAACACGGCACGACTCTCAAACTGATTGGCCGAGTTCGAGCGGAGCTCCTTGATGAGTTGAGAGTACAAATCGCGGCGAGCGCGCCGCGCACGCTGGAACTGAGAGAAGTGACGCTCGTGGACGCAGACGTGGTCCGCTTCCTGGGCGCCTGCGAGTCACAAGGGATTCAATTGCTTAATTGCTTGGCCTACATACGCGAATGGATCGTCAGAGAAAAGGAAAGCGCTGGCAAAGCATAACTATCTGCCATCGATCGCAACCTGGTACATTATCTTAGCCCCGCATTTCAAGTTTTGTTTAGCGGCCTGAGTTGAGTCGCTTTTTGCAAGTCAGAGAAGCAGATCAATTAATGAGATAATATGGATGTCCATATTTTTATTCTGTCGGCCCCGACTAATCCAACAAATTGCCTCCAAGGAGTTCACCATGAATACATCCGTCGTTTTGATCACCGGTGCATTGACAGGTATTGGACGCGCCACTGCGATTGCCTTCGCCGAAGAGCGAGCACGCATCGTTATCGTGGGACGACGGGACGAAGCCGGACAGGAATTGGTCGCGGAGCTCCGTGCCGTTGACGCAGAAGCTGACTTCATACGAGCGGACGTACGCCACGAGGATGATGTACGAAACCTCGTCGACAAAACGGTTGCGCGCTTTGGCCGGTTGGATGTGGCCGTCAACAACGCCGGCACCGAGGGCAAGCCCGGTCCGGTGACGGAGCAAACTGCCGAGAGCTACGCGGCGACTTTCGACACCAACGTCTCGGCACGCTGTTGAGCATGAAGCACGAACTGCGCGTGATGCTTCCTCAGCGTCACGGCAGCATCATCAATGTGTCGTCTACCTACGGCCATTTGGGCGCCGCGGGCGCATCACTTTATGCAGCCAGTAAGCACGCGGTCGAAGGGCTCACGCGGTCGGCAGCTCTCGAGGCCGCGGAGTTCGGTGTGCGCGTCAATGTCGTTGCCCCGGACCCATCGATACGGCGACGCTGACCCGCTTTACCGGGACTGCCGAACGCAAAGCCGGGCTGGTAGCAGGAGTGCCGCTCCAACGCATGGGCCAGCCCGAAGAGATTACCCAGCTGATCATGTTTCTCGCATCCGACAAGGCGTCCTTCAGCACCGGTGCGACTTTTGCCGCCGACGGCGGCAAAACGGCGCGATTCGAGTTCATCGGCTTCAAAAAAACGAAGTTCCTGAATCCACTCAGCAGGCGATGAAAGCGCATCTTAAGGCGTGGGTCGGACCAGGCTACTCAATATCGATCCGTCCGTCGAAGGGCGAGTTTGCGCGCAGGGTACACGAGCGAAACGCTCCTGGATTTAACCATTTGGCCTTTACTGCCGAGAACCGATCGGAACGATGAGAAACTGTACGAGTTCTTGAAGCAAATTGGAGCGACAATCCTCGACGATCGTGCTCGAGGTCTTGCTGGTACGATTCATTCCATTAACATTCTAACCATCAAGGGGGTTGACATCAACTTGCCGTCGCGCTAACCCTCATACTGGTTAGAAAGAACCATCTCGCAGGAGGTAACGACAATGCTGAGTCATGTATCGATTGGAGTGAAAGATCTGGCGAAGGCGCGCAGTTTCTATGACGCCGCGCTCGAGCCGCTGGGCTACAAGTGTGTGGCTGAGGGCTCGGGGTATGCCTATTACGGGGTCAAGAGCCCGGAGTTCGGGATCCTGGCAGTGAAGCACCCAGTGCCAGCCAACGCCGAATCAGGACTGCATTTCTGCTTCGAGGGGCCCAAACGCGCTGATGTCGACCTATTCCACGCCGCTGCGCTCAAGCACGGCGGCAAGGACAACGGCAAGCCGGGCCTGCGCGCCGACTACGGTGAGAACTACTACGCGGCGTTCGTAGTCGATCCCGAAGGCTACCGCCTGGAAGCCTATACCAGCGCGAAGTAGGTCTACCTCGGCAGGGGCGATGCCAAGGACCGAATATGAGCTGCGCGAGCGGTTAAATTCGATCGGGCGGGCTCTAATCTTTTGGTGGTGCGACTGCTTCCCGGCCACAAAAGCGCCATCGACAATTGGGCCCGCCTGTTCGACGAAGCATGAGGCAGTGCAAAGGCTGAATGTGCGAATGCCTGAGAATCATCATCAATAGTAAAGCGAGGGTTCTTATATGTCACGCGTCGTAGAGTTTTCAGAGGCCGGAGGGCCTGAGGTTTTGAGATTTAAGAATGTGGACCTTCCCGAAGCGGGACCTGGCCAAGTGCGCATTCGGGTTAAAGCTATTGGCTTGAATCGTGCCGAATCCATGTGGCGCGAAGATAAGTACATCGAGCCTGTTAAGTTCCCCGCTCGGCTTGGCTACGAAGCGGTGGGCACCGTCGACTCAGTCGGCAAGGATGTCAGCACGATTGCCGTTGGCGATGAGGTCAACACGATCCCGTCATTCTCGATGAATCAATATGGGATGTACGGCGAGGTCGTGCTCGCACCCATTCATGCGGTGGTCAAGCATCCGCGAGGGCTGTCGTCAGTCGAAGCGGCTTCTATTTGGATGATGTTTGTTACCGCGTATGGCGCGCTGATAGACGATGCGAAAATCACCTCACAAGACGTCGTGGTGATTCCCGGCGCGTCGAGCAGCGTGGGCCTTGCAGCAATCCAGATCGCCAATTCCGTTGGCGCGAAGTCGATCGCACTAACTCGTACCAGTGCGAAGCGAAAGCAGCTCACCGATGCGGGTGCCAAGTATGTTATCGCGACCGAGGAAGAGGATTTGGTCAAAGCGATCAACGAAATCACCGGAGGACAGGGCGCCCGTGTCGTGTTCGACCCGGTCGGCGGACCGACGCTATTGGAACTTATAAAAGCGATGTCGTTCCAGGGTATCCTCTATCTCTACGGCGCTTTAAGCGACCAAGCCACAACTGTCCCTCCGCTCGACATGATCGCAAAGATCCTGACGATCAAAGGGCACAACATCTGGGCCACGAGCGGGAATCCGGAACGGCAGAATGCGGCCGTTGATTTCGTGCTCAAAGGTTTGGAGAAGGGCACACTGAAGCCAGTTATCGACAGAGTTTTTACGTTCGACAAGATGGTCGATGCCCACCGCTACCTCGAAGCCAACGGCCAGTTCGGCAAGATCGTCGTCACAATTTGACCCGGCAAGGACGCCTTGGCCGATCGATGGCGTCCTTTCACGGGCCTCTCACGGCCGCTTTTCGGGCCACTGAAGGCCGCGCAACTGGACCGCGGCAGACATCGTGCCGCGTCGCCGGGTTACTTACTGAGCATTGGGCCGTCCCGCAAGACGAAGCAACTAGCAAGAGTCGCAAAGCGGGTTGCCGATGTTCGGTACAACGTACAGGACAAGGTTCAGCCTTTACGAAGATGCCCACGAATCGACGATGAAAAGATCATGAAATGAACGCAACCGACTTCGATAGGAGAGCTTCAATATGCACCTGAGTGGCGAGTACGAAGCCAGCCGGAACGACCGAGACCGCAAACAGGTCGAACTGTATGAAGCAAGCAACGGAATAGAGGGTGGCACACTAAACGGCAAACCGGTCATTATCTTGACCTTCAAGGGAGCGAAGTCCGGCAAGATCCGCAAGACGGCCCCTGATGAGGATCGAGCACAATGGCACTTACGCAGTAGTCGCCTCCAACGCTGGCGCTCCTACGCATCCTTCTGGTACCGCAACATCGTCGCCAACCCGATGGTCGAGCTGCAGGATGGCGCGGTCAAGCAAGAGATGCGGGTGCGCGAAGTCTTCGGCGAGGAAAAGAACGAATGGTGGAAGCGCGCAGACGCCGCCTGGCGGATTTCGCCGCCTATCGAGCCCGGGCCGGCCGCGAAATTCCGGTACTCCTCCTCGAAGCTCTCTAGCAGGGTGTTGATTATAGGGTGAATTTGGAAAATGAGTCTCGGATGACGAAGCATAGGGCTGTCTTGAGATCATTAGAGACGAGTAAGTATGTAGCTAAATCCGTCTAGTATGTATTGATCAACACCCTGCTAGAGCACGGTTCCACCGCTCGGTGCGTTGAACCCGTTTGTCACGCGGTGGTTCCAGGAGACGAGCAGTCCGATTCAATTCTGTTAAGCGGCACGGCCCGTTGACTAGAATCAAAACGGACGTACATATTACAAAGCTTTTGTCTGAATTCAAAACGATGAGAAAAGGAGCGGTAATATGAGCGACCGCATCGAACCATTCGCCCCCAAGAAGTATCTTCAAATCAAAGGCCATCGCATGGCTTGCATCGATGAAGGTCAAGGCGCGGCGATCGTCTTTCAGCACGGCAATCCGACCTCATCCTATCTGTGGCGCAATGTGATGCCGGCTTGTCAGGGTCTCGGCCGCCTGATCGCGTGCGATCTGATCGGTATGGGCGACTCGGACAAATTGCCCGATTCCGGTCCCGGTCGTTACACTTACGCCGAGCAGCGGGACTTTCTCTTTGCCCTTTGGGAGGAGCTCAAACTCGGAAACGACGTCATCTTCGTGCTCCATGACTGGGGCTCCGCGCTCGGCTTCGATTGGGCGAATCAACATCGCGATCGGGTGCAGGGCCTCGCTTATATGGAAGCCATCGTGATGCCCCTGGCATGGAGCGACTTTCCGGAACGTGCTCGCTCAACCTTCCGCGCCTTTCGATCTCCGGCCGGGGAGGATATGGTCTTGCGCGACAACGCCTTCGTAGAACGAGTGTTACCGGGCAGTATAATCCGTCAGCTTTCAAGCGCCGAAATGGATCAACTATCGCAGACCTTTCGTAAATCCAGGTGAGGATCGCCGGCCGACATTAACCTGGCCGCGCCAGATTCCGCTCGACGGTGAACCAGCCGATGTGGCGAAGATTGTCGGCGACTACGGTCAATGGCTCGCGCAGAGTCAGGTGCCGAAACTTTACTTCCATACGGAGCCCGGCGCGCTCGACCATGGCCGTTCGCGCGAGTTTTGCCAAACCTGGCCGAAGCAAACGGAAGTCACGGTGAAGGGCATCCATTTCGTCCAGGAAGACAGTCCGGTTGAGATTGGCGCGGCTGTGGCCAATTTCGTGCGGACCCTTCGCCGCCTATAGCCGGGCAAGTCAAGAGCTGACGCGATCGGCAGGAAAGTGTTTCTGGACGCGCTAACGCTTGACTCTATGAAATACGGACGTACATAGTAATAGCCCATCTTGTGAGGCGTCTGGTCTTGGTCGGCACCGGTCCGCGTGGCAGTCAAGGGATGGATGCCCTCACGCCCGAAGCGCAGGAAATCTTCGGCGCTGTCTATGATGAGCCCGATTATCTCTGACTCGCCGCCTTTTTCACTCGCTCGGAGTCAAGCCAAGCTGCAGGCCGCGAATTCCTTAAGCGCTTTCGTCTGCGCAGAGAGGACCGCGACCCAAAGGTGAACGAAAAAGTCGCGCCAGCGCAGCTCGAGGCAATCGTTAGATGGGGCGCGCCGCGGGAGAAGCCATTCGAGTACCTGAAGGAGATCGCCCAGCCGGCGTTGGTAGTGAACGGTGGCAACGACGTGATCATCTACCCCGTGAACTCTTACATCCTGCAGCAGGAACTACCAAACGCGCAGCTGATCCTCTATCCGGACTCCGCGCATGGCTCGCATCATCAGTACCCCAATCTGTTCGTCCGGCACGTGTCGGCCTTCCTCGATGGAGGAGTCGGGGACGGCCAGGATAATTCTACATGTCGGGGCCACCCGCATGGGCAGCGAGGAGCAGATTATGGACGGAATCAACGCTCAAATTGACGCCGGCGCAAATCAATGTGCGATGCCGCTGCTATCTGATTCCGTGCGGCTGCCCGACGAGCGCCTGCTGGAAGCTCTCGCTCCACGCTGAACAAATCAACGAGAGGTCGTCTATTACCTTTTGGAGTAGTGACAAATGGAGAGCCCGAAAACCCTGTTGTTCGAAGTTCGCGAGCACGTCGCTCATATAACGCTGAACCGTCCCGAAGTCTCCAATGCAATGGACCTGGAAATGGCGCGCCAATTCTATGAAGCCGCTTTCGAATGCGAACAGAGCAGCGACGTGCGGGCCGTATTAATCATTAGCGCCGGCCGGGGCATTCTGCAGCGGCGGGGATGTGAAGTCCTTCGCGGTGCAGGAACCAGGCACTCTGCCCTCCTATTATCGGCGCCTCACGCTGCTTCTGCATCAGGGCAGCCATCGCTTCGCCCGAATGCGCGCGCCAGTCGTGATGGCGGTCAATGGCACCGCTGGTGGCGGAGGGATGAGCCTCGCTTGCGCGGGCGATATCGTACTTGCTGCGGAATCGGCGCGCTTCACCATGGCGTACACGCAAATCGGCCTGACGCCTGACGGCTCCTCGAGCTATTACCTTCCGCGGATCATTGGCCTGCGGCGTGCGCTCGAACTGGCGTTAACCAATCGCATGCTGAACGCGCGCGAGGCGGAGACAATCGGTCTCGTCACACGGGTAATACCGGATGACCGGCTGATGGCTCATGCTCAGACGCTAGCCGCGGAACTGGCTAAGGGCCCCACGCGGGCTTATCAAGGAGTCAAACGTCTTTTTTACGGCGCGGCGAACACTTCACTCGCCGAGCAGATGGAGTTTGAGACCGAATGGCTTACGGATATGGCCGAAACCGCCGATGTACAAGAAGGGATTGCTGCCTTTCTCGCCAAGCGGCCGCCACGATTTAATGGTTGCTAGGCACAAAGGCATGGACCCAATTGAGGCATCCTGGGCAGCAGTCTGTTCGAGGAGAACTTGACCTTTGTAATATGAGCGTACATATTACACTCGTGAGTAGACCTTCAAACCGCGAAAAAATATTAACTGAAGGCCTGCGCGTGGTGCACGAGCGCGGGTTCGCCGGCGCAAGCGTCCGCGACATAGTTGAAGCGGCGAAGGTGCCGCAGGGCTCGTTCACCAATCACTTCGCTTCGAAAGAAGCCTTTTGCCTCGAAATCCTCGATCTTTATTTCGAAGGCACCCGCGCAATGATCCACGAGACGCTTCGCAATGAATCGCTTCCGCCGCTTAAGCGCTTGCGCGCTTTCGTCGATGCACAGATCAACTATCTCAAGCGCACCGGTTGGCGGAAAGGGTGCCTCATCGGCAACTTCAGCGCCGAGGCGAGCGAGCACAGCGAAGTGATCAGGAAGCGGATAGTTCAAATCTTCGAGGAGATGCGCCGGGCGGTCGCAGATTGTTTGAGAGCGGCGGTCAAAAGCGGCGACCTATCACGCAAGAACGATTGCGATGAGCTTGCCGGTTTCCTGAATGCGTCGTTACAAGGCGCGATCCTTCAATCCAAGGTCGAACGTACCGCAGTCCCTATCGAACGATTCAAGCATTTGTTCTTCTCGATGCTCCTGCGTTGAAGTTAGATCGCGGGTGAAGGAAGAAGAATCTTCCAGCCTGCCATTCAGAATCCTTTGATGCCCACCTCCTCCATCCGGGTGAAACTCGCCGACTTCGATCAAATAAAAATAACATTCACCTCGAACCCGTAGTCGGGCATCCGGATGCCGCCAGTCAACGGCGGCAGGAAATCGCTTTGGCCCGGGTTTTGTATATACAAAGGCCTAAGACCGAGAAATGAACGACATCACTAAAGTCAGCGGCGAAGAGCAGTTAGCGAAGAGCCAAAGGATTCGCGATTTGCAGGTCTGCTGGGATGCCGAGAACGAAGGGATTCAATTGATGGACACGATCGATAGTGCCTACGACTTCTTTCGCTTTCTGCAGGTCTCGACGCATGGAATGGCAAACAAGCAACGGAGGTTATTTAAAGATGGAAACGAGCATTCAGGAGCAAACGGACACAGGAATCGAAGGTGTCAGCGCACGGCTGAATTACTTGGCGGAGGCCATACCGAAGCCGGTCAACTATGCCTATGATCCGCCAGCCGGAGTGCCGCGTAGCTCCGGAAAACACGTTGCGCACAACGTCGTGATCCGCAACGGCCGTGAACTGCTCAGTAAACTCTCTCTCGATACCAACGGTTTCGTGCTGACGGAGTACGAGACCGCGGTCAAGGATTTCTATGATCCGGATGAAGTCAAGTCGGTTTATTACCCCGAAGCCGAGCGCCTGATTAAGCGGGAAACCGGCGCCGAGCGGGTGGTGATTTTCGACCATGTGGTGCGTAATCCGGTGCTGGCGGAACGCGGCGAAAAGGGCGCTCGCTCTCCGGCCAGGACCGTGCACAACGACTATAGCTTCAAATCCGTGCCGCGCCGGGTCCGCGATCTGCTGCCGGAGCTAGCTGATCGCCTGCTCGAGCATCGCTTCGCGGAAATTAACGTTTGGCGCGCGATTCGCAGCCCGATCGAAAGCTCCCCGCTGGCGCTCTGCGACGCCCGCAGCCTGAGCGCAGAGGATATAGTGCCGGCCGATCTGGTCTATCGCGACCGTGTGGGCGAAACCTTCGGCTTCCTCTACAACCCGAATCATCGTTGGTATTACTTTCCGTGGTTGGAACGCAACGAGGCGATTCTGCTGAAGTGCTACGACTCCAAGGACGACGGCCGTGCGCGCTTCACCGCGCATACCTCGTTCGATGACCCGAACAGCCCGCCGAATGCGGCGCCGCGCGAGAGCATCGAAGTCCGCGCGCTGGTCTTCTGGCCGGCTGATTAGCAGAACTTGCAGTTACCGGAAGACCGTGTTTTGCAACTGCTGGTCGCCTCTGCGGCAAAGGCGGTCTTCCAAGCGTAAACGGCGGAAAATGCACATCCAGCGAGGGCTAAGAGCGTACACCTGATGAGTACGCGCTGGGCCCTCAAACACGAAGGAGAATAAATGGATAACCAGCCGAAGAAGCCTGTGGCGGTCGTTATCGGGGCTGGTCCGGGCCTCGGCGCTTCACTCATCCGACGCTTTGCTAAAACCTACTCTGTCGCCATGCTCGCGCGCAAAGCGCGGTACCTGGCGGCGCTCGCGGGCGAGATTCAACAAAGCGGCGCGGCGGTGCAGGAACTCACCTGCGATGTCAGTGATCGCACGCAAATAGCGGCTGCGTTTCGCGCTATTCGCGAGGAGCTAGGCGATCCTGAAGTGCTCCTCTACAATGCCGGCAGCGGCGTCTTCGGCACTATCACGGAAATCACGCCCGATCAGTACGAAGCGGACTGGCGGGTCAACTCCTTCGGGGCGTTTGTCGCAGCCAAAGAGGTCGCGCCCGCAATGATTGCGCGCTCGAGACGCTTTTTTGTGCGCGCCCGCCAAGTCCGCACTGGCTTGGCTCAAACTGCTTCGCTTGGCCGCTGGGCAAACTGCAAGGATACGACTCGGGCCGGTATGTCTGGGGTGGTCTCCCGATGGCTCAGGAGGATCGAGACTCTCCCCGAAATCGCGATCCGTTTGCTCCGCGTTCAAATCAAAAATCGGCCGGCTAACGAAATGATTCGCCTATACGACAGCGAGCGTATACTCTTTTATTGCGATCCGCCCTATCCGCATGAAACGCGCGGTGATTCCAAGGCTTACGGCTTCGAAATGACGGACGAGGACCACCGAAAAGCTCGCCAAGCTTTTAGCTAGAATCGATGGCAAGGCCGCCGTCTCAGGCTATCGCGGCTCGCTGACGGACGAGATTTACAAAGAGCGAATCGCTATGATGCTGCTCTGAAGAACTGCCTTCGATCAAAAAACCTCGGCGGGAAGCGCTCTGGACGAATTACTAAATGCCGGCTCTCGACTACGCCATTGCGCGGGCGCTGCTACATTCCACATTTGCGCAAGCCGAGAAAGAGCTATCTGAGCTAAAAAGTACAATCGCCTTGGCGGAAATTATGGCGTCCTGCGACGCCCTCTTCAATTCGCGCACTCAGGCGTACGCAAGGCTATCCTGGGCTGTGTATTGGCTCGAATTCAGAACCGCGCGATCAATATCGCCTGCCTTACGTGAACCAGAGGCGATTATGCTGAACTCGACACTCATAGCGGTCTGGGCTATTCTGGCTCGGGCAGGCCGGTGTTCTATTTCACCCTTATGGCGAGGCGAGGCGTCGGCTATCCCGAGGTGTGCAATCGCGCAACCTTCTAGTCGGTGTTATTGCGTTTCTCGGAAAGGCCAGCTTACTGGTCGTGTTTGGTTATTTCCTATGGGGTGGGTGCGATCGGTGGTGGAGATTCGAGGTACCACGGGTTTTCACTTTTTCGCAGACGAAAATGGACATGCAAATCGCTTGTCCTAGGATCGTAAGTGAAGATTTCACCATCGGTGGGCATCGGGGAACAGATGATATTTGCTGGCGGAACATAGAGTGGTTCGAACCTAGATACGCCGTGAAGGTATATGGCACCAAACCCCGCACAGTGACTCCCAAACTCGTCAATGAACTCTATACGCCCGATGATTCTATAGCCAGTCCTTCCGCTCTTTATAGCCTCCTCTTGGCTTTGCGGCATCGATTGCGCGAAAAGAGTATGGGTTTGACCTCGATTAATAGTAAGTCCGGGCTCGACGCGTCCGGCAGGGAGTTTGAGTTGCGAGTATCGGAGTTCCACGTCAGCTGGAGACAGCATTTCTCGAACAAATGGAACGACTTGTTCGGCATCCGATCCTCCATCGTTGTGTATAGGAATCAAGACATTGGCGCTCGGGCCAAAATCTCGAAATTCCATGCGGTCGGTATCAACAAATATATGCGCTTCATGAGTAATCCGAAACTCGTTTTCAGCATCTTTTGCTACTTCGCTACTGATCGCAGCTTGAGTGGCCATGATAGTGGCTTGGCCTTGATAAACGGCACGCGTTTCAATCAGTACGCAGATAGTCACTACCGTGAGGATAACCGTCGCGACGCCGAAACCGAGAGAAGCTATAAAAGAACGCTTTGTCCACTTGAGCTGATCGGTGCTATAGGCATCCTGCTTTCCTGCGTTGGTATTGTTGGAGGAATCAAACTTTTTAACAAAGCGGATGAACTCGTCCGTCAAGGTCTTTATGGCAGAGCTAATGTTTACGAGTTGGCCGCATGGATCAATTGTTATGGGACGCCGGTCTTGCTTCTGTTGGCCGCTTTCTATGCGCTCATCGCCTTTCCTCCGATGACGATTGCTCATCTGCTGGATCGGTTAGCGGCTTTTTGATTTTTGTGTTTTGCTACGTATTCGTCGTTTAGTGATGAGGCTAGCCTTTTCACTATCAACCCTAACTAACGCTTTAAGCGCATCCTCAAAATTCAACGGATGGAGCGTTACCGGCTTAGCTTTTGGCATAATCCCTTGCTGAACGGCAAACGGCACTGGCCGTCCCTGATCATACGACAGACCGCATGCCTAATGGAAATGCTAAGGCTTTCGCCAGTGTGGCGACCTCAGCAACCTTGAAGGATTGATAGGAAGATATCGGGATCGTTCCGATGGTTATGGCGGAAGGAAAATTACCGCCAAATAGAGCGGCCGGTATTCCTTGCTGACATGATGATAATTCCTAATAATTCCGCGCTTTAAGAGACTCCAGAAGCTTTCAATGTTGTTGGTGTGCGGGCGGAGACATCACGATTACGAGCAGAGGTGCCGTTATGTTGGCGGCGGAAGTGACTGAGCGGCTCGTCGATCGCGCTCGGGTCGTGGCTACGTTCAATACCGAGATCATTCAAACGGGAATTCAGGATTACTTGTTTTTCGGTGACCCCGATGCAGAAGCACAAGCAAACCAGTTCTTCGCGCAAGGGCATGAGATCAATTTTGTCGATCTTCCCAACTGGATTCACGTCGCAATTGCCACTATCGGAAGGGATGGCCAGCAGTCTTTTTTTAACGCTTTGCGCGGACTCCATCGAAAAGCCGGATATGCTTGTTCGCATCATCAAGACCGCGTGGAATAAACAGCTAGAGATGCTCATTGGGCCTCAAGGTTAAGCCACAGGCTCGAGTCAGGCTTCCTCGGCTTCGAGTATGGCAACCGGCACTTCTTCTTCGCCGGTGTCCTCATGTTCAGGTTCGGCTACCATGGCCGGCCCGTATTGTGCGCAGGCGTATAGAATCACGGCGACGGCCAAGTACGCCGCGGCCACTGCTGGTGTCCGATTGATACCGATTGCGGTGCCGTGCATGAAGCCGAAGAAGGTCAAAACAGCGCCCGCGAAAGCAAAGTAGGCGCCCTTGCGGAAGTCCTTATCAATAATAAAGGTGCCGATGGCGCCTAGAATCAAGCCTGCCAGAATCGAGCCACCGCCCATCACGTCGAGGCCATGATAGATAACCCCGGTCTGCGCCATCTTGTCGATTAAGGCGGGAGTTACAGCCACTCCGGCAGAGCCAAGCGCGTTATCGATCTGGAGCTTGCACCACGCAGCCAGATGCGGCGTCAGCGCAAGTATAATCGCAGGAGCATGGCGGCGCGGTGTCTCCTGGAAGGCCTGCGCCCCGATCAGCATGCCTATATAAAGTAGGATCGGTGAGATAGCCACAACTGGTATCACCGCAACCATTAAGGAGATAATGCCAAACCAGGCCATGATGATGACCATGATGCCGGTCGCGGCGGAATAGCCAATCCGGCCGCCCATAGCTTTCCATCCGGGATGCCCGATGTAGACGGCGTTTATATAAGGGTTTCCCATCAGGCAGCCAATCAAGCTGATGATGCCATCGGCTGTCAGTACCCGCGTCGTTGGGAAACTATCGCCGGCGACCGAAGCGCTGACGACGTTATCCATTGCCTCAACTAGATCGTAGATACCGAACGGAATGGCAGTAACTAGAATTACGCCGAGATAGCGGAAGCCGTGAAAGACATGGCCGATCGCGGGTATCGGCAAAGCGAAACCGTAATTAGTAAACGAATCATGCAGGGCGGCGAGGCTCATCCCGCCGAGATTCAAGCCGAATAGATTCGAACCCCACGCGATAACGGTACCAACTGCAATGGCGACCAAGCCCGCAGGCACGCCTCCATAGCCGATGCCGCCAAACCAGCTCGCGATAATGACGCCGAAACAGGTCAGGCCGATGAAGGGCGTCATGAACATGTCGAGCGCCGGGCGCATCGAGATAAAAGTTATCGAGACGCCGGCCAGCGTACCAAGAAGCGCGGCGCGTGGAGTGATACGCCGGATGACCGGTGCGATAAAGCCGCCTGCCATCAGGACGAAACTCTGGATAAAGACCCAAGTCAGGCCAGCTTCCCATCCTTGAATCGGATCGCCAGTCTTGAGCTTAATCGGCAGCATGATCACCAGCGTCACGATAAACATATGAGGCACGCTGATGCCCGAGGGAAGTGCGCAGACATCCTTGCGCCCGGTCTTCTGCGCGAGCCGGTAGGCGAGCCACGCATAATACATGGTGCTCAGGCACATCATCATTCCGGTGGCGGGCAGGATGCGCTTGAATACCAAGTCGTCGGGCATTTTTAGCACGAACCGCAGCAATCCCGTCAGCGTCAGCAGATTGACCAGGATATTGGTGCCGAAGCCAAAGAACGCGTTCCAGTCACCTCGTGTCCAGATGACGGGCCGCGCCGGTGATTCAATCGAGGCGGGCCGTGTCGATGCTGCTTCCATCAGAACCTTCTCCCCTACTCAGTCGAGTCATTAGGCAGTAGCGGCTGACTGGCTATTGCGCTTAATCCAGTGCTTTAATCAGCGCGGCCGAACTCCCAACCCAGCCGAAAATGCCGCCTTGAGCCTTGATCATCTTGAGTCCCATTTCCTGGAACTCAGGAAAGTAGGAGCCGACACAGTCCTCCAGCACGAGGCAATCATAGCCACGATCATTGGCCTCGCGGACGGTCGTGTTGACACATACTTCGGTAGTCACTCCGGTGACGACCAATTGCGTGATACCTCGATGCTGCAAAATGGCTTGAAGGTCAGTTGCGAAAAAGGCGCCCTTGCCCGGCTTATCAATGACCGGCTCGGACTTTAATGGATACAGCTCAGGAATAATGTCGTGGCCGATTTCGCCGCGAACTAGTATACGGCCCATCGGCCCGGGATCGCCGATGCACGTCGCGCTGCGGCCGCGTTCTTTTTTGGCCGGGGGAAGATCCGTTAGGTCGGGGCGATGGCCCTCGCGGGTATGGATCACCTGAAGGCCGGCGCGCCTCCACGTGTCGAGCAGCCTGCGATTAGGCTCGATTGTGCGCCGGAGCTGGGAAACGTCATTACCGAGCATTTCGCCGAAGCCACCAGGCTCAAGAAAATCCCGCTGCATGTCGATGATGACGAGGGCGCAGTGCGAAGGAATCAGCTCGAACTCATACGGCTCAGCTTCGATCAAAATGCGATCGCTTGGCATAGTTAGTCCGCTCCAGTTCCATGGATCTGCTTGCAGGCCCCGTTCGAGTCTTGGTCAGGTACGCCCGCCGCAGCGGTTTCGCACGCTCCCGCCATTGAGATTGGTGCATTCGACGTGATGGCGAGCCGCGTGCCGCCTAAGCAACCTGGATGCCGCAACTTGCCCTCCTCGGGATTTATGGCCGGTTAACGGATTTCACGCAGGCGCTGAGTGTCGTCTTAAGCGGTTGCAGGATTCAGCTTCGCTATTGGTTTGAATGAGTACGAAGCGGCTGCGAAAGTAACCGGCCGCTCGCAGAGAGGCCACTCCCGCTTAACGGTTATTGCGAAGCGTTAAAAACGAGCGCTGCTTGGTTCGTATGCAGATGCCTGCAATCACAGCAAGGCCCCGGCCTGGTACTCGCAGCCAGATGGCACTGCCGCATATCGTTGTGACATTAAGCAAGATCAATCCAGATACGCGAGGCATGGCGCCTGGCCCGCGCACCACCTGCCGAGTATGCGAAGTTCAAGCGCAGGTGCTTGGAATCTGCGCCGTAACGTTTCAAATTGCAAAGGCAGTTGGCTGAAGTGTTGAGTAATAGCAGTTCTAAGCGTTAGATGGCATGCGAAGCGCGGGTATATCGATGGATCTCTCTTTTCCAGACTGGGCGGTTGCCGAAAATCAGCGAACACCGCGAAGGCAGCTGTTCTGAAGCGGCGGCCAGCGCATGACTCGATTAAAGAACCCATGGCATATCGGTTGCTTTAAGGCAAAGCTGAGCTTGCTTCGAATTATGGAATAAGGCTTGGAACCTCGGCATGGATTGGTTTGACAACCTGTCATTGGCCGCCCTGCTGCATCTGATTTCGATTACGAAATGTTGAGCGCAAATGGATGAGGCTCCCATACTTCATTTTTCGAGCTTTCGTCTCGACGCAGTAAACCAAGAGTTATGGCGCGACTCGGATCGCCTTGAGATCCGTCCTAAAACCTTCCAATTCCTGCTTTATCTGGCGCGCAATCCCGGACGGCTGATCAGCCGCGAAGAGTTGCTGGTCAATGTGTGGGGCGCAGCTCCCGCTGCCGAGGGCCTGTTACGCGTGTACAGCTTTGAGTTACGCCACCTGCTCGGCGACGACGCGAAGCATCCGCGCATCCTGGAGACCTTGAATCGGCGCGGCTACCGCTTTCTGCCCAAGGTAACCTTTTGCCCTTCGGACGGCGAACCGAGTGCCAAAAAACCCCATAGCTCGAAGGTAGCGGATCAGTCGGATGCCAGCACTCATCAGACCCTGAGTGATTCAGCAAGTGCTTCGATCGGCGCATCCACGGCCGAGCTTGAAGTGGACGCTCAAGATAATGAAGCGGCCAAGCGCACGTTTCTAGTGCGCGCCCCATCCGCCACCAAAGCAATGCTGCCGATCAGAGTCGGCGTGTTGCATTCGCTCACCGGCACGATGGCTCACAGCGAGAGTCCGGTGGTCGATGCGACCCTGCTCGCGATCGGCGAGCTCAATCAGCGGGGTGGTTTGCTTGGCCGCCACGTCCAAGCTGTGGTTGTGGATGGCAAGTCTGACGCTCGAACTTTTGGCCTGGAGGCTGAATGGCTAATCAAGGAAAAGCGCGCGCTCGCGATTTTCGGCTGTTGGATGTCAGCCCATCGCAAGGCGGTGCTGCCCGTCGTTGAGCGGCATGACAGCCTGCTCGTCTACCCCGTGCAATACGAGGGTCTCGAAGGCTCACCCAACGTTTTCTATCTCGGTGCTGCGCCTAATCAGCAAATCATCCCGGCGATCCGCTGGGCCTTCGGCTTCCTGAACTGCAAACGGCTGTTCCTGGTAGGTTCCGACTATATCTTTCCGCGTATCGCCAATGAGATTGTGCGCGATCAGGTCAAGCGTATGGGCGGGACGATTGCCGGCGAAAGCTATATTCCGTCAGGCGGAGTTGAGATGGCTTCGCTGGTCGCCCAAATCGCTGCAAGCAAGCCCGATTTGATCGTCAACACAATTAATGGGGACAGCTATATTCCTTTTTTTCGTTCGTTGCGCACGCACGGTTTGACACCCGATCGGATTCCCGTTCTCTCGTTCAGTATCGGCGAGAACGAGCTGCGCAGCCTCGACATCCCCGGCAACTATGCGGCGTGGAATTACTTCCAGAGTATTGACCGCACTGAAAACCGGCTCTTCGTAAATTCGTTCCGCGCGCGCTATGGCCCTCAACGAGTAACTTCAGATCCGATGGAGGCTGCGTATATCGGCGTTCATCTATGGGCACAAGCGGTCGAGCAGGCTGGATGCGAGGACATAGTACGCATTCGCGAAGCGCTGCGCCATCAGAGCTTGAATGCGCCCGAAGGTGCAGTTCACATCGATCCGGTAAATCAGCACACCTGGAAAACTATCCGGGTGGGGCGGATTATCGAAGAAGGCCAATTCGATATAATTTATAGTTCAGAAAATCCAATTCGGCCAGAACCTTATCCCGACAGCCGCTCGATTGGCGAGTGGCGAAGCTTTCTGGGCGATCCTCAGTCTCACTAGCGATTCTTCAAATCGAACCGCTTAAGGATGGCTGTGCGTCATAAGCTCAGTATCTGCCTGAGCGGCGAAATCGTTAACAGGATCGCCCTGTAACGTGCCGAACGCTAGATAGCGTTAAACTACCGTTAGGTCTCATTCTCAATAATGAGTATCCGGGCACACAGGCCAAATGTCCAGAGACGCATTCGTTAATTACAGCAGGTGACTGGCTGCTGTGCAGTTGCCTCCTGATCAGGCATCGGACTGACTAATCGATCACTCGCTGCTTCCGAAGTCCGCGGCGACGCAGTCTGGCGCCAGCCCCTGAGTGATGACCCCGCAGATGAAGATCGGCGGCATGGCCCTTGCTCAATCCAGCGCGCCAACCGCAGTCACAAGATGTGAACTGCGATAGGGGAGCGGCGTTAAGCTTTAACGGTTGAGAGGAGCAGTTGTGAAGCATCGGCGTAGAATCGGGTTCGGCAACGCTTCCGCACTGGCGGCGGCGTCTTTGTGCGTATTAGTCTGGCTCGGAGGCAATGCGCGGGCGGACATGAGCACCGGCAGCAGTTCGAGCTCGGCTGCTAGCAGCAGTTCGGGCACAGAAGTGGCGCAGGCATCACCTTCAAGCGCAACTATCGATGAACTGCGTCAGGAGATCCAGGAGGAACGCGCTCGTACAGCTCAGCTAGAGAGCCGGTTGGATCAGCTTCAGAGCACCGAGCAGCAGCAGGAGCAAAGCCAGTCCACACTGCAACAGACCTTGAGCAAAATGCAGGCGGGACGCGGCAATGAGAAGGTGTCAGGTGGCCAAAACCTGGCGGACATATACGACCGCGGCTTTTTCCTGCGCAGTAAGTACCGCAGGTTTTCGCTCTACATCAACGGCCTGGCACAAATTCGCTACTCGTTCTTCAAGCCCAATTCGGTTGGCCGTTACGATTATACCAATCGTTCTCAGAGCGACTTCGAGGTTTACCTCGCGCGGCTGGCCTTTTCCGGCAACATATTCGAACCAAACCTGAAATACTTCTTTCAAATTCAGGGCTTCACAACCGGAAACTCAAACAACATGACGCTGCTGGACTGGTTCATGGCCAAGACCTTCAGTCCATATCTCACGATCCAGGCAGGCCGTTCATGGACTGCATATACCTGGGAATTCTACGCCAACCCGGCGTGGCTTACGTTTCCGGATTTGTCAGATGCCGAGTATGCATTCGTACTCCCGCGCGCGACTGGACTGGCTGCGTATGGACAATATGGCAAGCTCTCCTATGAAGCTGAGTTAACCAACGGAATTCCGGCACTCGATGCGGGCGGCAACGAAAACATCAACTCGAACATGGCCTATATCGGCCACCTCCAATACGATATCCTGGCCCCGGCATTCTTTGGCTTTGCAGAAACCCATCCGGAAGACAGTTATGCAGAGGCGCCGGGCTTGTCAGTCTGGGGTTCGGGGATGTACAACCCGGTCAATAGCAACTCAACTTTCGAAAATGAAATGGTGGGTGATTCCACGTACGGCGGCAACGCGTCAGTGGGCTTCCGCTGGGGTTATTTCACTGCGCAGGGCACTGGCTATTACCGCCGCACGCAGCCTGGCAACGAAGCCCGTGCATTTGGCGTGACCACTGGATATAACTCATGGGGCTATGCCGAACAGACCGGCTATTACCTGGTTCCGGGAAAATGGGAAATCGCCCAGCGCATATCCGGCATCTGGTGGGGCCAAGGCGAAATTCCACAATCCGGCACTCCGGCGAATCCCAGCTACGAAACTTATTGGTTCAGCGGGCCGGATGATTTCTCGTATAACCGGCTAACCGAATATACTGCTGGCCTGAACTACTATCTCTATGGGCATAACGCGAAGATCGAGTTTGAGTATTCGTATCTGGCAGGCAAAGATTTCAACAGCAACGGCTTCGGCGCGAGCCGCCTCTGGATTCAATCGCAACTCCAATTCTAGTTGCTTCCAGGCGGCCTGAAATGAGCATGTTTCCATCACATAAAGGATCCCGAAAGGAACGACAAGACCCGGTGAAATACTTATCGATGAATTCAGACTCTAGCGGAGCCGTTCTCGTCCGGAGGCTCGGGCGGGTATTCGGCACCTGCGCGGTGCTTGCTCTGCTCGCTTACTCACCTGCCCTCGCGCAGGATACGGTAAAGGTCGGCGTCTTGCAGTCGCTGACCGGCACGATGGCGATCAGCGAGGTGACGGTTAAGAACGCCGAAATGCTGGCGATCGATCAAATCAATGCAGCCGGCGGCGTCAATGGCAAACAGATTGACGCGATCGTAGAAGATGGCGCTTCCGAGCCTGCCATCTTCGCCCAGAAGGCTCAGAAGCTGCTGGAAGACGACAAGGTGGTTACCGTATTCGGCGGATGGACTTCGGCCAGCCGCAAGGCGATGCTGCCAGTGTTCGAGCGCTTCCACGGCCTGTTATGGTATCCGGTGCAGTTCGAAGGCAACGAGTGCTCGCCGGACATCATGTACTCGGGCGCGCAGCCCAATCAGCAGATTCTCCCCGCGCTAGACTGGGCCAAGGAGAAAGGCTATAAACACTACTTTCTGTTAGGCTCTGACTATGTATTCCCGCGTACTGCGAACCTGATTTTGAAAAAGCATATCATACACGACGGCCTGCAAGTGGTTGACGAGGAGTACGTTCCGCTTGGCGGCACCGACTTCAGCGCGATCGTCAACAAGATTCAGGCAGCAAAACCCGATATCATCTTTAATACCTTGAACGGCGACAGCAATGTTTCCTTCTTCAAGCAGATGGCTGCGGCCGGGCTGCCGCCCGACAAGCTGCCGGTAATGTCATTCAGTATTGCCGAACCGGAGGCCAAGGCGATGGGACCATCGCTGGTCCAGGGAAGTTACGCGGCCTGGAACTACTTCCAGAGCCTGGACGATCCTGCGAGCAAAAAATTCGTCGCCGCCTACAAGGCCAAATTCGGCGCGGACTCAGTAGTTGACGATCCGATGGCGCACGGCTATCTGGACGTGTATGTATGGGCCGCCGCCGCGCAGGCGGCAGGCAGCTTCGACCCGGACAAAGTCCGCGACGCTGCAGTAAAATTGCCGTGGAAAGATTACGTCATGGGCAAGACCAAGTTCGCCGCGAATCAAAGCCTCGTGCAGACCGCGTATGTCGGCCAGCTTGATCCAGAGGGCCAGTTCAAAATCCTGTGGGACTCGGGCAAGCCAATTTACCCGCAGCCATATGATCCGCTGACCTTCCCTGGTAAAAAGTGTGTTATTCATCATTAGCTACACGCCGTAGCCAGGTTCGCGTGGGCGGACGCTTTAACTCGCCGCCCACGCGCCTGGACAGGAATATATGACTGAGTCTGCCCTGCTCGCCGGCCAACTGTTCAACGGAATCAGCCTCGCCTCGATTTTTCTATTAGCCGCACTCGGCCTCGCTCTGAGCTTTGGCCTGATGCAGGTCATCAATATGGCTCATGGCGAGATCATCATGATGGGTGGCTATTTGACCTACATGACGCTGCAGGTGGTGCCCCGCGGGCCGGGCTATCTGCTGGGGTTGCTGGTGGCTTTTACGGGGGCCGCGCTGTTCGGCGCGCTGCTCGAACTGATTCTGATTCGCCGGCTATACGGCCGCCCACTCGACACGCTGCTCGCCACCTGGGGTGTCAGCCTGATCATGCAGCAGGGCGCCCGTTCGATCTTCGGCCCGATCGGCGACGAGGTCACCGCACCACCGTTCCTTGCTGGCTCAGTGCATGTCGCGGGCTTGGACCTCCCGCTGGTGCGCCTGTTCATTATCCTGCTCGCAGCGGTGGTGCTGGCTGCCGTCGTGATGCTGATTGCGCGCACGCGAATCGGATTAATGGTCCGCGCGGTGCACCAGGATCGCGACATGGCCGAAGCGCTGGGCATCAATACTCGTATGGTGGATCTGCTTGTTTTCGCGATCGGCAGCGGCGTCGCCGGACTCGGAGGTTCGGCGCTCGCGCTGATTGCGCCGGTCACGCCAACCGTCGGCCAGAGCTATATCGTGTACGCCTTTCTGGTCGTCATCCTGGGCGGGCTGGGCAGTGTCTCCGGCACCGCGATCGCTGCGGTAATCGTCGGCCTGTTTTCGGCTGGAGCGCAGGTGTTCACCAGCGTCAGCACCTCAGACGTACTGTTGCTGCTTTTCGTCATCGCCTTTATCCAGTTCAGGCCCCGCGGGATAGTGACTACAAGCTCGAGGGCGCTGGAGAGCTGAGATGCGCCGCAGCGAGAATCTGATTTATGCCGCGGCTTTCATCGCGCTGATATTGGCGCCGTTTTATCTTGGAGGTTACGAACTCTCATTGCTTGGCCGGTTTCTCGCGATGGGCATTCTCGCGATGGGTATCTCGCTGGTCTGGGGCAATGCGGGTATTCTGCCGCTGGGCCAGGGCTTGTTCTTTGGTCTCGGCGGTTACGCGCTCGCGATGCATCTGAAACTGACCGCGCTCGGTCCCGGCGAGATTCCCGACTTCATGCAGTGGAATGGGCTCAACTCACTGCCCTGGCTATGGGTGCCATTCAAGAGCGGTATCTTCGCCCTGTTCGCCGCGGTGGCGTTTCCGGCGATCGTCGCTGCGGCATTGGCATGGCTGGTCTTCCACCGGCGCGTCGGCGGAGTCTATTTCGCAATTATTACACAGGCTCTGGTGCTCGCCGCCACTACGTTTATTGTCAGCCAGCAAGGCTATACCGGCGGCTTCAATGGATTGACCGACTTCGGCAGTGCCTTCGGCTTCGATTTATCGGACCCGCATACGCAGTTGGGATTATACTGGCTGACACTCGCGATTCTCGGCCTGATCTTCATCGCCGGACAATGGCTCTTGCAAACTCACTTCGGCAAGCTGTTGCGCGCGATCCGCGATGGCGAAAATCGTGTCCGTTTCCTTGGTTATGATTCAGCCCCCTACAAGGTAATAGTGTTTGCGCTGGGAGCGGTGCTTGCGGGCATCGCCGGGGTGCTGTACACCCTCAACATCAGCGTTATTTCGCCGGCCATGATTGGTGTGATGCCGTCGATCGAAATGGTGGTCTGGGTGGCCGTCGGTGGACGCGAAAGCCTGGCCGGCGCCGTTCTCGGCACTCTGCTAGTTAACTTTGCGAAGGATAAAGTAAGCAGCGCCTTTCCCGAAGCCTGGCTTTATCTGATGGGCGCCCTGTTTGTTTTCGTGGTAACCCTGATGCCTCAAGGGATCGGCGGACTGCTCGATTCGCTGTTCAATCGTGGCAAGGGCGAAGCCAGGGAAACGGTTGTGATACCGCCAGTGCTGGTAGTTAGCGGTGACCTTCCGGAAGAGATAGTTAGCAGCCATCAGAAGGAGGAAGCCCATTCCTAGTTTTGGATGGGCACGCGGATGGAAATACCGCTGTTGCAAGTCGAAGGCGTCACCGTCTCGTTTGACGGCTTCAAGGCGCTGGATAACGTCAGCCTGACCGCAGTTCCGACCAGTGTCCAGGTTGTCATAGGGCCCAACGGCGCAGGTAAATCCACGCTGATGGACACGATCATCGGCCGCGTCCGCCCGATCAGCGGCCGCGTGATGTTCAAGGGCGCCGACATGACCCGGTTGCCGGAATACGAGATCGTGCGCCGCGGCATCTGCCGCAAGTTCCAGACACCAGGAATTCTGCCCACGCTGACGGTCGAGGAAAATATCGCGGTGGCGGCCAAACGCAGCCGCTCCTGGCTCGGATCCTTCCATCGCTCACTCAATGCGGCTGAGCAGTCCCGCATTGATGAAATTCTCGATATCATCGGCTTGCGCGGCAAACGCCAGATGCGGGCTGCCCATCTCGCCCATGGGGCCAAGCAATGGCTGGAAATTGGCATGGTGGTCTCCTCCAACGGCGAACTGCTGTTGCTGGACGAACCCGCGGCCGGCATGACTAATCAAGAGCGCGGCAAGACCGCGGAACTAATCAAGACCCTGGCGCGCCGCCATTCGTTTATCGTGATCGATCACGATATGGATTTCGTCGAGGCCCTCGACGCACCCGTCAGCGTGCTGCATATGGGCCGGATGCTCAAGCAGGGGTCGATCAATGAAGTGCGCAACGACGCCCAGGTTCAAGCGGTTTATCTTGGCCGCGTAGAGGAAACTGAACTTGCTAAAGCTTGAGAGCGTCGGCGCCGCTTACGGCGCTAGCCCTATACTCAATGAGATTCGCCTCGAGATAAACTCTGGCGATGCGATGGCGCTGCTTGGCCGCAACGGCGTCGGCAAAACCACGCTGCTGCGCACCATCGCGGGCTTGCATCCTGCGGCCACCGGTATTATCAACTTCGACGGCAAGGATGTGACCAGCCTCGGCGCTTACGAGCGGGCGCGGCGAGGAATCGCGCTGGTGCCACAGGGGCGCGGCATCTTCCCGCATCTGACAGTCGAGGAGAATCTCACCCTTGGATTGTCGTCGCTGACCGGGCGCGATACCCCGGTCCGCAGTATCCAGCCATATATATATGATATGTTTCCCGTGCTGACCCGCTTGCGTACGCGAAAGGGCGGCGCGCTCAGCGGCGGCGAACAGCAGCAGCTCGCGATCGGCCGCGCGCTGGCCGCTCAGCCTAAGCTCTTGCTGCTTGACGAACCGACCGAGGGAATTCAACCATCAATCGTTCAGGAGATCGGCAACGCACTTACACGAATTCGCAAGGAGCTGAAGATCGCGGTAATCCTGGTCGAGCAATTTCTCCGTTTCGCCTGGTCTATCACCGATTACTACTCCGTGATGCAGCGCGGACGGATCGTCCGCCACGGCTCTACGAAATCCGAATCGCCGGACACCGTGGCCCACTTGCTCAACATCTGACCATACTTGATACCTGATGAGGCTGACGCCAAGAGAAATCGACAAGCTCATGATTTTCACCGCTGCTGAGGTTGCCCGGCGGCGCCGGGGACGTGGCCTTAAGCTCAATTATCCCGAGGCGGCGGCCCTGATCTCTGCGGAAATCCTCGAGGTAATCCGTGACGGCCGGTCACTGGCCGATGTCGTCGCCTTTGGCGCCGCCATCCTGAACCGCGACGACGTAATGGAGGGAGTACCCGAGATGCTGGCGGAGGTTCAGGTCGAAGGGACTTTTCCCGATGGCACCAAGCTGGTGACAATCCATCGGCCAATTCGTTAACGCCGAAAGATGCTGTAACTATTATGATTCCAGGCGAATACCTGCTCGCGGATGACGACATCATTGCCAATGCCGGCCGAGCGACGGTGGAACTCGCAGTAGTCAATACCGGCGACCGTCCAATTCAAATCGGTTCTCATTTCCATTTCTTCGAGGTCAATAAAGCACTTCGCTTTGATCGTGCGAAAGCCTTCGGCATGCGGCTGAATATCCCCTCTGGAACTGCCGTGCGTTTCGAGCCTGGCGATGACAAGCGCGTGACCCTCGTGCGGCTCGGCGGCGCCTGCATAGTACGTGGACTTAATGGCCTGACCTCCGGTCCAGCCAATGATGAAACCAGGGCAGCAGCATTACGGCTTGCGGCCGAACGCGGTTTCCAGGGAGCGGATGAGTGACACTGCGAATCCCGCGCCGCCAGTATGCTGACTTCTACGGGCCAACTACCGGCGATCGCATCCGCCTCGGCGATACCGATTTGCTGATCGCTATCGAGCGCGACCTGACGCTCTATGGCGAGGAGGGAAAATTCGGCGGCGGAAAGAATCTGCGCGATGGCATGGGCCAGTCCGACACTGTATCTTCAGCCGCTAGCGCGCTCGACCTCGTCATTACTAATGCCGTGATCCTCGACCATTGGGGTATTGTCAAAGCGGATATTGGCGTACGCACGGGACGCATCGTCGCGATCGGCAAGGCCGGCAATCCAGATATCATGGATGGCGTAACGCCAGGGATGGAGGTAGGCGCAGGGACTGAAGTGATCGCCGCTGAGAACTGCATAGTCACCGCAGGCGCAATTGACGCTCATGTCCATTTCATCTGTCCGCAATTGGCTTGGGAGGCGCTCTCCGCCGGCATCACCACGCTAATCGGCGGGGGTACTGGTCCTGCCACCGGCACCAAGGCCACGACCTGCACACCCGGCCCATGGAATATCCAGCGGATGCTCCAGGCCGCCGAAGGCCTGCCAGTGAATCTCGGCTTTCTCGGTAAGGGCAATTGCTCGGGGTCTGTACCTTTACGGGAACAAATTGAAGCAGGTGCGATCGGACTTAAACTGCATGAGGATTGGGGCACTACGCCTGCCGCAATCGATTCTGCCCTATCAGTGGCCGAGGCTTACGACGTACAGGTCGCGATCCATACCGACACCCTGAATGAAGCCGGTTTCGTACAAGATTCAATCGACGCGTTCAAGGGCAGGACAATTCACACATACCACACCGAAGGCGCGGGCGGCGGCCACGCGCCGGATATCATCAAGGTTTGTGGCGAACCCAATTGCCTGCCCTCTTCCACTAATCCGACCATGCCTTTTACGGTCAACACGCTGGGTGAGCATCTGGACATGCTGATGGTCTGCCATCATCTCGACGCCAACGTCCCGGAGGATTTGGCGTTCGCCGAGTCGCGGATTCGCGCCGAGACGATCGCGGCCGAAGACGTGCTGCATGACCTGGGCGCAATTAGCATGATGTCTTCGGACTCGCAGGCAATGGGACGGATCGGCGAAGTAGTAATCCGCACTTGGCAGACCGCCGATAAGATGAAGCGGCAGCGCGGCGCATTGGCCGGCGAGGCCGCCGGCTCGGATAACCTGCGGGCGCGCCGCTATGTCGCAAAATATACGGCCAACCCGGCGATCGCCCACGGCATCTCTCATGACGTCGGTTCGATTGCCGCTGGCCGCGTCGCCGATCTCGTAATCTGGAAGCCAGCCTTCTTCGGCGTCAAGCCGGAACTGGTGCTCAAAAGCGGGATGATCGCGTGGGCCGCAATGGGCGATCCGAATGCGTCGATTCCCACGCCCGAGCCGGTCATCTATCGTCCGATGTTCGCGGCGTTCGGCCGCGCCCTGGGCGAGACTTCACTGACATTTTTATCGGCCGCCGCCTTCGACGCCGGCGTCCATCAGCATCTGGGATTGACGCGCAAGGCGGCCGCCGTCAGTCATTGCCGCGGCCTCGGCAAGCGCGACATGATCAATAATAATTTTCTGCCGCAGCTCGAAGTCGATCCTGAAACTTACGAAGTCCGTGCCAATGGCGAACTACTGACCTGCGAACCGGCTACTCGCCTCGCTTTGGCGCAACGCTACTTCTTGTTCTGATCATGCTTTTGATCGAGTCACTCCCCGGACCTAATGCGTGCAGGATGCTGGCCCATCGCGAGCGCGACACGATCATGATGACCTTCGAGGAACGCCGTTGGCTGCGGCGGCGAACCAATACCGCCTCAGGCCGTGCCATTGCACTTGCGCTGCCCACTGGTACGCGGCTCAGCCCCGGCGCGATCATCGCCGTCGAGCCGGATTGGTATCTGCAAGTCGAAGCTGCCCCCGAGCCGGTGCTGGCGGTCGATCCCGAAAGCAGCGAGAGCGCGATTCGCGTCGCCTTTGAAGTCGGGAATCATCATTTCCCACTGGCGCTCAATGGAACGCGGATTCTAGTTCCAGATGACACCGCGATGACACAGTTGCTGACGCGCCTGGGAGTCCGATGGGAGCGCTGTCACGCGGTCTTCGACCCAATCGGCCACGGCCACAGTCATGACGATTGAAACGTTGTTGAGCCTGCTCCAATTCAGTGACGGCCTGTTCCCGGCCGGCGCGTATGCTCATTCCTTTGGCCTCGAAACGTTCATCGACGAGGGCCGCGCCGCCGACGCCGCCGCGATCGCGAAGCTTCTTCGCGCTCATCTCCTGGGTAGTGCCGGACCATGCGATGCAGTCTTTGCAGTAAACGCTCTGCGCTCTTCGATTGAAGGCGATCTGGACGCATGCCTCGCGTTTGACCTCATGCTGGACGCGATCAAAAGCACCGCCGAGACTCGTGATGCGAGCCGCCAGCTTGGACGCCAGACGCTGCGTATCGCCTCTAAGCTGATCGATCATCCGATCATCGGCGGCTTCGCGCGGCTGGCGGATAGCGGCTCGACGCCCGCGCATCATGCCGTGGTTTTTGGCATTATTGGCGCCGCCCATGGATGGCCACTGCAAGCCACCGCTGCCGCCCTGCTCTATTCATCAACCGCCGCGATCGTCGGTGCTGCGACCCGGCTGGTGCCCCTCGGACAAACCCAGGCACAACAACTGATCGCTGACGCGGCGCCTCTCTTCGCGACGCTCTCTGAGCAGGCCGTAAAGCTCAGCGTTGAAGACGCCTTCACCTTTGCTCCCGCGCTGGAAATCGCCGCGATGCGTCACGCGCAGCTCGAAGCGCGCCTGTTCAAATCATGATTCCAAAACCCCTCAGGCTTGGTATCGGCGGGCCAGTCGGTTCCGGTAAAACCGCATTGGTCGAATGGCTCTGCCGCTCGATGCATGGGCCGCGTCAGGTCGCCGTGATTACCAACGATATCTACACCCGCGAGGATGCCGAATTCCTTACGCGGCGCGGCGCGCTCCCAGCCGAACGAATCGTTGGGGTCGAGACCGGCGGCTGTCCCCACACCGCTATCCGCGAGGACGCTTCAGTCAATCTAGAAGCCTCCCGCGCCCTGATCGAACGGTTTCCAGACCTCGACCTGCTGGTGATCGAGAGCGGCGGCGACAATCTGGCGGCGACCTTCAGTCCCGAACTGGTCGACGCTACCATCTATGTCATCGACGTTGCGGAAGGCGACAAAATACCTCGCAAGGGCGGCCCGGGAATCGTCAAATCCGGACTGCTCATCATCAACAAAATCGACCTCGCACCATACGTCGGCGCCGATCTCGCCGTGATGGAGCGCGATGCGCGCCATGCGCGTGGAGAGCGGCCCTTTGTCTTCACTAATCTGCGGGAAGGACGCGGCGTCGATCAGGTCGTCGCCTGGATTACCCGCGAACTCCTGTTCGAAAACTAGCCGCGTCGGGCGCGACGGACTCCTTGAATTATCCTTCCGTACCAGCAGCGGACGGACGATTCTCGATCGCCGCCGGTTTGCCCATCCGCTGCAAGCGTTTGAACCGTTCCGCGCGCCTGACGGCTCGCTCTGCCTCCTGATGCTCAATATCAGCGGCGGGATGGTGGGCGGCGACCGCCTCATTACGATGATCGAGCTTGGCGCCGATGCGCATGCGGTCCTGACCACAGCCTCAGCGGCCAAGGCTTATCGCACGCTAGGTCCGGCCGCGGTCCAGCAAACCCGGATAACGCTAGGCGCCGGTGCGGTGCTCGAATATCTACCCGATCATCTGATTCCTCATGCGGGTGCCGCGGTCAACCAAACGATTCAGCTCGAAATGGGCCCGCGCAGCCGGGCGATCATCTACGACGCGATTGCCGCTGGCCGCGTCGGCCGCGGTGAGCGCTGGCAGTTTCGCAACGTGACTTCGGACATCGCGATAACCGGCGATGGCCGTCCAATCTATCGCAACCGCGCCTCCATCACGCCCGCCTCGCAACCGCTCGATGAGTTGGGCTGGATGGAGGAGGCGAATTACCTCGCCACACTTATCGTGCTCGCGGACGACGTTCGCGGCTGGAGTAGCTTAGTCAACTCGCTGCATTCTGCCTTACAGGGAGTCGAAGGGCTGCAGGGTGGTGCCAGCGCACTCGCGCGCGGCGGATGTGTCAGCCGCTATATCAGCACCACCGCCGACTGCCTCAATCGCACAACATTAAAGCTCTGGGCGATCATCCGTCCGGAGCTAATCTGCCGCGAAGCATTTCCGCTCCGTAAATTATGAGAAAACGGTTGCCTGTTATAGTTGGCTCGCCAAATTGGCAAATGCCTGCGGAAAAAGCAGCGTGCAACTCTCAATTGTCCCCCAATCTGACTGTAGCGTCCGTAAATCCGCGAGCGCGGCGGGTACAATGATTGCTCCGCTGCTGCTTACCCCCTTCCTTGGGTGTCTTTATGGAAGCTATAACGGTTGACGCTACTCCCTACAAATGGCCCTTCGATGGCGCAGCCACACCCGATCGCTTGGCCCTGATGATTATCGACATGCAGGTCGATTTCTGTGGCGAAGGTGGCTACGTCGATGCGATGGGTTATGACATCAGTCTCACCCGCGCGGCGATCCAGCCGATTCGGCGAGTGCTCAATGTCGCTCGTTCTATTCCTGGTATGATGGTAATTCACACGCGCGAGGGCCATCGGCCGGAACTGGTAGACTTGCCGGCCAACAAGTTGTGGCGCAGCAAACGGGTCTGCCCTGGGATTGGCGAGGAAGGACCGCGCGGCAAAATTCTTGTCCGTGGCGAGCCCGGATGGGAAATAATCCCGGAGCTTGCCCCCAAGCGTGGCGAAATAGTTATCGACAAGCCTGGTAAAGGTACCTTCTTCGCTACCGACCTCGAGCATATTCTCCGCACTTGCGGCATCACTCATCTGATCCTGAGTGGAATCACCACTGACGTATGCGTCCATACAACTATGCGTGAAGCGAATGATCGCGGCTTTGAGTGCCTGCTCCTGACCGACTGCACCGCCGCGACCGATCCTAAAAATCATGAGGCCGCCATCGCGATGGTTAAAATGCAAGGCGGGGTCTTTGGCGCGACCGCTCCAAGCGCTAATCTGCTGAAGGCGCTGACCGAGCTGATTTGAGGCGGAGCCTGATTGTAGCCAACGCCGAAAGCGAGTGATCAGGCTTGCGCCTAAGCTGCATGCGCTGAAGTCGTCCATTGGTATCGCCCATTATTCCCGATTAGATGACCAATCTCAGCTTAGATATTCAGCGGTTGAGGGCGGCATACAGCGAGCGCGCCACGACTCCAGAGCTAGTCATCGCCGAAGTTCTGAGGCGGATCGCGAACGCCGGGGACGACCACGTATGGATTTCCCGTCCGTCCGATGACCTTCTGATGGAACAGGCGCGGACCCTTACTCGCCGCACCTCCGATTGCAATCGGCTGCCACTTTATGGCCTCCCGTTCGCGGTCAAAGACAGCATCGACGTCGCCGGCCTGCCAACCACTCTTGCCTGCCCGGCTTATGCCCGCGTCCCCGCCAGGTCGGCGGTAGTGGTCGAACGCCTCATCGAGGCCGGCGCCATTTGCATCGGCAAGACCAATCTCGATCAATTCGCCACCGGACTGGTGGGCGTCCGGTCCCCCTATGGCATTCCGCGCAATCCGTTCGATCCCTTGATGATCCCCGGCGGTTCGAGTTCAGGTTCTGCCGTCGCTGTCGCAACGGGATTAGTCAGCTTTGCCGTTGGTACCGACACGGCGGGATCAGGCCGCGTCCCTGCGGCATTCAACAATATCGTCGGTTATAAGCCGACGCGCGGCCTCTTCAGCGTAAATGGACTCGTACCCGCTTGCCGCTCGGCTGATTGCGTGACCTTGCTTGCCTTGACCGTCGCGGACGCGCTGAGCGTCGCAAGGATCATGGCATGGTTTGATCCCGAAGACCCCTATGCGCGGCGTCCACCAAAGGATTTCGCACTCACATCTGGATCACCGCTCAAGGCTTTCCGCTTCGGAATACCGCAACCGGCCCAGCTTAAATTCTTCGGCGACACCGAGGCTGAACGGCTGTTCGCCGCTGCGATCCGCGATGCGGCCGCTCTGGGCGGCGAACCGGTGACGATTGATTATGCGCCATGGACGGAGGCTGCCAGCCTGCTCTATGGCCCTTGGGTCGCCGAGCGAACCGCGGACCTCGGCGATTTTATCGCCGCCCGTCCGGACAAGGTTCATCCAGTAGTGCGCGACATCATCCTCGGCGGCAACCGCTTCACCGCGGTCGAATTGTTTCGCGCACAGCATCGCCTCGCCGAGTTGAAGCAAATGATTAACCCAGTATGGGAAACGATCGATTTTCTGCTCCTGCCGGCCACCGGCACCGCCTACGCTATTGATGAAGTCTTAGCGGACCCGGTCACACTCAACACCAATCTCGGTTATTACACCAACTTCACCAACCTTCTCGACATGGCCGGAATCGCTATTCCGAGCGGCTTCAAACGCAAGGGCTTTCCGGCCGGCGTCACTTTGATCGGTCCGGCCTGGAGCGACGCGCGTCTCGCCAGTTATGCAGCCGCCTTACATCGCGCGCACAACCTCCCACTGGGCGCCACCGGCTTCACCCAACCCGAAGTGCAGTAGCGTCACGCGGTCCGCGATTTAGCCCCAGTATTCAAACAGCTTTGCGGCGAGCGTTTACCATATTCCGGATATCCCCAAATTCCTTGGTCTGACGCACCAGCTATTACAGCGCCGCCAAGCGGACGGAATCGAGCGTTAAGCGTCCACTCGGCTCTTGTTGCCCGATTTGCGTGCCTCCTCATCGAAAGTCACGCAGGTCCGGGGGCATTCTTCGGTCAGCCAGCGCGCGCTGATTTCATCGTCATAGCGCTCGAAATCGAACATCCGGGGAAAAGCCGCATACCACTCATTCTTATTTAGATCGTGCACGAAATTTCGCTGGCAGCTCGTGCATAGCCGATGAACCAGCGGTGTGCCAGGCACAATGTTCAGCTTTCGGCCCTTAGGCAGTAACCATGTATGGGTGGAAGATGGTTCCATCACTTGACGAGGAACAGGGAGCTCTTTCACTGGCATTTTTGATACCTCCTGATGATCAGGCCAGGAAAGAACGTTGTGACTCGATTATTTTAACTACCGAAGCCAGCATTCCAGTAGCCATCATAATCACCTGATAGACCACCGCGGCCTCGAACGGAGATTTCGAGCTGGAAAAATTCTTTCGAGTCCGAGTTGCGGAAAAGCATATTTGTCATTGTCACCTGGGCAGACAGCCGGTGCACTGGCGCCTGGAATGATAGCTAATACGCTTTGGAAACGCCTTAATCCAACTGCTAAACGACTCTCCCGTCCCCAAAAGTTCTTCCGCCTGAAAAGCAGAGAACCCTGGCTCTTTCTCAACTGGCCCAATAGCTTTCACCTCCGCCCCTGCTTCAATTTCAAGATACCGCGTCGCTTGTAAGACGTTCTGATCAAATTTTGGTTGCTAATCCGAGAAACGCGCCGAAGGCCTTAGCAAATAACCACGGCACTGAGCCATCGTTCATCCGCCTCTAATTTAAGCGCTAAATTGAAGTAGTAATGAATCAAAACGCCGCGAGCGATACTCCTATCCATCCTCTCTCGTCCATATAAAATGGCAGCGTGCATCTTCCCGTAAATCCGCCGGTCTTGCCGATGCTCTCCAAGCGAATCGCCGCATTACCATCCGGCGAATCCTGGATCTTCGAGCCGAAATGGGATGGCTTTCGCGCCCTTGTGTTTCGCGATGGAGACGAGCTTCTGATCCAGAGCCGCGACGAAAAATCGCTCAACCGTTATTTTCCCGAGCTGGTCGAGCCGTTGCAGGCTCAGTTGCCCGCCCGCTGCGTACTTGACGGTGAAATCGTTGTCGCAACTGGCCGTGGACTCGACTTCGAGGCGCTCCAACTCCGGATTCATCCAGCCGCGTCGCGCGTAAAGCTTCTTTCTCTCGAAAGCCCGGCGTCGATCGTGTTCTTCGATCTGCTTTGCGAGGGCGAGCGGGACTTGTGCCATGAGCCATTTCAACAACGGCGGATCGAACTCGAACAACTCCTTTCGTCGGCCGCTCCACCCATTCACTTAACCCCGGCGACCCTCGATTCGGCCGTTGCCGCCGATTGGTTCAGCCGCTTTGAAGGCGCAGGCTTCGACGGCGTCATCGCCAAGCCGCTTTCCGGCACTTACCAACCCGGCAAGCGCGTCATGCTCAAGGTCAAGCACGAGCGCGATTGCGACTGCGTCGTGGCCGGTTTTCGATGGCACAAAAACGGGCTGAACACCGCCGTCGGCTCATTGCTACTTGGCCTCTTCGATAATGACGGCATCCTCCAACACGTCGGCGTCTGTGCGAGTTTCACGCAAAAGAAGCGGCGGGAATTAGTCGAGTACCTCGCCCCATATCGGCGGAACGCCCTCGAGAACCATCCGTGGAAGCAGTGGGCGGACGAGTCTGTCGCAGGCGAATCCGGTCATGGTCATCGCATGCCGGGCGCTCAGAGCCGCTGGAGCCATGGCAAGGACCTATCATGGGAGCCACTACGCCCTGAATTGGTGGTCGAAGTCGCTTATGAACATATGCAGGGATCGCGCTTTCGTCATACCGCGCAGTTCCGCCGATGGCGTCCCGACAAGCCGCCTCGCGATTGTACCTACGCCCAACTCGAAGTGGTTCCCCCGCAAGAGCTGACTGCGATTTTTGCGCCTACCCGCTGATTTTGCCGAGACCTGCTCACGCATCGTCCTTTACGCGAGGTTGTGCACGCCATTCACGAGTCGGATCGTCGTCAGGGTCCGGCGTCTCTTGTGCAGGCCGCAGCGCCTCCGGCACATGCCGAAGATTGACCCGAATGCGCGTCCAAGTGGACGAGCGCCCGCGCATCGAGTCTACTAGCACATCATCGATAGCTAGAAATCCGGCCGCTTCGGGATGCTTGCTCTTCCATCTTTCCACTCCTTGCAGCGCGGCCTCTCGGCTTGGCGAGTTCGCCACCACTATCAGCGGCATCTTAGTGCGCGGCTTCTTCGTAGTGGATTTCTTCGCAACGGACTTGGCGCGCGACGGAGCCACGCGCGGAGCTTCGCCCTCCATCTTGCGAAAATGTGGCGGCCACGGTGCATCTCCAAGGCCTGCGGCCTCGTCTCGTTCGGCAAGCTCGAGCAGTTTGTCCAGCGAACCCGGCAAGGCGTCGATCCCCGCGTGCGGGTCGCCGAGGCCTGCGAACCGGTTCGGCATCGTCAAGACATTGAAATCAGCAGGGTCGCAGTCTGGCACCTCATGCCAGTGAAGCGGCGCCGAGACCCGCGCGTCAGGCACGGGACGCACCGAGTATGCGGCACACGTCGTCCGGTCCTTGGCGTTCTGGTTGTAGTCGAGGAACACGCCGTGACGCTCTTCTTTCCACCATCTCGAGCTCGCGAGCGCAGGCGCACGCCGTTCGACTTCGCGCGACAGCGCCAGCGCCGCGCGGCGCACCTCAGCGAACGTCCAGCGCGGCTCGATTCGCACATTCACGTGCATCCCGCGCGAACCGCTGGTCTTGGGCCAGCCGCGAAGCCCCATCTCTTCGAGCAGCGCCTTTACTTCGAGCGCGACCGTGCGCACGTCAGCCCAGCTAACCCCCGGTCCTGGGTCCAGATCGACCCTCAATTCGTCTGGATGCTCGAGGTCGCGCGAGCGCACCGGATGCGGATGTAATTCGAGGCAACCCAGGTTGACGATCCATGCGAGTCCCGCCGCGTTATCGATCACGGCCTCTTCTGCTGTGCGTCCTGAGGGAAACGCTAGCTTGATCGTGCGCAGCCACGGTGGCCGGCTGGCGGGAGCGCGCTTTTGATAAAACGCCTCGTGTTCGGCGCCATCGACGAAGCGCTTTAGCACCAACGGACGATCGCGGATTCCGCCTAGCGCCCCCGGCGCGACTGCCAGGTAATAATGGACGATATCGAGTTTCGAGAGCTTCGTCTGCTGCGAAAAATAAAGCTTATCCGCATTTGATATACGCACTTCGCAGCCCTCGATTGTCAGCAGCTCCGTACGTCCTTCTTTCGTCATCAAAACAGCTTAACCCTATTTATGGACTACGCTGAAGAAGGAACGGAAACGCTCACCGCTGCGGCCGCAAAGTAAATCGCTGTGGCGTGAAAAATTGGTGGCGGCGCGGAGACTCGAACTCCGGACACTGCGGATATGAGCCGCATGCTCTGACCAACTGAGCTACGCCGCCACGAGAAACGGAGAGAATAGCCTTAGCCGCCCGCAGACGGAAGAGGTGCGCCTTTCAGGCCAACCGGATCAAGCCAACTGGATCGATTGAGCTTTCGCCTGACGGCTCCCGCGCCCCACCTGGTAGGAAATGCCCTCGGTAAACTCGATGCACGTCAGCTTCCCGCCATAAACCAGGCCCGTATCGATTCCCAGCTTATAGGGCAGGTCAACCATCACTGCGCGCATCGGCGTATGCCCAAATATTACAGTCGCTCCCGTCTGATGCGGATGGAAAATAAATTCTTGACGGATCCACAGCATATCCTCGACTACCTGCTCTTCCAGTTGGCGGAGCGGGGCAATACCGGCATGCACGAAGAAATACGGCGGGCGATAGTAACTGGTGCCAAGGCGTTGGAGGAAATCGATGTGGCTTGCTGGGATGTGGCTTCCAACTTCAGCCAGTTGCGCCTCGCCAATCCCGTAACTCTCCAGCGTTTGCGCGCCTCCATTGAAGAGAAACGATTCGCCGTAATGGCCCTGCAAGCCCAGGAAGGACAGCATCATATCCTCGTGATTGCCCTTCAAAAAGACCATCTCGGCTTCACTATGCTCAGCGTCAAGCAGCAATTCGATCACATCATTCGCGGACGGCCCGCGATCAACGTAATCGCCGACGAAGACCACCGTATCACCTCGGCCAGGCGCAATACTGCGCATCATGGCCGCCAATTCGTCGACGCACCCATGAATATCGCCTATCGCAAACAAGCGGCCGTTAGCCTTGCGCTTTTTGCCGAACGCCATCGTGACACCCAACGCTCATTCTACTCCTTATCCCGGCTCGCTGCGCGTTCACGTCCCAATAATTCCGCTACCGCCTCCGCATTCTCAATAAGTTGCCGCGTTGCGCTGTACGGATTCACCCGGCCCTCCCGCACCCGCTCGATCATGCCCCGGACCTTCTCGCCCACACCGTTACGCAACGAGCGTTCAGCACGTTCTTCAAGTTCCGCCGTCAACACCTCGGCGAATTCCCGGGTGAGCCGCTCAGCCTCTCGCGCTGGGTCGCGATGCTCCTTTTGATAATCGGCATGGCGCGCGATTGCCTCCACCAGTGCGTCTACGCCAACATCGTCCGAGGCCTGCGTTAGCAATACTGGCGGGCGCCAGCCTTCTGCAGGCCGCAGATGCACGTTCAGCTCAAGCTCCGCCTTGATCCGGTCAGCGCCGTCACGATCGGCCTTGTTGACCACGAACAGGTCTGCGATTTCGTTGAGCCCCGCCTTCATCACCTGCACCCCGTCGCCCCCTTCCGGCACCGTCACGACCACCACCGTGTCCGCCAGATCCATGACCTTCAACTCGGTCTGGCCAACGCCGACCGTCTCTATGATGATGATATCGCTGCCGAAAGCGTCCAGCAGCTTGACGATTTCCCGCGCGGCCCGGCTCAATCCGCCGTGATGGCCGCGAGTAGAGAGGCTGCGTATATAAACTCCGCTGTCGCGGTAATGGTCAGTCATGCGGACGCGGTCGCCCAGCACGGCGCCACCCGAAAACGGACTCGACGGGTCGATCGCAAGAACCGCGACCAGCTTTTCCTGTGCGCGGTATTTTGCAATCAGCCGATTGACCAGTGTCGACTTGCCGGCCCCCGGCGCCCCCGTTATTCCGATAATATAAGCGTTGCCGAGACGGTCGTAGATCCGCTCCATTACTTCTGTTGTTTCGGCAGAGCGATTCTCGACCAGGCTGATTATGCGAGCCAGCGCAACCCGATCACGCTGGGCAAACCGTTCGAGGAGCTGAGTTATCCTGGGATCAAGCATGCGTAGTCGGGCAAGCGGGTAGTCTCCCCGTTAATAACCTTACATCCTACTTTTCACAGCCGGGCAATGAAACCGCAATACGGCATTGGCGAGGCTCGATGCCGCGAAAAGGGACCAAAGCTATAGCTGCGAGCCGGCGCACGGACGCTCCAAATGCCGCGGAAGTCCGTGACATGCCGATTCAGCCGGGCCGGGCTTCGCCGCAGGAATCGGCTGATCGGTTTCCTCATTTCCATGATCTTTCGCTCTGCATCGGCGTTACCATTGTATTGCGGTCCCAGGGGTCATATTGTTGGGTCCATTCGGCGGATGAAGCTGCCTGATGTTTATACTGACTGGCGCGTAGTCTTCGGACTGGCCTTGCTGATCTTGGGCATCGGTAACTGGGTCGTTGGATGGGAGAGAACTCAGTTCTATGCACAAGCGGTCTCTACCGCGGCGGAAACCAATGGGTATGGCGAGGAGAGCTATCGCCGCTTTGATGAATTGGGCAGCGATCCCAGCGACGCTCTGGCACCGCTCACAGCAGAAGAGCGCAAGGTCTCCTATGCACGCGCCCGCATGGACTTCTATCACGCAACTTTCCTCACCGGCCGCATTCTGGTTGCTTTCGGGCTGCTCTTTAGCTTCATCGGTTTCCTGAGCCTGATCCGGAATGATAGCCGTCGAGCCGTTAGACAACTGAATTTGCGCGTCAAGGCGGAAGAGCCGTTTCCCCGCTGACCGGGATTTCTCGCTTCGTTTTCTGTTCGCCGCCAATGGTCAAGTTGTTAAGCGAAGCTACTCCCGCGAAGCTTAACCTTTTTCTGCGCGTCGTTGGGCGGCGCTCAGACGGCTATCACGAACTCGACTCAATTTTCCTGCCGATTGACCTTTACGACCGTCTGACGGTTGAACTCCAGCCGTCGTCGTCCCGCAGTGTCGTACTGACTGGCAATTTTGGCGGCCTGCCGGCCGATGAGGGCAACCTTGCGGTCAAGGCAGCTTCATGTTTCATGGCTACCATCGGGCTCAACGCCAAAGTGCGGATCGGCCTCAACAAGGCGATTCCATCTGGTGCCGGACTCGGCGGCGGTTCCAGTGACGCTGGCGCCGTATTGCGCATGATGGGGGCGCTAACTCGCCTCGGCACGGCCGATCGTCTGGCCGAGCTGGCCCTCCAAATCGGTGCCGACGTGCCGTTTTTCCTCAACCCACGGACCGCACGGGTTGGCGGTATCGGCGAGCTAATCACCCCGCTTCCCGACCCGCCGGATTGGCCTTTGGTCGTGGCTGTACCCCCGCTAGAGGTGTCGACCTCTGTTATATTCAAGGATCTCAAGCCCGATAATTGGAGCGGCTCCGCCACCGCCGGCGAGGTCACCGCGCTTCTCGGCGGAAACCCGAGACCAAGCCTCTTCGTCAACGATCTGGAAGCCCCGGCAATAGGGCGTTTTCCAGCTATTGCCAGGTTGAAGGCAAGAATGAAGGATAGCGGCGCATGCGTCGCCGCGATGTCGGGTAGTGGAGGCGCTGTTTTCGGCCTGTTCGATTCGGTTGCCCAGGCCGATCGCGCTGCCGATGAATTGCGCCAGCGCGATCCCCAGTTACACGTTTTCCGCGTTCGGCCCTATCGGCAAGCCTTGGCATTGCGCGCCAAACTCCGGTAGGCCGAGCCGGGGAGGCCATGCTCGACTGAATCCGCGAACGCGGAGCTTGAGAATCTGGAGTTGATAAATCGCGATCGCTGTTAATCGTCGGGATATCATCACGTTGACAGTGAAAACTGCCATAAATAACATCCACTTCATAACCGGATCACGCACGAGGCGGGGCTCAGATGCACAGCCGCTCCTCATCACTTGGATGGCTCCGATCATGTCCGGCGGAGTAGGAGCATAGGCCCCCGGTGTGGCCGTGCGTACGTGGGCCGGCGAAAATAGAGTTCGCCCGCAACGCCATGCGGCTGTGAGTTGGCGACGCATCCGGCCCAAGACTCTAGTATTATGCCTGATAATTCTAAGAAGGCTTTCGTGATAAAGTTGTAGCGCTGCTGTTAGGAGTGTCTTAATCCAGCTATTGCGCGGGCATTTGTTGCCCCGCCAAGCTGCTTTAATTGAACCCAGGTGTGCCTTGATGGGCGGTCGCCAAGCTGGTAAGGCACCAGGCTTTGGACCTGGCATTCGAAGGTTCGAATCCTTCCCGCCCAGCCACGCACTAAACCGTGGCTACTTCCCGCGCAGCGGGCCATCCACAGGAGGTCACTCGTCGAAATTGAAAATGTTGGAAGCCGCCTGCCAGCGGTTGCGGAGAGCAAAGCATGAGTGAACGGGCTAAAGACGAACTCGAAGTCTTCACCGGAAATTCCAATCCTGCGCTCGCCCGCGAAGTCTGCGAAGCTCTGCATCAGCGTCTGGGGCAGGTCGATGTTGGCCGCTTCCCCGACGGCGAGGTGATGGTCGAGGTGCGCGACAACGTTCGCGGTGGAGATTGCTTCGTAATTCAGTCCACCTGCACCCCTCCCAACGAAAACCTGATGGAACTTCTACTCGTGATGGACGCGCTGCGCCGGGCCTCGGCCGGCCGCATCACCGCAGTCATCCCTTATTTTGGTTATGCGCGCCAGGATCGCAAGGTCGCTCCGCGCGTACCCATCAGCGCCAAGCTGGTCGCAGACCTGATCACCACTTCTGGCGCCTCCCGCGTGCTGACGGTTGACCTCCACGCCGGTCAGATCCAGGGCTTCTTCAATATCCCGGTGGATAATCTCTACGCGATGCCGGTCATGCTCCAGTACCTGAAACGCCGCATGGATGGCTCGAAAATCTCCGTGGTCTCACCGGACGCCGGTGGCGTCGAGCGGGCCCGGGCTTTCGCTCGCCGTCTCAACGCCAATCTAGCGATCATCGACAAACGCCGCCGCCGCGCCAGCGAAGTCGCCGAGATGCAACTGGTCGGTGAGGTTCGGGATTCAGTCGCTTTGCTGGTTGACGACATGGTCGATACCGCAGGCACCATCACTGAGGCGGCGAAGGTCATCCTGTCAGCCGGTGCGAACGAGGTCTGGGCCTGCGCAACCCATCCGATTCTTTCCGATCCCGCCTGCGAGCGGCTTAGCGCGTCACCGATCAAAGAGTTAGTATGCACTAACACAATCCCGCTTCGGACCAAGGTGCAAGGCGACCTGCCCAATCTCAAGATTCTTTCGGTCGCCGGCCTTATAGCGGAAGCGATTCGGCGCATTCATAATGAAGAGTCGGTCAGCTCGCTGTTTAGCTGAGCTGTGTTAACAAAGCTTTAATGAGGACTAGAACACTAGATGGAAACGGTCGAACTGGCCTGCGAGAAACGTGCAATCCGGCCCAAAGGGCTGATCAACCGCCTGCGTCATGCGGGCCGCGTGCCGGCCGTGCTTTATGGTAACCACGGTTCCGCCACGTCGATCGCAGTAGACGGCGTGGAGCTTAAAGCCCGCGTCTCGACTGCCGCCCGCCAGCGCATCATCCGGCTCAAGTCCGAGGCCTCCGAGCTAAATCAGAAGCACGTCATCCTTAAGGAAATCCAGCGCACGCCGGTTTCCCGCGAGATCCTGCACGCCGATTTCTACGAGGTGGATCTGACCAAGCCGATTCGCGTCGAGGTCGCCTTGCGCTTCGTCGGACGCGCCGCCGGCATCATCGATGGCGGCATTTTGCAGCCTTTAGTCCGGCAGGTCGAAGTCGAATGCCTGCCGCTCGAATTACCCGAAGCAATCGACGTTGACGTTACGGCTCTAGGGATTCATGACGTTATCCATATTTCGGGCCTGCAATTTGCCGGCAACGTCAAGCCGTTGTACGACTCTGATTATGCAGTCGTGACCGTGCTGCCGCCCACCGTCGCGGAGGCGCCGGCCGCCGCTGCCGAAGCGGCTCCGGTCGAAGGCGCGGCTGCCGAAGCGGCTCCGGCTGCCGGCGAAAAGAGCGAAAAAGGCGCCGAGGCCTCAGCAGCCCCTGCACCAGCCAAGAAAGGCTAACAAAGGGTTCGCTTGCGAACCAGTGCCCGGACGCAGGCCGAACCTGTGAGGCCGTTGTGAGCGGGTCCGCAACTCGAAGCGCTGCTGTTAATCGTCTGCGCGCCGGGCTTCGGCAGCCGATATCCCGATGGGCGGGGTCGCGGGCTGGTCGCACGCGTGATTAGCTTAGACTCAGAATGTGGTGAGGAGCGGAGGGGGTTGGCAACACGATGAGTTTCGTCCACCTGCACGTTCATACGCAGTACAGCCTGCTCGACGGCGCCAACAAAATCGGTCCGCTGATCGAGCACGCCAAGACCACCGGGATGCCGGCCATCGCGATGACCGACCATGGCAACATGTTCGGCGCGGTCGAATTTTTCCAGAAGGCACGGCAGAACGGCATCAAGCCGATCATCGGATGTGAAGCCTATCTCGCCCCGGGCAAACGCACCGA
>DATJUF010000040.1:0-10749 GCA_035502655.1 Binataceae bacterium (SeqCode)
CCCGCCGAGTCTGTCGCGAACGCCAAGTCGCTGATGTATGACAAGTTTAGACTGCTCGCATTGATGATCGGGTTACTGGACCTAGCCCAATAACTAAACTGATGCTCCAGACTGCTATCCAAGAGCTGCAAATGCGCATAAGAGGAGATATAGCATTGCTAGATTGTGCGACAAACAGCGCAATTGGGTTATATTAACCATGTTCTCATAGTGCCGGAAACCCTCATTCGGCCTACTCGCGAGTTTCATTTGAAGCGCTTGATGGAACCTTCGCCTTCACTCCACCGAAAGCGAGCGGTAGTGATAATCTTGGTTCAGCAAGAGGGAGGCTTCGTTGAACATCAGATGGAAATCCGCTCGACGATATTGCGGGTGACGCGCCACCGCCTGCGATCATAAATCTGCGTGGTTCTCGGGTTGGAGTGGCCGGCGAGGTACTCCACGTCTTCGAGCGGCACGTCCTGCTTGAGCAGATCGTTGACGACGGTGACGCGGAAGCTGTGGGCGAAGAGAGTTCCGGCAGGCCGCCGTCCTGGAGGCGGCGGTTGAACATCTGGCGCATGGAATGCGCTGAGTAGTCGGCCTGGGTCAGTTGCCGGCGCTTGCCGACGGCGGCGCGAAAGAGTGGGGCTTTATCGTCCTGATCAACCATGCCAGCGGCGGCCAGATATGCTTTGAGCCAGGCGTCGAGGTCGTGGCGGACAGGGATCTCGCGCAGCTTGCCGCCTTTCTCGCGGAAGCGCAGCGCGCGATGCTCGCCGAGATCTTTGAGATCGCCGAGGCCAGGCGCGCGAGCGCGCCGACACGCGCGCCGGTGTAGGCGAGGACGCCGAGCACCGCGCGATCGCGCAGGCCGACGACTTGGCTGGTAGCGATCGAGCGCAAGAGCTTGCGGGCCTGCTCGACGTTGATTTCCGGGGTGGAGCCTGCGAGCGCGCTGTGTTGGGTGCCGCGCATGGAGGCGAAGGGATTTGAGCGCGACCGCGTGGCGGGTCACCAGGCCATCGAAGAAGTGGCGCAGGGCGGCGAGCGCTTGGTTCTTGGTGGGCGCGGACCTTCCGCCCCGCTTAGATATTCGCCGGCGAGGCCCGGAGTAATTTCGCGTAGTTCAATGCTTCGCCGCTCGCACCAGGCGAGGAAGCGGGTGACGGCGCGGGCATAGCGCGGCGGGTGTGCGGGTCATTAAGGCTGGCCTGGAAGAATTCCTCGGCGGCGAAGACCGCGTTGGCGCCGACCCGACCAGAATGGCAGGAGCTTCCGCCTGCAGCTGGCCACCTTTTAACGGAACGATCGCTTTCATGCCGCCTCCGCCGCGCCCTGTCTCTTGCTCTGATTTTATAGACGATAATTTATCGTCTATAAGACAGGGCCCCAAAAGGCTCATATGGCGGATGAGACATCGATGGACGCAATTCGACTGCCTGCCAAACTCAGAACGAGAGGAGGCTTTCCACGTAGCCGAACGTCTCGCCACGCCCCTGCGGGAAATTCGCCGCGGCCACCGAGCCGCCGAAAAAGTGTCCGGCGAAGATTGAAGCACTCAGATACTTGCTGACCTTCCAGAGCAAGCCAGTATCGAGTTCAGTGCCAAGGTAGCTCTTGCCGAAACTGGGGCGCGCGGTATAGCCGAACAGATGACTGTCGAACGCTCCGCCCCCTGCGTACCACCGGTCGTACGATGAAGAGAGCCACAGAGCGTGCATCGTGGTACGCGATTCGAGGTTCGCCAGAGGAGACAGAATCAGCTCGGAACCAGCGTCGATGTTGTTCATCATGTTGTAAATTGGATTCAACGCGTACATTCGAGGCGTCGGCAGAATCTGAAAGAACGTTCCATGCACGTTATTATTCGGATTGCTGTCGCCCGAAGCCATCTGCCAAGTGAAGCGGAGCCATGGCTTCCAGCGAAAATCGTTCAGGCGATACCCCATCTGGGCCACGCTTGCGTACGCCTGTTGTGACTGTGAACCCCAATCACCGAATTGATAGGCGCCCCACACCATCGCGTCAGCAGTTCCCGGCCCGAGTTGAACCGTCGCGGCGGCGTCCGCACCGGCGGTCTCGATGCCTATCGCGCTACGATTCTTTGCGGCAGCACTGGCCGGCTGATTGTCGACTGGAACCAGTCCCCGGTTGTCGTCGTACCAGATGAAGAATATGCGCCCTAGCGCGTTTCCGTAGCGATGGGCTCTCTGACCGTTAAGCGCTGCATATACGACGTCGGTTTTTCTGATCTCATCCCAGCCGTTGAGGTCGAAGACCCCGCGGGTCGGAACGCCGTACATCGCCGTGACGTTCCAGTTTGCATCGCCGTAGCGCGTCACGGCGCCGTCAAAAGACCTCATCACGTCCGAGAATCCGAAATTGCCGATGAGCCGCTGGGATATCTGATAATTCACGATCCACCGCAGCTGTGGGTCCGAAGGCATCAGGTCCTGGCCTTCATTGAATTCGAAGCGTCCTCCCTTGATATTCAATCCCTGGAGAATCCGGCTGCCGAATTCGACGAATCCCTGCTTGAGGAAAATGCTTGCGTCGGAACTTTCCTGTTGCGGCTGATAGTAGTTGCCGCCAAGCCCTAGAGCGCCCGGCGGGGGCGGCGCAATCGCGCTGCTCGGCAAATTGAGCAAGGCAGGATCTTCGAATTCCGTAAAGAGTTTGAAGTCCTCCGTTGCATATCCAAGTCCGAGCCTTAGTACATTCGCCTGGTAGTTATAGCTATTCTGATAGCTCTTGCCTCCGATGGGACCGGCCTGAAAGAAGCTCCAGACGTATTCACGCGTGCGCATCCATCCGCTTGCGGTGACCGGCGCGCCATTTATGTCAAAGAGATCGATTTCGGCTGACGCTGGCAGCTTTTGAACGGCCAGCAGGAACGTCGTGAAAAAGGCTGTCGCCAAACCGCGAAATAGAAGTCGGTTCACTTATTTCCCAACCTCGAATCGGTTGCCCGCCTGTTTGCGGGAAGCGAACAAGTGCGCCTTGGCAAGCGCTTTGGAATCTTCACCGCAGGCGGCCAGTTCTGTGCAATTCGTGACCTGTATACGGAATGGCCTCACTCGGCCTTTGCAGAACATACTAGGAGAACTATCGATCGCTATCGTTTCCAAGTTGTTTGGCGTGGTGCGGACCGAGCCATATTTACAGGGTCGAGCGTTTTCGCCCGACCGGTTTCTCAGAGAATGCGGCAGGGGCCGCCCTCGACCCGACGAGGCGCTTGCGGGAACCGATCGATAAATTGATTGATAAGCCAAGCGAGGTCAGGGATAAAGCCACAAATACCAGAAACCCTTGCGCATAGCCGGGATCCCCGCCGTGCTCGACGAAGAGGCCCATCAGCGGCGGCAGCAGGAAGCCGCCAAAGGCCCCAATCCCGCCGACCCATCCGGCAGCGCCACCAACTGCGTTGGGAACGAACTTGGGCAGCATCTTGAAGACGGCGGCGTTGTTTACGCCCATCCCTACCGCGACAATCATTTCGGCAGTGAGCGAAAGTGGGAAACTATGTGATAGTGCCATTAAAAACGCTCCGCCCATGAGTACACTGAGCGAGACGATAGAGGTGCGTTCGCCTCCCACTAAATCCGACCAAGTGCCCCCGAACACCCGAATCCCCGAAGCCAGAAGAGAAAAAATCGCCGTCAAGATTCCAGCTTCACGAGCGCCAAGCCTGAAATAACCGGACCAATAGACCGGCATCCATGAAGTAAGGCACAAAAATCCACCGAAAGTAGTGAAGTAAAGAAACACCAGCGCCCAGGTCCGCCATTGCTGAGCGGACAGCTTAAGCGCGGCTGCAGCGCTGCCGCCGGGAAAAATCTGCTGCCCACGCTCGGCAGCGAGTTCGCGCGCCCGCGCTGGTTCGATGCCTTGCTTGACGAACTGAAAGTACCAGGCATTGCGTCCCGTTAACGCGTAGCTGACCGTGCCTAGCAATAGAAACAGCAACCATGCTAGGTAAGCGCCGGCCAGTGACCAGGAACTCAGCACGATAGGCAGCAGGATCGAAAACAATCCCGGCGCCAGGTTGCCAATTCCAGCGTATACGCCGAGCGACCACCCCTGTTGGTTTTGCGGAAACCAATAGGAGACTTGCCCGATCCCGACCGAGAAAACCGCAATGCCACACCCGCACAGCACCCCGAGCAGCATTAGCAGCGGGTAGAAAGCTGGACCAATCCGAGCCGGATACAAAAAGTGGAACAGGAGATACAACCCCGCCATGCCAATGATCGAAAGGATTAGAAGCGTCAGGAACGGCCGGCGCCCGCCATCACGATCAACCCAAGCCGCAAAAGGGATACGCAACAGCGAACCTGACAGGGCCGGCGCCGCTACCAGGAATCCAAGTTGAAGTGGCGAAAGCGCCATCACATGCTTCAACTCTTTAGCCGCCGGGCCGAACAAAGCCACGGCCGAAAAGCCAAAGAAGAAGCCCAAAGTCGCGCCGGCCAGTCCAAGTGAAGGCGTACCCCGCATGGCCGGCTCAGCCGATCGTTTCATCGATGATCCGAAGGAAAGGATGACCTCACGCATGCAGGGGAGCAAAATTCATGCTGCCTCATTGGCCTGCCTTAGCGTGCATTTTCCGAGTCATCATTGCTCGCCGGTGTGGCAGATGCTGGATATTCAAGCAGGTTTGCCACGGCACGAGGGCACGAAGTGTCGTATCGAGATCCCTTTTATCGTGCGCTGTGACCCGCGTTGGGCAATGTGAATGAGCGGCCAACCGCCACCTGCGGCGTTGAGCGACAGTGGTCTGCCTGCGGGGCATAGCATTTGCTGTGGATTAACGAACTGGCAGCCAAGCCATGCCGGACAGGAAATCGCCGTTCTGGTCACTTTGATGGACCCATCACCGCAACCGGTAACTAACGCCGAAGTACCGATAGGCGTTGTGGCCGCCACTCACTGCCCGTACTGCGCACTGCAATGTGGGATGAATCTGGTTCGTGATGGAACACAGCTAACTGTTAGCGCTCGCGATTTTCCGACTAACCGCGGCGGCCTTTGCCAAAAAGGCTGGACCGCTGCGGAATTGCTAAACCATCCGGAACGGCTTACTGCACCAATGCTGCGGGAAAGCCGTACAAGCGCTTGGCGCACCGTGCCCTGGACGGAAGCGCTGGATCGAATCGTTGTAGGAATTTTAAGGGCGCAGATCAGCCATGGCCGCGACGCCGTCGGCGTGTTCGGCGGCGGCGGTCTAACCAATGAGAAAGCTTATCTGTTAGGCAAGTTCGCCCGGGTTGCGCTGCGCACTTCGCAGATCGATTACAACGGCCGCTTCTGCATGTCGTCTTCCGCGACTGCTGCAATTAAGGCTTTAGGCGTCGACCGCGGTCTCCCTTTTCCGCTTGAAGACATCGCGCTTGCCAATACCCTATTGTTGGTCGGAAGCAACGCCGCCGAAACCTCGCCGCCTATAATCCAATACTTCCAGCAGCAACGGTTGAATGGCGGCAAGCTCATCGTGGTGGATCCGCGCCTGACCGAGACCGCCCGCTCATCTGATCTGCACCTTCAACTTACCCCTGGAACGGATTTGGCTCTGGCCAATGGCTTACTGCATATCGCGATCGCTAATCATCATATCGACGAATCCTTTATTCGCGCTCGCACGAATAATTTCGACGAGATAAAGCGCGTGGTCGCATCCTACTGGCCTGATCGTGTCGAGCGGATCACAGGGGTTTTAGCGAGCAAGTTGGCGACGGCGGCACAATGGCTTGGTGAAGCACGCACCGCCATGGTTCTCACGGCGCGCGGCCCGGAGCAACAAAGCCACGGGGTGGACAACACGCTCGCTTATATCAATCTCGTTCTCGCGCTCGGCAAAATCGGCAAGCCCGGTTGCGGTTATGGAACCATTACCGGGCAGGGCAACGGGCAGGGTGGCCGCGAGCACGGGCAGAAGGCGGACCAGCTTCCCGGCTATCGCAAACTGGACAATCCCGGCCATCGCGACTATATCGCGCGGATTTGGGGGATTTCTGCGGAAACGCTTCCGGCACCTGGCCGATCGGCGTACGAGATGCTCGATCAGCTTGGCAAGCCGGGCGGTGTGCGTGCGCTTCTAGTTATGGGGTCGAATCCGGTCGTTTCCGCTCCGCACGCAGGACATATTCAAGCACGCCTCGAGGCGCTCGACTTTCTGGTAGTCGCCGATCTGTTTCTATCCGATACGGCCATGCTGGCCGATGTGGTGTTGCCAGCCGCGCAGTGGGCGGAAGAGGAAGGCACCATGACTAACATGGAGGGGCGGGTGATCCTGCGGCAGCGCGCGCTTGTGCCGCCGCCCGAAGTCTGGACCGATACCAGGATTATCGCCGAACTGGCACGCCGCCTTGGCTATGGCGATTATTTCAGCGCGGAGCCCCGCACGATCTTTGATGAATTATGCCGTGCCTCGGCCGGCGGCGTAGCTGACTATTCCGGAATCACCTACGAACGGCTGGCGGCCGAGGACGGAATTTTCTGGCCCTGTCCTGGCTCGAACCATCCGGGAACGCGACGTTTGTTTGCCGACTATTTCCCAACGGCGGACGGCAAGGCCAGTTTCCATCCGGTGCAATATCAGCCGCCTGCGGAGGAGCCGGACGCTGAATATCCATTCTATCTCACTACTGGACGGGTGACGGCACAATATCAGACAGGCACGCAGACCCGGCGGGTTGCCAAACTAATTGAGGCTTCGCCTCGGGCTTTCGTGCAAATTCATCCGGTCACCGCGCGCCATTACGATATCGCCGATGGAGACATGGTGCGTTTGATAACTCGGCGGGGCGAAGCTGTCGCCTTTGCACAACTCACTGACTCAATCCGGATGGATGTGCTCTTCGTGCCCTTTCATTGGGCTGGTTCCAGCCGCGCGAATCTGCTCACGAACCCAGCGCTTGATCCACTATCGCGGATGCCCGAGTTCAAGGCATGCGCCGCGCGAATCTGCAGATCAGGAGCCTGACCTAAGATGATGGAGACACCGAGATTCTTACAGGGATTGTATTACTTCGAGGGCCGCGGCCTCGACAAGCCGCTGCCGCTGGCGCCCGCCGCCGGATACTCAGTCCCGTTCGACAAGCGCGCCCAGCTAATCTATTTCCGCGCAGGCAATCCTGCGGAGGATCTCATCTATTTGGTCCTGACACGCAACGGCAAAGCGATGCGCTATTTCCCAATCGGAGCGAAAGCCGCGATCCACGTTCCTTTGGCGGTCGTCGAGGACCTCAATCCTGAAGATAAAATGGAAATGCTTATTGCCGCTCCCGCCGGTCTCAAAAGCCCGGTAGTGGTCGATGTAGGCTTCGTCGAGATTTGAGAATCAGCTATTCCAACTATTTCCACTATGAAGCAAAAAGAAAAACTCGTCGTCATCGGCAATGGAATGGCGGGGGCACGCGCCGTTGAGGAGATTCTGGCTCGCGGCGGCGGCGAACAGTTCGAGATAACTATATTCGGTGACGAGCCATACGGTAACTATAACCGGATCATGCTGTCGAACGTGCTCAACGGCAGCACTGACGCCGAAGACATCTTTCTTAATCCGCTCGCCTGGTACCAGCAAAACCAGATCAAGCTGCTGGCGGGCGTGCGGGCTCGCGAAATTCGCCGTATCGCGAAAGTCGTTGTGGGTAGCGACGGCTGTGCCGAAGAATACGACAAATTAATCATCGCAACCGGCAGCCGCCCTTTTATCCCGTCAATTCCTGGATTAATGACCGAAGATGGCGAGCTTAAGGCTGGTGTCTTTGTTTTCCGCACGCTGGACGATTGCCGGCGTATCAGTAACTACGCCAAAACAAGCACTCGCGCGATCGTAATCGGTGGTGGCCTGCTGGGGCTGGAGGCGGCGCGTGGCCTCCAAAACTTCGGCCTCGATGTTCACGTAGTTCACTTGGCCGATCACCTGATGAATCAGCAACTTGATAGCGAAGCCGGCGCGATTCTCCGAGCAACCATCGCAAAGATGGGTATGCAGATTCATTTGCGTACGAATACCGCACAAATTTACGGCACCAGCGCCGTGACCGGAGTAGGCTTTGCCGGCGGCGGAACGCTTGATTGCGACATGATCGTCATCTCGGCGGGAATCAAGCCGAATGTCGAGCTGGCCATCCAGTGCGGCCTGACGGTCGAGCGCGCGGTCGTGGTCGATAATCATCTGCGCACCGCCGATGATCCAAATATCTATGCGGTCGGTGAATGCGTCCAGCATCGTGGCCGATGCTACGGCCTGGTCGCGCCATTATGGGAGCAGGCGAAGGTGCTCGCGGACCACATCACTGAGCACGATCGCGAATCCAAGTATTTCGGTTCAAAGATTGCGACGAAGCTCAAGGTTATGGGGATCGAACTGGCGTCGATGGGCATCACCGAGCCGGATGATGAAAATGATGAACTGGTGCGCTTTACGGAACCAAAGAAGGGCACCTATAAGAAACTGATTATCCGCGACGGCCGCCTAGTGGGCAGTATCTTGCTGGGTGACATCAGCAAGGCCGCCTACCTCATGCAGGCGTTCGATCGCGACACGCCATTACCCGACGAACGCCTTTCATTGCTATTTGATATCGGCTCACCCGCTCCTAAAATTACGCTCGCCGAGATGCCATCGAAAACCCAGGTCTGCAACTGCAATGGTGTCAGCAAGGGCGCAATCGTTGCTTGCACGCAGTCGGGAAAACGCAGCCTGAAGGCAGTGATGCAGGCTACGCGAGCCGGCATGGGGTGTGGCTCGTGTAAAGCCCTGGTAAGCGAGATAGTCGAATGGGCCTGTGAGGGGGAACTCGATGACGATCCATCGGTTCACTACTATGTTCCTGGGGTGCCGCTCGGCAAAGCCGATCTGATTAAAGAAATACGCGAGCGCAATCTGAGGTCCGTGTCGGCGGTCTTCGGCGCTTTGGCCGGCGGCGATGAAGATCCCGGAAGTAAGCCGGGTCTGGCATCGCTGCTCAATACCGTTTGGGATGCCGAATATGAAGATGAGCGGGATTCGCGTTTCATTAATGATCGTGTCCACGCCAATATCCAGAAAGACGGAACTTTCTCTGTAATTCCACAGATACCGGGCGGTGTGTCGTCACCGGCGCAGCTCAGGCGAATCGCCGATATTGCCGAGAAGTACAACGTTCCGATGGTGAAGCTGACTGGGGGCCAGCGGATTGACCTCCTCGGCGTCAAGAAAGAAGATCTGCCTAAGGTCTGGCAGGACCTGGGAATGCCCTCCGGCTATGCTTATGCCAAACGCTATCGGACATGCAAAAGCTGCGTAGGCACCGAGTTTTGCCGCTTTGGCTTGGGCGACAGTACCGCGTTAGCGATCAAAATCGAGGAACGTTTCCAAGGGATCGAGAGTCCCGCCAAGATGAAGCTCGCGACCGCCGGATGCCCGCGCAATTGCTCTGAGGCGATGGTCAAAGACCTCGGCGCGGTGGCGGTCGAGGGTGGCAAATGGGAAATCTATGTCGGCGGAGCAGCAGGTTCGCATATACGCAAAGGCGATATCCTGTGCGTAGTTGATAGTCACGAGCAAGTGCTCTTGTTCATGAGCCGCTTTATTCAGTATTACCGCGAACACGCGAAGTATCTCGAACGAACCTATGATTTTGTCGAGCGCAACGGGATCGAGAAACTGCGTGCCATCATAATTGAGGATAGCGAGAAAATTGGCGCGCAGCTCGATGCCGCTATCGCCAGGACGATCGCTGCTTACAAGGACCCGTGGCTGGAAGCGGCGGCGCCCGCCACACCCAATCAATTCGCCTCCGAGATACCGGCCTAGTGAGGAAGTTAGTCTCCATGGAAATTATTCTAGGACCGCTCGCACGGATACCACCTGGCGAAGGGCGGACGTTTAATACCAGTGGCGAGCGTGTCACTGTGTTTCGTACACGGGGTGGCGAACTATTTGCCGTACAGGCATCCTGCCCCCATCGTGGCGGGCCGCTGGCGGACGGTATTCTCGGCGCGGCGAAGCTGATTTGTCCCCTGCATGCGTGGACCTTCGATCTGCGCACCGGCCAGGCCTTGCTTGGAGAATCCAATCTGACGACCTACCACGTTAGGCTCAATGACGATCAGGAAGTAGTCTTGTCATTGTAGTTGCGGAGGCTCGCAGCCTGGGAGCCAAGATGCCGTGATCATCAGCTTGTCGCCATATCCGGTACTCGCCTGACCGCGCCGCGAAGGAGTTCATATTTTTCGCTCCTTAAAGAATACTTGGCAGATCAATTTAATGTTACTAAAAATGAGCGCCGGCTGCTTGAGGTTTATACTGACGATGGAACGGGGTCGAAGCACATTTCGTACAGCAGCAAGCCTGTTAGCAAGACCTGATCAAGATGGCGATCACGGGCCATCCCAGGGAACTAGCCCCTCATCGGCCCTAATCTCCTTTTCATCGCACGCGGCGCCGCTTCACTAGTTCGCTGAGCCACTCCGCTCAGTCTGCCTTCAACAGCGATTCTCAGCTTCATGTCACTTCGCACTTCCGGAGCGAAATCGTCGCCCTACGATTCCCGCAAGCGTACCGACAAGCGCGCTTCCGTTCTTGCGACGAATTGCTCCATCGTTGTCTCGATACCGATCATCGAGACCGCGCGGACAGCACTTTGACATGTAACCCAGGCAGCAGTTTCGCAAATCGAATTGCGAGATCTTATACAGTCGAGAGTGATGCATTCGCCGGAGCCAGAGAGCAAGCGAAGTTGATACGCGCTGCCGGTTTCCCCATGGTCGCTCGCACCG
>DATJUF010000041.1:0-6355 GCA_035502655.1 Binataceae bacterium (SeqCode)
TGCACCAACAGCCGTTCATACTTGTCGCGGCTGAGTTTCTCCCAGACAGCTAGACGATTGACGCCATCCTGTTCGGTATGAACCGAGGCCAGGAACTTCGCATTCGTATTCAGACTGCCGGGGTGAACAACCGACACCAAATATTTCAACTCGGACGGATACTCATGATTTTTGTCGGGCGCAATCGCGGCGATGATCTCCGCTTTGCTGTAGATGCGCGTGTCCTTGGCGGTGTTGCCCGCCACGAACGCTTCGAGATTCTGACTCTGGCCGGTGGTTTGTGGCTCGTCAATATCAAAGTCCTCGTCTGCTTGTTGATCGCTAATCGCTTCGCTTGCGTCAACTCTGTTGCCCCTGACCGCCGCGGCGGCCTCAGCTCTGACGATGTCGCTCTTATCGCGTAGCGCGAGCGTAATCGCATGTGCGGCTGCGTGCGGCAACGGGATGATTCGGCTCAACGCCTAGAGCGCGTACGCACGCTGGTAGAGATATGGGCTCTTTAACGCCGCAGTTAGTGCGGGCACTGCGCGCCGCGCGTAGTTTCTCATCTCGTCGAACGCTTGTACGGCGTTCTGTCTGGGGGCGGGGTCGTAGGAACTAGGGTCCAGCGTTTGGGTTAATACAGGCAGGAAACCGTCGTGACCAAGCTCGATGTTCGCCAGCGATAGGGCTGCCTGTTGCGAGGCGCCGATTAACACCGGCCATGTGCCGGCGAATCACGTGCGATCAAAATCAATGTGTCAACCGCACCCCTTCTTATCGCTTCATCAGGATCATTCAGTGCAACGCTCAAATCCGGGATCGCCGGCGACCCCGCATGCCCCAGGGCGGTGACCAGGTCTCCGGAGTAGCGCCACTGCTCGCGGGTGGCTTCGGAAACGCTGTTGTTACTGGGTTGGCTTTCAAGACCTCTGAGCGCGTTCAGCAGGAATGGGACGACAGCTTCCGGGAGCGGCTCGATTCCAGCCGCCGCTTTGGTAGCTAGCTCGCGCTCGGCGAGATTCCGGCTTTGCAAGCCTTTAATGAGTTCAGCCGCGTCCGCGGGCGGGTGCGCTTGAGCGGTTGGCGCCTGTGCGCCACTGGCCGAAGCTGGTGCCCCAGACGCAACGAGCAAAACGAAGATTGTGAAATTGAAGAGGCATTTTAGTTTCTGCAGATCACTGGCGCGACAAGCCGCGAATTTTTCCATGAACATGCTACACAATCCGATTCCTTAGGTTGCGCTTTGCTTTAATGGGATTGCCATCGAAAAGCGGCCTGTCGATTTTTCTTACGCGATTTCGGGCGATCGTTAATCCCTGGACCGGCTTTTTCCGGTCCGCCCTCCTACTAGACGATAAAGCGGATTATTGGCTTGCAAATAGATCGCGGGCGAATTGGGCACCACCCAGTGGTCAGACTCGCAGCGCCGCGGCGATAAATGTGGGTAGTGTGCGATGCTCAAGAAATCATCATCGCATCCGCTCAATTATGACGGCAGCGAGCCCAGGTAGTCGCGCTTGCCGATGTTTACGCCGACCTGGCGGAGGATGTTGTAGGCGGTCGTCGTATGGAAGCCGACTTGTGGCATTGCCAAGTGATACAGGTAGCTCTGAGCCTTCATCGTGCGCGGCTGGCCGCCTATCGGAACCGTCAAATCGGAATCGTCTTTGCCATCGAGCTGATTAGGCCGCAGCCCTTTCAGAAAATCGATCGTCTTGCCAACGCGCGATTGCATCTCGGCCCAGCTGTTGTCCTGGTCCGGCAGGCTCGGCAAAGCAACGCCGGCGACACGGCCAGCAGCGAGGGCGTGATTACAGGCCTGCCGCACCTGGCGCTCTAGCGTAAACATGTCGGGATAGAGCCGCAGATTGAGGACAGTGGCAGTGTCCCATTTCTGCGCAGTGGCGTGTTCCTCGGCTTTTTGCAGTACGATCTTGAGACCGCCGAGCAGCTGAAGAGACACGGGCACAAAGCCGGAATAGAGCGATATAGCCATCAGCGCTTCTCCCCATGAATGGTGGCGTCTTGCCGAGGCAATCTTAGCTTCGAGCGGACTGCCCGCAAAGCGTCGAGCCCTCGTAGTAACCTGTGGCAGATTGGTGACAGAATCGGCGGCAAAAGGAAGCTTTCTGGCCATTATCGGAACAAAGCTCCCGTGCGAAACGCTGGTATTTATGCGGGAAAATGGGCCGGACTTTGTATTGCTTGCCCCCCTACGGCAGTTCGGGTTCGACTTCCGGCGGGGCGATTCGCTTCAATGTGGCCGCGCTGTGATGAGCGCGGAATGGGCGGCATTGCCTTCGATGCCAAGCAGCTCGCTGAGTTCTTCCGCATTGGTGGCAGCCTGGGCATAGCGTTTGAGCTGGGCCAGCGCGAGCGCAGGCGGCTCGATGTGATTGCAGTGCAGCAGCGTGCGCTTGTTACGAATTTTCGCCGCGGCCAATTCGGACAGGTTTTGATCGGCATCCTTTCCAGTTAGATCCGAGCCGGGCAAAGCTTGGAGTGATACGCGTGTTCGAACGAGCGCTTTAAGAATCGCCGCCCCATCATTAGCCTTCCACTTTTCCGAAGAGCATTTCACGGCAGGCGCTGCCCGCGATCGACTCCTGGAACGTATCTGCCCAACTGCGCGATCGCGGTCCGGCTCGCCCGGGGGCATTGGGCTTTACGTTACGATCGGGCATCAATGAAAGTCGTGACAACGACGGTTGAATCTCAGCCCGCATCGCATTTCTTCCTTCCGGCCCGACACTATCGGCAGATGCGAGCGGTGCCCAACCCCTGCCGATCTTCCACCGAGGCCTCGAACTTGTCCTCTTCATCGGCGAAAGCGCGGGCGATAGTGATATTCAACCGTTTCCGGTGATGCTCCAGTGCCCGGTGACGCTCTGGCGGCAAAGTGGCGATCAGATCTGCAATCAAGGCTCTCATGCGCCTCATCACCTGGACACTAGTGGCGCCGGAGAGGCGTATCTCGTCGAATGCCAGCCGCAGAAAGTCGTCCCAGGTCGGGAGCGGCACAACGACTCTCAACAATCCTTGAGCGTCGCGAAATGCACCGACCTCGAGGCGCCGATTGCCCAGGCGCAGCAATTGATCCTGGATCTGATCCAAAGCCTGCACCGCGGTAGTCGGATCGTTAATCGCAGGAGACAGCGCTTTGATAGCAATGTCGACAAGTAAGCGAAGTGCATATTTGGGATCCTGCTCAAAGGTGCGTTCCTGGCCAACTCGGAAAGCCTTCTTCCAGATCTTGTCTTCGACAACGTCTCTTCCGCCTTGGAGACGAAGCATTGGAGTTCCGCTGACTAAAGTGTCGCCGACGGAGACTGCGACTTCCGCAGTACCGCCTGACCGTATCGCCAGAGCCAGCAAAGTGCCGACATCGATGCCTTGTAACGTTTGTGGAGCGCCAGAATGACCGACCGTTTGCACGACCGCTAAGCTGGGAAACTCATGTGAGCCGGCCGTGCTCGAGGGCGTCTCAAACGGTGGATACATATCTTCGATGACTTGCCGGCCCAGATTGCCGGTGAAGGCGAGCATCCGGTTTATCTGCAGCAACCCAATGCGTTGTATGAGGGCCACCAACATTCCGACACTGGCCAGCATCAAAAGGATCACCAGCCAGCCACTCACCACAGGAACCCTCCCGGAACCAGCCCGATCGATCCAGGCCATCGCGCCTATCGCATATAGAAAAGTTGCAGTGAAAATCCCAATCGAATGCCAGATGATTGGGTCGCGCGATACCCATAAGACCAGCCGTGGCGAGTACGCCACTGCGCTGAACTGCATCATCACAAGAGCCAGAGAGAAAACGATGCCCGTCAGAGCAATCATGCCAGAAGTTATTGATGACAAGAGCGTTAGACCCACCGCAGTGTTTAACGAAGACGTGAGCTGCGGCAGAAATCTGTGCTCCAGTCTCGGTACAGCAAGACCCGCGAAAAGCGCCGCTATAGCATAACAGAGGGGGATAGCCCATTCCGGCAGAGGTACGTATTGCCTTCGAGTAAGCATAAGTTCAGGATGCCTCAAGTGCCTCGCTTGTCCGCAACCACTTCCCTTGCCATCGCTCCACGCACTTCGTCAAGCCGATCGTCTCGGCAGCAACCTGTATTACAATTCGAAGTGTGCCATCTATTCCGGTGTGCACGTCATTTCCTCATCGCAGCAGCAATGTAAAACGCCGGATCTGTTTATTACGAAGCATATCGTGATTAAAGACGCACCCGCCAAATAGCCAGTCTGGCATCTGAAACAATCGGCTGTTTAACGTACAAGGCCGGATCGGTTTGCAGTCGTGTCACGAAGAGCCTGCGCACGGTTCTCCATACGGCGCGCTGAATCAGGCTACCGTTGCTGAAGGTGATGGATAAGCGAGAACCGGCACTCTATCTGTGTGCCGGCCGGGCTCGCCGGTAATGGCGTCTGAAGATCGCATATATGCGCATCGAATGTATGAAGGACTCCGCGTCCGATCGGACGCGGCCACATTGAAGCTGTCTTCGTTGCACTTGGCAAGAGATAGTCTTCTAGATTCCTTGCTCCTTTCGCAGACAGCCATTAAGTGTCCAAAGATGTGGGCGATCTTCACGATGGAGTCTGGATTTGTGACCAAGCCTCAGAAGACTCATTCGGCCAGCCGCGCCTTTCGGAGCCGGAATGATAGTCTCCGTTTTCCGCGGCACCTCAGCGGCGTGAGCCGCCCAAGCGCTGGCTGAGGCTTGACGGCGATCTCCCGTTGGGCAGTAAGATGGCCGTGATGTTAACCGCTGCATGTTCGGAGAAGACGTATGCCTGACCGCGAGGCGGCATTAAGAAAATATCGGGCGGGGCGGGCTCGTAGTGTCTACGATCACGTAAGCCCCGCTGTCCGCGATTCCCAGTGGCAGCGAAGATTCGCGGGGTACTTGAATCTGCGAAAAGAGTGTATCGCGAAGCTTGCTTTGAGAAAGGGCGAAACTGTCCTGGACGTCGGATGTGGAGCGGGTCTGAGCTTCGAGGAGCTGCAAAACGCTGTTGGTCCGGAGGGACGCATCATTGGAATCGAACAGAGTCAAGAGCAACTAGCTGCAGCCCGCACTCTTGTGGAGCGTCGCGGTTGGAATAACATCCTGCTCGTCAGTTCATCGGTCGAGGACGCTGAGTTTTCGGGAGAGGCTGATGCTGCGCTCCTTTCGTTCACGCATGACATCATGCGCACGCCCCACGCGCTCCAGAACGTTGTCGCTCATTTGAAGCCCGGAGCGCGAATTGTCGCGTTTGGCGTGAAGTGGGCGCCATGGTGGCGTCCGCTGTCAAATTGGCGCACGTGGCGCGGATCCAGGGGCTTCGTGACCACTTTTGAAGGGTTTCGGAAGCCCTGGAGCAATTTGGAAACAATGATCTCATCGTTGGAAGTTAAGTGTGCGACTGAACCGACGCCGGTCGTTGGGAGAGTAGGTTTGTATATTGCTTTCGGCAAGAAGTTAACAGATGAGCTGCCGCTCCTTATTGAGGACGCCGGAGCTGGCGCAATTGGGAATTTCCCGTGCGGCCTTCTACCGCTGGTATCAGCGCTATCGGGCGCGCGGCGCGGTAGCTCTGGCAGACGGCCAGCCAGCCCCGCGGCGGGCTTGGAACAAGCTTCCGGAAGCGGTGGTGGCGGCAATCATCGAGCTGGCCTAACAAGAGCCCGAACGGTCGCCGCGCGAGCTGGCCACGGCGTTCGCCGGCCAGCAGCGCTACTTTGTCTCAGAGGCGCCGGTCTACCGGCTATTGAAGGCGCGGGGACTGATCACTAGCCCAGCCTTCATCCTGCTCAAGGCCGCCGGCTGCTTTGCCCAGCCCACCACCGCAGTTAATGAATTGTGGCAGACCGACTTCACTTACCTGCGAGTGATCGGCTGGGGTTGGCTTTACCTATCGGCCGTACTCGATGATTTCTCCCGCTACATTGTGGCCTGGAAGCTCTGCACCACCATGACCGCGGCGGACGTCACCGAGACGCTGCGCCTGGCGCTGCATGCCGCCGGGCTTAGTCAGGCCACCGTTCAGCAACGGCCGCGGCTGCTGAGCGATAATGGGCCATCCTATCTCTCGGCTCAGCTCGGCGCCTGGCTCCAGGAGCAGGGCATGACCCACACCCGCGGCCAGCCGTACCATCCGATTACCCAAGGCAAAATCGAGCGTTACCACCGCTCGTTGAAGAACCGCATTCTGCTGGAGAATTACTATTTGCCCGGGGAGCTCGAAGCGCGACTCGCGCAGTTCGTCGATTTCTACAACACTCGGCGTTACCACGAGAGCCTCGGCAATCTCACTCCGGCCGATATCTACTTCGGGCGCGGATCAACCATTCTCGCACGGAGGCAAAAGATCAAACATC
>DATJUF010000042.1:0-5812 GCA_035502655.1 Binataceae bacterium (SeqCode)
AAACGCTCAAGGAAGACGACGTGCTCAGGCGCCCATACGGTGGCGAAATTGAGGCGTTCGGCGTTGGTGGCAACGGTGGTGATGAGGTCGGGGCGGGCAAGATTATTGATGCCGATGGCGAAGAAGCCGATTTTCATGAGAACCGCTCCTGAGAAGTTCGAATAAAGCGATACGCGAGATTAATCCGCGATCGCCTCGCTGCGCAACGAAATAGCAGGTTTCGCTGTAATATTTGAACTGCTGGGTAGGAAAGATGGGTGGCATGAATAATGGCTGTCTTCAAAAGCTTCAAATCGACGCTCTCAGACCTATTGGATACTGAAGATCTTGTGCAACTCTACGAGCGCGTGAGTAGCGAACGGCAGTTCAAGGCCGGACACGCTACCGTGGCCTACATTATACAGGTGCTCTTCTGCGCCGTCGGACTCAGCCATCTTGATTACTCTTCTTCACGGGTGAACTATCTTTCGTTTTACTCTCGCCGGAAGGAGTCCGGTCCGCTGATTGTCGGTCGCCGACGATCTGCTCGCTCTTGTGCAGTTGGAATCCCCAGCGGCTGTTTTTCACTAGCTCAAAGCCTTCGGATTCGTGGCGACCGTGACCGTTCGCCTTGGAATCTTCGAAATAGGCGTGCGCAATAGTTTTGTCGCCCGGCAGCTTGCCCGGAGGAAAGTTTTGCATGATCGCGTCGAGGGCCGCCTCAAACATCTTTTGATGAGCGATTTCGCGTGTCATCAAAAAGTTCAGTGTGTCCCGGCAGCTAGTGTCGTTGCAGCCGCTTGCCCCATGCGGGCTGTAGTGTCCGGTCGACAGGCGCTGGTGAAGTTCTACGATGGACCATTTAACTCCCTCGCATCAGTGGCGCACTGTCTGCAACGAAAAATATTGGTAAACATTTTCGTGAGGCCGAATTTTATGCGTTCGAAAGCAATCATCCTTAACGCAACCATCTTTAGCCTTTCACTAATCCTCGGCGGACAGGTCGCATTCGCTCAGAGTGCGGACATCTCCGAGAAGGGGAGGGGTTCTTTCTCGATCACAGCATGGCGTGCTCAAAAGTAACCGCCGTATGCTCAAATCAGAAAGCTGCCACTCGAGCCCGAGTTACGATCATCGGTCCTCACGATCATCTCTGGGAACTCGAACAATCGCTAGTTTGAGGTTTACCTCCGCAGCGTGGCTAGGTTCGTGTGGCGTTTTAGCACCGCGCCGGATCGGCTCGGGCTCATGGAAATCGGCAACACCTCTAGCAAGGCTCGGATAAAAAATACTGGCGTGACGGTCGGTGCACTCATCGCCCGGCGCCGATTCAGGCAGCCGGTAGGCTATTGTGATACTCAGCCGGACTAGTTCTGCCGGCCCTATTGTGCCAGCAACTGACTCGGTATATCAGAAGCTCAAGAGTCGTCCCGGACCACATTTAATAGCCAAGGAGGCACATTAATGAGAGATTTGAGCCGGCTCGGCAAGCTCCACCTTTTAGTCTTCCTGTTGTTAATCCTCCCTGCAGCTGCGGGGGCACAAACGCGCTCGCCTATTGCCGAGCAGATTGCGAAGGCCTACGGCCTGGATTCGTACGGGCAAGTTGAAGCGATCCGCTATACCTTCAACATAAGGGGCGCCAGATCGGTCAGCCGTTCATGGGTTTGGGAGCCAAAGACGGGCCAAATCTCCTACGAGGGAGTAGATAAGGACGGCAAGCCGGTGAAAGTTACCTTTGTTCAATCCAAGCTCACCGCGGATTCTCCGATCGTGAAGGACAAAATTGACTGGCTTTTCGTAAACGACAATTATTGGGCGTTCCTCCCTTTCCATCTTTACTGGGATTCCTCAGGCACCCATGTGCAAGACATGGGAATGCATAAGCTGCCTTTGGGGAAGGGTTCGGCGAAGCTGGTGACATTCAAATATCCGAACGTTGGCTACACGCCCGGAGATACGTGGGATCTGTACGTCGGGTCTGACAACCGAATCAAAGAAATGGTTTACCATCGGGGGTCCCCAAAAAGCCCGGTGCCAGCTCTGGTTACAGTGACCTGGGCCGGCTACAAGAAAGCTGGTCCTCTCCTCTTCTCGACCGAGCATCGCGGGACAGCGGACGGCCAGCCGGTGCATGTTTTCTTTTCGAATGTATCACTGAAGACGACGGGATCAGAAAACTGGATAAAGGCGCAATAAACGTAGAAAGGTTCGTTCGATTGCGAAGTTTCACTAGTCTATGGTCGTTCCCAATCTAGCCGTTCGCGGGAACAAGATCCGAACGACAACGGTATGCTCGGAGTTCTGTAATTATACCAATTCGATGAATGCTGACATCGATCTGGATATCGGGCGAAAGACTTTTGCGTCTGGCTTGTTACCGGAATTGATCGCGATGCTGCGCCACAGCCGGCCGGGCGGTTTCATCGCGATAGTCGGCGACGAGGAGGGCATCGGACTCGAGAAAGTGAACAGGAAGAATCGCTGCATGGCCACTATCTCGGTTGCCGAGCGCGAGCGTCCGATTTTTCAATTCAGCGACCGTAGAAACAGGGCCTCCAGTTACTGCGACGATCTGGTCATCCAACCTAGATTCAGTGTCGCGCATGGCGATCGCATGGCAGGCATTGGCGCTCCACTCCTCGGCCTGCAGGTAGGCAAGGTTAGTATTCCAGGCAATATCAATATGCGGCATGATCACGCCCGGCCGGGCCGAGAGCGCGAGAACCTGTATCTCGTAGCTCTGAAATAGGACGACTTCAACGGAAAGATGCACTTCTTCGTGAAAATATCGCCGCATCCCCTCTCAAATCGTTACTACTTTCGGATCGTACGCAACAGCTTCCACCCAGATTGTTTTGCTTATATCCCTTCTCCATTAAAGTCTGCGGCGTTCAAAAACAGGCCCTTCTGTTGCGAGCGAATTATTCCATCGATGAGCCAAGGGAGATCTTCGTGAGCGGTAAGCTCCGATCAACCTTCTCTGTGTCTGTTTGGTCAATGGGGAAACGATACTATGATTTGGTTTATTGAGAGGTAACGTTAGTCTATTATACTGTCGGTCTGCCGATGAGGCCGAAAATTTATGGAACAATCCGCGGTGAATGGGTTTTCGATCGGTCTCGGGCTGACTAATGATTGCAATCTAACGTGTGCTCATTGCTATCGGGATACGGGCCGAGTTGATCGTCTGTCGCTAGCTGACGTTCGACGGGTTTGCGAAAGCGTGCTGGTTAGATCGATTAACCTTGGGACGGGTGAGAACGGACTTCATCCGGAGTTCCACGCGATATTGCGATATCTGCAGGAACGCGGCACAGCGATAGCGCTAACTTCAAATGGCTATAGCACGGCGGTCCTGAGCGACGAAGAGCTACGCGCTTTTGCCGATGTCGAGTTTTCTTTGGACTTTGCAACTGAGTCGGAGCAGGATTCCTGGCGTGGCCCAGGCAATTGGCGGCTGGTGCTCGATCAAACAGCACGGTGCCTCAGACTCGCAGTTCCAGTTACGATCATTGCTGTGATGATGCGGACGAACTACGGCAAGCTTTCCGCGATCCGAGCACTAGCGGCCGAGCAGGGCGCAAATTTCCGGGTAAATGTCTATCAGGCTGTCAAAACGGACGCGTTTTCGCTCGATTATGAGCAATTCTGGACTGGTTTTGGGAGGCTAATGGAATCCGGCCCGCTAGCCGTCTGCAACGAGCCTATCGTGCGCGCGATTCTCGGACTCGATGCTGTATCGGGAGGGTGTGGAAAAAGCACTATCCGCGTCACCCCAAAAGGTGATGTGCTCCCATGCGTTTATTGGCCGAGGCGAAGTCTCAGGCTGGACGAACTTGAAAAATGGGGTGCCGCAATAGTCAACTCGCCAGTCTTTCGCGAGCTGGATCAAATTCCGCAATTCTGTAGGAATTGCCGCTTCGTCGAGTCTTGCCGCGGCGGTTGCCCAAGTCGCCGGGTACTAAGAGGAGGCTTGGACCTGCCGGATGAGTTTTGCCCGTTCGCTGCGGGGAAGCCTCTGCCTTCTTTCGTTAGTCAGGCCGGGAGCTTGCGGCAATTCCCGAAAGCGGGGAGTGCCTGCACCACCGTGTTCGCTGCACAAGTGAAAGGAGAGGCCAAAGCTTGAATAGTTCCAAACTGCCTGCCCTCGATGCCACGCTCGTACTCGCGCTACTGAGGGTCGCTCTCGGCGTATTCTTTTTGTCGACGTTCTTCGAGAACCTCGGCAAGGACCTGTATACCGCCGATGGATATGCGTCATTGATCCGGTACTACATCAAAGATGGTCATGCGCCGGCAGTTTGGAAGCAGGTGATGGGATTTACCGCTGACCATGCCGCAATAGCCGCGCCAATGCAGGGGATTCTTGAAGCAAGCCTCGGAGTGATGCTTATCCTCGGGTGCTTCTCCCGGCCGGCCGCGCTTATCGCATTCGGATTTCTGACCGGCCTGTGGGTTTCGGAGTGGGGGCTTGGCTGGATCTGGGAGCTGCTCGTTCCAATGATCGTAGCCGCCGGACTCGCGCTGGGACCATCGGGTCAGCGTGCCGCACTCGACGTTCCGTTAGCGCGGCGCTGGCCGTGGCTTCCAATCTGAACTGTGCGCGTGTCGGTAGTCATTCCTACCTATAATGAAGCCCAATCGATCGGCCTGGTCCTCCGCGATATTCCGTCGGTATTGGTTGAGCAGGTAATTGTAGTCGATAGCGATTCGACCGACGGAACAGTACAGATCGCGCGTGAAATGGGCGCTAAGGTTCTTCATGAGCCTAGGCGCGGCTATGGCCGCGCCTGCCTCACGGGACTTGCGGCCAGCAGTGATGCCGACGTGGTCGTATTCCTGGACGGAGACTACAGCGACCGTCCAGCGGAGATGTCACGCCTGCTAGAGCCGCTGCGCGATGGCATTGCGGATATGGTCATAGGCTCGCGGCTTTGTGGAGAACGGATGGTTGGGGCTATGCCGTGGCATGCGGTCTTCGGTAACCGTCTCGCGGCACGCCTGATTGCCTTGCTTAGCGGAATTCGCCTCACGGATCTCGGTCCGTTCCGAGCCGCCCGCTATCAGGCACTGATTGCGCTCGGGCTGCGAGAACCAACATATGGATGGCCGGTGGAGATGATCGTCAAAGGCGCACGTCGCGGACTAAGGATCACAGAGGTGCCAGTGAGTTATTATCCTCGGATTGGCTCGTCGAAAATAAGCGGCACCGTCCGAGGCAGTGTCGGCGCCGCCTGGGGTATCTTCGGCGCGATATTGAAGTATCGATTCTTCGATGCCAGCTTCACGCGCAAGGGGAACGTTTGAAACGCGCGCGTTCAGAGCAACGCGAGCGTGCTCTAATCATAATGGCCAAGGCTGCTCGCGCAGGCCATGTAAAAACCCGGCTCTCCGCCAGGCTCCCTGCTGAAGCCGTCGTGGACCTCTATAAATGCATGATAGAGGATACCTTGGATCTCGCTCGCTCGATCGCAACCGGCGCACTTGGAGTCGTCTGTCCGGCCGCTGACGTCGCCGAGCTTGCCGCATGGCTTCCAGCGATAGAAGTCATAGGACAACAAGGCCAAGGTCTGGCCGCGGGCCTGGTCTCAGCCTTCCGTACTTTCATTGATCGAGGATATCGCCGTGTAGTCGCTATCGACGGCGACAGCCCTCATCTGCCGCCGGAGACACTGGATAAGGCTTTCCAACTCCTCGACACGGCGGATGTGGTGGTGGGTCCGACCATTGACGGCGGCTACTATCTCGTAGGCAGTACAAGTGTTCAGCCCGAATTATTTGATACGCAGCGAATGGGAACTGGCAGTGCCCTTGATTCGCTGATGGTGCC
>DATJUF010000043.1:0-24881 GCA_035502655.1 Binataceae bacterium (SeqCode)
CATCACACCTTAGCTTTCGGGGGCCTCGGCGTCAGTCAAACGCAGTGCGAGTTGGTGGCGGGGAGGGGGGGATTCGAACCCCCGAGACCCTTTCGAGTCTACACGCGTTCCAGGCGTGCGCCTTAAGCCGGGCTCGGCCACCTCCCCGCGCTGAACCGCCAGTATGCCATCGGCCTGGCCGCAACCGCCAGATGTGCTCGGGAAATTGCACCAGCAGTGTTGGCGCCGATAGTCCGACGGACCAGCCAGCCACGAGCGGCGGCCGCGATGCTTCTTAGTCCGGAAAATAGGAAACGGAGTCACGCCTGGTTGCGGAAGTCGGAGGCGCTTCAGTTGGCGTTATGGTTGCGGGCATCAAATTGGCGCGCTCATATAACCTGCTGCCATCATCGCAATAGATCAGCCGCCACTTTGAATTGTGATCGATCAACCGCCGAGCGGGGCTCGCGGCCGGAATCAATATGAGATCGTGGGGATAGCGTTGCAGTACCTGCAACCCATCCGGAGCAGCGAAAGCGAACTTGATATAATCCTTGATTACTGAGGACGGATAGACTGTGTCGTAGCGCCCGTCGATAAAGACTTTGGTTTCCGGCGCCAGATGCCAGATTAAGTATTCGCCCCATCCGAAGCCGCAAAGCAGATTGCCGTGCAGATGGTTGGCTCGGATAAACTCTGCGGGGCCGGCCGGATAATAGCTATCTTCGGCGATGTGATTTGAGAAAAGACCAAGATAAATCGCGAACGCGCTAGCCCCGGCCGCGAGAAGCCATTGATTCATGGCTGACCGCTCGAGAGGAGCGGCTGCCGGAGGCGAGGCGCTGGCGCCCGATTGCACAAGTGTTTTCGCCTTTCGCCACCGGCTGGCGATGCCCAGGTGATGCGCTGCCGGAACTATACATGCAATCACAGCTAACGGCATATTACGAAGTGCCGCAAAGGCGGCTGCCGACATGACTATTGCAATCGCGGCGAGCGCAAGATCATCTGCAATAGGAGCCAATAGCAGGCCGGCAGCGAACGCGGCCATCACTCCTAATACGCACAGATAGAAAACTATGCCGATACGGCCGGCGTGCCACTGACGGGCCATCCCGAACAGCATCGGCTGCCAGTCGCTGATTGCAACTCGCGTAACCGGATTACGCAACGCGTGGATTACGGCCGTCCAGGTCCCGACGCCGTATGGCGTCACAAGTGCGGCTGCGATTGAAGCGAAGGCGATCAGGCTCAGGCGCAATTCTCTTGCATGACCGCGGTGTTGCACCAGGCCCCCGGCCGCAGTGACTGCCGTGTATATAAGCAAAGTGGCAATTCCAATGATGAATCCGCCATGCAGATTTGCCCAGAGCATCATGATAGGAATCATCAGCCAAAGCGGGGCGCGTCCGCGGTACGTGTCGCGAGCGAGTAGCGCGATCGTCGCCGCCATCAGCGCGAAGGAGAACAGCTGCGGACGGAATTGCATCTGCGTCATAATCGCCAACGAGGAGAGCAGCAGCAGATTCATTTGCAATGATGCCGGCGCCCCGGCCTCCGCGAGCGCATCGGCGAGCAGGACGATCGTCGCTGCGGAGCATGAAAATTTCCAGACCTTCAGGCCCGCCACGCCGAACGTGTTGTAGAGCCAGCCCATTAGCAACTCGGTTAGCCATTCGTGGTTATGCCATGGCATCCCGAACGCACTATAGGAATACGGGTCGGTATTGATCAGATGGCCGGCCGCGAGCGCCATCTGGCCGAAGCGGATATGACCCCATAGATCAGGATCGGTGAGTTGGTTGGCGTCCGCGATTGCAGCCAGCAACAGCACCATAGCTGGCGCATAGTGGAGCAGCCGGGTACGATGCCGCGCTCTGGCGAAATCGGCTAGCTGCGGAGATTCTAATGAACCCGCGGTGTTCTCATCGGCGTGCCGAAACGGCTTGTCGTGTGCTGCGAGCACCCTGCGCAAGTGGTTTCTGTGCCCCCTCGGCCGAGACAATAGCAACGCGATGCGCGAAGCACAGCAATTTTTTCACCGCCTTGGCCTTGGCTTTTGCCCTAGTCATTGCAGGGTTAGCGATGGGCGGCGAAAAGGATTGTTTCGTTGACCGTGCGCAGCTTGCCGTCCGCGCCTGCAAACGCCGAGGCGGCTTTGGTTACGCCGTCGAGAATTTGCTGCCGCAATTCCGGCGTCTGATTGTTCACCAGATAGCGGAAAGGCGCCGAGACCTCGTAACGGAATTGAGTAAAAGCGGCAGGTGACTCGAACTCGAAGGTCACCGGTAGCCGCTCGACGGTTATTTCCACGAAACCTGCTTCACGCAGCCATCCAGTCAGCCGCGCCGGATCGGCCAGACGCGTCGGGTCCAATGCATCGGGCGGCGGTGGTGGCAGGTTCGCAAGCTTGCGCACCACGCTGGCCCCGATCGCGATTATTGGCACCTTTTCGGCGGTTGACCATACCGCCGTCGCGAACCATCCACCGGCCACCAGGCGCTCGCGCAAGCCCCTGATTGCAGCGGCAACGTCCGGCATGAACATCAGGCCCCAGCGGCAAACGATCGCATCGAAATCACGCTCCGCCACGGTCAGGCGCTCGCCATCAGAGAAGCGAAACTCGACATTAGTGATTCCCAGCGACGCCGCCCGTGAACGAGCGATTCCGAGCATTCCCTGCGATTGGTCAGTGGCGATAACGCGCCCGCGCGAACCGGCGCGCCGAGCCGCGGTCAACGCTGGCTCACCATTGCCAGTAGCGATATCCAGTACCCGCGAGCCTTCGTGAACGTGCGCGAGCTCAACCAGGCGGTCGCTGACATGCTGGGCGGATCGCTCGAAGGTCGGCCACCACTTGTTCCAGCCCTCGGCTGCGGCATCCCAATCACGGCGCTGCCGCTCTTTCAGCATTTCCGGGGTGACTATCTCGTTAGCCATCGGCAACCCTCACGTAGCTGTCATCTCTTCAATTGCGATTCCTGGCGATGCTGCGCACATCAAGTCCGCGTAAATGTACGACCACATGCGGATATTGCGCCGCCAGCTCTTGCGCCACCCTCCCTTTACTCTGATCGCTTAGCAAAAGCACATCGCCGCCGGTCCCTGCCGTGTCGGCTTGACGCGCCAGTCCCGCGGCCGCAGGAGCATCGCGCAGATAATATCGTACGACGTTGACCGCATACCCGGGGGCAACCTCGAACGGCTTCCCGCCAGCCGCTGCGGCCGCAATTCTCGCGCCCTCATGCCATTGCGCATCGTGAGGCTTGCGGCTCCAAGCATAGTCATGGCCTAACGCGAGAACGACTGCCAACATAGTGGCCGCCGCACGCATCCGATCCGATGGCAACTCCATAATTCCTATCGCCGCAAGAATGAAGAACGGTACGAAGGCCGCGAGCAAATAGCGTTCGACGAATACGGGATGCACGGCGTACGAGCCAATCATCAACGCGAACGGCGGCAGCCACATCCATAGGAGCGCGAAGATTGTGGCCGATCGCGCGCGTCGCCACCCCCGTATCGCGCCCCAAATCGCCAGTGCGGCAAAGACCGGAAAGGCGACACTGCCGATACCCTTGTTGAACAGTGCGAACGGTTCCCACAGCGGAGGCTGCTGGACCCAGTTCAGCAAGCCGCGATGAGCTGAGCGATCGCCGGATCTAAGCACAGGATAGGCCGCGATACCTGCCAGTATCAGGCCGGCTCCTACTGATGATGCCAGGTAAACCAGCTTGCGTACCGGCGCTTGCGACAAATTCTGCCAATGCTGGATAATCGGGCAGAGTATCCACGCGCCTTCGCTTGCGAACACCAGAATAGCCATCGGATGGGCCCCGATCGCCAAAGCGGTAAATATTGCCGTCCCGAAATAGCTAGTCAGTGTCCCGCCCCGTGCCGTTCTCAGAAAGCAGGCCACTTGGGCGAGCACCAGCGCCAGCATCAGCGGATACATCCTCAATTCGAGCGAATATTTGATTGTGATCAGGTTCACTGCGATCAGTAGCGCCGCGAGCCCCGCGGCAAGATCGCGATAATCGCCAATAGCGGGCGAACCGTTTGCCGCATTCAGCGCGAGCAGCTCCCTCGCCGCAAGCCAGGTCAGAAGAATCGCAAGGGTGCCGGCCAGGGCCGACAGTGCGCGCATCGCCGCCAGGCTGTCACCGAAGGCATCCATCCAGTAGTGAAGGCTGACATCGTGAAGGCCGAGTTCCGCAGGATTCAGCCGCCGCTGGGATTCGATAACTTTCAGGAAGGAAGGCTGGGCGGCGGCAGCCCACGAGGCGCCCTCGTCGGCTGACATTTCGTAGAGGTTGAGGCCAGTAAAACGCAGGCCAGCGCCAACAATCAGGGCGAGGCCGAGCAGCACTATAGGCGTGATTCGCAATTCCGCGCTGATTCAGTGCCCGCCGGTCACAAGCTGTCTTTGAGACGGGGAGCGGGCCGGAATCCAACTGTGCGCGCCGCCGGAATCGTCATTGAACTGTTGGTGCGCGGATTAAAACCCTTGCGCGCGCGGCGCCGCCGCACTGAAAAAGTACCGAAGCCGGGCATCCAGAAACGCTTATCCTTACGAATCGCTCGTGCGATTTGCTCGAAGGTAAGATCGAGCGTTGCCGCGACCACCTTTTTCTGTTGGCGTGTGTTGCGCGCAACCGTTTCGATCAGTTCCGCCTTGGTCATCGCCAGCCTCCGCTTATTTTCCTAGCGGATTTGGCTGGGAGTGCAAAGCGCTTGACTATTAGTCAAGGAACATCTGCCGCCTCTTCCAGTTGCCGCCACGCGAGTCCCCAGCGTACGCCCTGGTCGCTGACGATAACCTCATTCAGGTGAAAATTAGCCATGATTCGTTCCAGAATCGCACCGCCGGCGAAGATCACGTCGGCTCGCCCTTCGTCGAGCCCCGGCAGCTTTTTGCGCTCTGCGAGCGGCATCGAACCGAACTTGAGTACTGTACGGATTACTTCGTCGTGTTTCATGCGATAGCCATGGACGAGCTTGGCGTCATATTCATTGAGACCCATCGCGACCGCCGCAATCGTCGTGACCGTGCCCGCAATTCCCACCAGCGTGCTGGGCTTAAAGTTCCAATTCAGCGCCTTAATCATTTCATCGGTGGCGAGCCGCAATTCGGCCGCGTCGGCGCTACTTGGCGGATCGTGCTTGACGTAGCGTTCGGTAAGCCTCACTGAGCCGATCTGCAGGCTGATCGTTTCAATCGGGATGCCGGCCTCCGCACGAATCAGCTCGGTCGAACCGCCTCCTACATCGACGATCAACAGTTTGGCCGCCGGGTCCAGCACCAATCCCCGCTTAACCGCGAGATACGAGAGCTGAGCTTCCGTATCGCCGCTGATCACTTCGAGCTCGAAACCGGCCAGTTGCCGGACCTGGGCGATAAATGCCGCGCCATCGGAGGCATCGCGCAAGGCGGCGGTTGCCACACCGGCGATATGATCGGCGCCTAGCGCGCGGGCCTTGCCTGCCAATTCAACAATCGCATCGAGCGTGCGTTTAGCCGAATCAGGATCGAGTTTGCCCTTGGCGTCGACGCCGCGGCCGAGCCGCGTGATCCGGGCATAATCGCCAATCGGATTGAGGCCGCCATCAACCCTTTCCACCACCAGCATCAGGACCGTATTAGACCCAACGTCGAAAGCGGCAAATTTCATACAAAAACTCTTTTTCGAGACGTTAGATCGCCCGCGCTGTGAGCAGTTGATTACCCGGCAAGGCCAGCCCGTGCTCCGCGATCCACTCGCCAATCGCATTGAGCGCGCGCGTGCCCATCGCGATTTTCTTCATCCGGCCACGCATGCGGCTCGCAAGCGGTGGCATCAGCCCGTAATTGGCGTTCATCGGCTGAAAATCACGCCGGGCAGTATCGGTTATGTAGGAAGTGAGTGAGCCTAGCGCCGTCGATGGCGGCGGCACCACGCATGGCATTCCGCCCAGGTAGCGGGACGCGTTGATCGCAGCAAGCAGGCCCGCCGCGGCCGATTCGACATAGCCCTCGACCCCGATCATCTGGCCGGCGAGGAACAGATCGTCACGGCTCCGCAACTGCAGAGTCGGACGCAGCAGCCGCGGAGAATCGATAAAAGTATTCCGATGGAGCGAGCCAAGGCGTACGAACTCGGCACGTTCAAGGCCGGGGACCATCCGCAGGACGCGCCGCTGCTCGGGATAGGTCATCTTGGTTTGAAAGCCGACCATATTGAATAGCCGTCCTTCACGGTCATCCTGCCGCAGTTGAACCACGGCGTGAGCTTGTTTGCCGGTGCGCGGGTCGGCGAGTCCCACCGGACGCATCGGCCCGAACGCGAGCGTCTGTCGGCCGCGCCGCGCCATCTCCTCGATCGGCATGCAACCCTCAAAATAAACCGGCTTCTCGAACGGATGGGCCGGCATCTTTTCTGCCGCCAATACCGCATCGACGAAGGCCTCATACTCGGCCTCGCTCATCGGGCAATTGATATAGTCGCCGCCTCCCTTATCGTAGCGCGAGGCTTTGAAGGCACGCTCCATATTGACCGAATCGGCAGTGACAATCGGCGCAATAGCGTCGTAGAAATAGAGATTGCGCGGGCCAATTAACCGATTGAGCGCCTCGCCCAAGGCGTCTGAGGTGAGCGGTCCAGTTGCGATGATCGTTAGCCCGTCAGGGATGACGGTGACTTCTTCCCCCACGATCGTGACGTTGAGATTGGCCTCCAAGGCCGCCGTAATCAACTGCGAGAAGCCGTCGCGATCAACCGCGAGCGCCGCGCCCGCCGGTACCCGCGTCTGATCGGCCGCGGCAAGCACAAGTGAACCCAGCCGCCGCATCTCTTCCTTCAGCACGCCGACCGCCGTTTCGAGCGAATCGTTGCGCAGTGAGTTGGAGCATACCAGTTCGGCGAAACCGCCCGTCTGATGGGCCTCCGTCATTCGCACCGGGCGCATCTCGAATAGGCGCACCGCAATCCCGCGGCAAGCGAGTTGCCAGGCGGCTTCGCTGCCGGCCAATCCCGCGCCGATTACGTTTACAAATTGCTCCATCTAGTTATAACGGCTCAGGCCTTATTCGCCCGCGATCGTGCCGCGTTTACCGTTGAGTGTAAACTATCGGTTGCAATTCGCTAGTATACCGCCCGCCATAGCAATCATTGGTTTGAAGCGCTACGAATAAAGCGTCAACCAAAAAAGAAAAGGTGGTGCCGAAGATGAGTACCGAGCAAAACATCGAATTGGTAACCCGGACCTGGCAGTCAGTGGCAAAGGGTGACGCCGACGCCGCGATGACCAACATAGCCGACGAGATTAGCTGGGTTATTCCGGGCCATCTCGCCAACGTTTCAGGCCTGAAACGGGGCAAGGACGAAGTCAGAAAATTCATCGCCGGCATCAAGACGGCGTTTCCCGACGGACTCAAGCCTGAAATCCGCAAGGTTCATGGCGCGGGCGACACTGTAATCGTCGAATTGACGAATCGCGGGAAGGCGTTCAACGGCAAAGATTACGAGAACGAATACTGTTTCATCTTCGAGATCGAAAACAACAAAATTCGCCGGATTCGCGAATACGTTGACCTGCTGACGGTTAAGGAAACCCTGATGAGTTGATTTGTGGCCCGGCACGGTAGCCTGGCGGCATCAGCCGCCGGGCGGTCGGGTACGCAAGCGTCTCGTAATGCGCGCTGCTGCATGAGATAGGTCGGCACGCCGCTCAGTGCAATCAGCAGGCCCGGCTAAGTATTGCAGGGTGAACGATCAGCAGATCGATCATTAAGGGCTTCTCCATCGCCGCAGTGATAACCGGCTACAATGCTTCGTGGCATATCAGCGCAAACCAACCCGCTATAGGCAGCTCTTGCGCAATCGAGTGAGGTGGCGCAGAAACCTACCCACCGTAACGTGATCGGCCATATTTCCGATCACGTTCGGAAGGATGGTCCACCTTTGGTAATTAATTACGAACCGGCAGGTGAAGCAGCCGGGCTGCTCTCTTCGCTGGCAGCAGGAGAAGCTTCGGTCGAAGCGGCAGGAGTCGCGGCCATCGACTCCTCTGGCGCAGCAGAGGCTGAAGCCTCAGGCGCCGGCGCCGAACTCTCTTGTGATTTACACGCGACCGCCGTAGCGGCGAAGAACATGGAAATCAGGCCCAGAATCAGGAACTTGCGCATCACTTCCTCCTTCATGCAACCGGCGCTGGCTTACGCTGCGGTCTCAAGCGGCGCCAAGAATACTTCAGGCTTTTCGCGAACACAAGGTCACATTCGCTGTACCATGACCATTCTAGCAATCAACATTCGCAGCGAGCTATGTTTTGCGCACCGCTGAGGGGATATGCAATTATCGCGCTTCATTGCGGTGATGGTAGAGGAGGTTGAGGCGATGAAGCGATCACTGATTCGGCCAAGCCAGGTAACAGTTATTGAGCATGAACTGGATATGCGACGCTCCGGCATTGTCGCGGGCGCACCTTCCCGAATCGGAGAACTGGTCCGCAGGCTGATTATGCGGCCCCTTACCGTGGCTTCGCCGATGCGATCGGTGGATCGTAAGTTGGAGGATCAATATCCGTCCGGCAACCGCCAGTTTTAGACAGCGCGCTTCACAGACGCGCTCCATAGGGGGGTTGGTTATGGAAGATATCAGGCGGCTTAACAGCAGCGCGCCTTGGGAACCAATCTTCGGCTATGCTCGCGCAGTCAAAGCTGGGGATTGGCTCCTGATCTCCGGCACGACTTCCTTTGATGAACGAGGCGTTATAGTGGGGCGTGGTCAGATATATGCCCAGGCGCGTCAAGCCATCCAGAATATCCAGGTAGTGCTGGCGCGCGCCGGGATGGCTTCAAGTAACGTTGTCCGCACGCGGATCTTTTTGACTGACATCACCGGCTTCGACGCAGTTGCCCGAGCCCATCAGGAGGCTTTTGGCGCGAATCCACCAGCCGCCACCGTAGTCGAGGTACGCCGCCTGTTGCATCCAGACATGATGATTGAGATTGAGGCAGACGCTTATGCTGGAACGGGCGGTCTGGACGAGCGTTCGCAGGGTCGCGCGCGCGGCGCGGCACGGACCAAGCCCGGCCCTAAGAGGTCGCGCGCGACGGCCTGAGGCCGCGCCTTCGCCGATGGCCCAGATATGTCCAGACGAAGCGGAACTGAGCCGGAGCACGCGAGTGGAGCGCAAGCCGAACCGGCAGGCGAGTCCGCGAGCTGCATGCCGGATAAGGAGTCTGTCGCTAGCGAAAAGCAACGGAGCGAAGGGCATTAGCGGAACGAAATCGAACGAGCGAATGGGTCTGCGAATCGCGCCCGTATTAAGCTTCTGCGATTCGCGCATGAAAAAAACAGGATTCTTAGGCCGAAGGCTGGCTCTCTGCTCGGCTGGCATCGCAGGCAAAAGCCTTTCGGCGCGCAGCTTGTATAGAGAAATCTGAGATAGCATGATCAGCGCCCTTTGGATAAAGGCGCAGCTATGCCTAACAGCGGTTCACAACAGAGCCCACGGGGAAGCGAGATGGGAAAGTTCAATGGCAAAATTGCCGTCGTTACAGGTGGCGGATCTGGAATCGGCGAGGCTACCACTCGGCTTTTCGTAGCCGAGGGCGCGACCGTCGTAATTGCCGATATCGACGAGGTCGGAGGGACGCGCGTCAGCAAGGACCTTGGCTCTGCCGCCATCTTCCTCAAAACCGACGTTGGTGTTCCCGAACAAGTCGAGGGATTGGTCAAGTTTACCGCCGAACGGTTTGGGCGTCTCGATATCCTCTTCAACAACGCCTTCTATACGGCTACTGGCGCGGTCGGCGAGATGAGCATCGAAGGTTGGCTCAAGACTATTAACGTAACGTTGACGGGAGTTTTCTACGGGATGCGCTTTGCGATTCCGCAAATGCTCGCGCAGGGCGGCGGGGCAATCGTCAATACCGCATCCATTTCAGGCCTCGGCGGTGACTATCGCATGGGTGCGTATAATGCGGCCAAGGCGGGCGTGATCAATCTCACGCGCAGCGCTGCCATCGAATACGCGCGCAAGAATATCCGCGTCAACGCTGTATGCCCAGGCATGATCGCTACACCGGCCGTCCTCAACGGCATCATCAATCGCTCGCGCGATCCCGAGCGGGCACGCAAGAACAATGAGGAAAAGCATCCGATGGGGCGCCTCGGCGAGCCGGAAGAGATCGCACGGGTCGTCCTCTTCCTCGCCTCCGACGACGCCTCGTTGATGACCGGCAGTATTGTAGTGGCCGACGGCGGGGTAACCGCCCACACCGGCCTCATCGGTCATCCCTTATGAGAATTCGCTCGATGCTCAACGGGCAGCATCACGGTGGCGCTGTAGCCCGGATGGCCTTCCGCTGATGCGAATGCATTGACGGCCGAGTTCATATACGGCTGCGGCACCACGCCTATCACGATAGTGCCCGCGACGCCGGCTGCAATACTTATCAGCACGCCTGGATGGGCGCTCGCGCGCTCGGCTGGCGCGCCGCCTTCCTGCGCGTACATAGCGATGATTACGCCAACGTAGTAATAGGCGGAAGCCGCACTGTTGAGCACGGCGAGTATCACCAGCCAGATCAGGCCAGCGTTAACCGCAGCGGATAGCACGTAAAACTTGCCGACGAAACCTGCAAGCGGCGGCACGCCGGTCAATGACAGCATGAAAAACGCCATAGCCGCAGATAAAACAGGGTTGGTCCTGGCGAGACCACGATAATCCCTAATCAGGCCACCCACCCGATTCCGCCGTTCCACGGCGACCACGACTGCGAACGCCCCGAGGTTGGTAAAGGCGTAGCCGAGCAAATAGTAGAGAATCGCGCCACCCGCATCGGCGCTCGGCGCTGCCGCCATGCCGACGAGGATATAGCCAGCATGCGCGATCGCCGAATACGCCAGCATCCGCTTGACATTGGTCTGAACCAATGCGCAGAGATTGCCGACCGTCATCGTCAGCGCTGCGACCACCGCCAGCACCATCGCCCAATGCCCGCTCACGGGAGCCAGATGGATCAGGAAGATCCTCAGGAAACCCGCAAAAGCAGCTATCTTAACCCCGACCGCCATAAACGCGGTTACTGGTGTCGGCGCACCCTCATAGGCGTCCGGCGTCCACATATGAAACGGGACGGCTGCTACTTTGAAGCCGAAACCAATCAGCAGCATGCCCACGCCGAACAAGAGCAGAGGGCTGGTGGCGATACCGGCAGAGAGCGCCGTGGAAATCGGTTCGAGCTGAATCGTCCCGGTGGCGCCATAAATCAGCGCGATCCCGTAAAGCAGAAAGCCGGTGGAAAACGCCCCGAGGATAAAATATTTCAGCCCGCCTTCGTTGGATCGAATATCACGGCGCATCGAGCCCGCCAGCGCGTAGACTGCGATCGACATCGTCTCGAGGCCAATGAAAATAATGATCAGGTCGCCCGCTGCCGCCAGTAACATCATTCCCAACGCCGCCATCAGCACCAGGGCGTAGTATTCCGCGCCTGCCAGCCCTGTATCGGCGACATAGTCAAGTGACATCGCCACCGTGATCGCCGTTGCAATGATTATCAATAGCTCGAAAAAGGATGAATAATCGTCGAGCGCCAGAGAGCCGCCAAAGGTAATGGTATTCTGGCCAAAGTTCAGGGCGGTCAGAATGAAAGCCGCCAACAACGCCAGCAGAGCCAGTATGCCCAGGCCGCCGCTGTCTTCATCGTCGACATGGACGCCGACAAGCATCACCGCCATGGCCCCCAGCGCAACCGCGATCAGCGGCAGCAGGGGAAGCCAGGCGAAGTTAATCGAGGCTAGCGTGAACTGGTTCATTTTACGGTGATCAGATGGTCCGGCGCGGTCAGAGCCGCGTAGCTCAGGTGCAATCCGGCGTAGCGATGGTTCGCTTCATCGAGATGGGCGCGAGCAACCTCAACACGGTTCAACAGCAATCCAACCGACGGCTCGATACGGTCCAGGAGGGGCTTCGGATAAAGCCCCATGAACAGCATCAGAATGATCAGCGGTGCCATCACACCGATTTCGCGCGGGGTCAAATCGTGGATCGTCTCGTTGACCGCCTTACTGATCGGTCCCCACATCACCCGCTCGTAGGCCCACATCATGTAAAGCGCGCCCAGAATCAATCCGGTTACCGCGATATATGCGGCTACGTTCGAATGCAGATAGGTGCCTAGCAGGATCAGAAACTCGCCGATAAAGCCGTTGAGGCCCGGCAGTCCAATTGAGGAAAGCATCACGACCATGAAAATCGCGGCATATACCGGGACGACTTTCCAAAGTCCGCCAAATTCTGAGATTTCGCGGGTATGGCGCCGCAGGTAGATCATTCCGACCAGCAGAAACAGGCCACCGGTCGAGACGCCATGATTGAGCATTTGATAGATTGCGCCGTCAACGCCTTGCGGATTCAGGGCGAAAATCCCCAGCACGACAAAGCCGAGATGGCTGACTGACGAGTAGGCGACCAGCCGCTTAAGGTCCGCCTGAACCATCGCGACCAGCGCGCCGTACACGATTCCTACGATTGCCAGTGCCATGAATAGTGGCGTTGCTTCAATCGCAACTTCCGGGAAGAGCGGTATCGCAAAGCGCAGGAAACCGTAGGTGCCGAGTTTGAGCATCACGCCCGCAAGGATCACGGAACCTGCGGTGGGCGCTTCGGTATGCGCGTCGGGTAGCCATGTATGCACCGGCCACAGCGGAACCTTAATGGCAAAGGCAAGCGCAAAGGCCGCGAACAGCCAGCGCGACTCAGTAGGGGTAAAGCTCAGGCGATATAGCTCCGGCAGGTCGAACGTCAGATGGCCTAATTGGACTCGCGCAGCGTCGGCCAGATAAAGAATCGCGACCAGCATCAGCAGCGAGCCGGTCATCGTGAACAGAATGAACTTGAAAGTCGCGTAGAGCTTGGCGCCATGCCCCCAAATGCCGATCAGAAAATACATCGGCACCAGCATCGCTTCCCAGAATACGTAGAAGAGGAATAAATCGAGCGCGAGCAAAGTGCCGAGCAGGCCGGTCTCGAGCGTGAGCATCATAAAACAGAACTCGCGCGCCCGCACCTCAATATCGCCGCCTCCGGAATAGAGTAACGACAGCGAAATCAGGATCGTCGTGAGCAGCACCAGGAAGAGGCTGATGCCATCAACGCCAAGATGATACGAGATCCCGAATTGTGGAATCCATGCATAACGCTCGACGAATTGATAACCGGCCACGCCCGTTTGAAAGGCGGCAAACAGATACAGGCTAAGCGCGAGCGGGATCAGCGAGAAGATAAAGGCCGAACGCCAGATCACCTGCTCATCGCTCTGCAGCAGCACGCCAAAAGCGCCGAGCAGCGGAACGAAAATCAACGCCGTCAGCAGCCAGCCGTCCATCAGCGCATCACCAGGTAGACGTAGTAGGCCGCAACTCCGAGCACGCCGATCAGATATACGAAGGCATAATGCTGCACGTTGCCTGTTTCGCCGCGCCGCACCCCCTCGCCGCTTTCCTCGACTACCAGCCCGGTGCCGTTGACGATCCCGTCGATAATGCCGGTGTCGATCGTGCGGCTCAGCACAATCGCTGAGAGCCAAAAGAGCGGCCGCGTGACAAACAGATTGTATAGTTCGTCGATGTAGTATTTATGCCACAGCACAGAATAAATGCCGTGGAGCGATTCGCCGATACGGGCTGGCAGCGCCGGATTCTGAATATACAGAATCCATGCGATCACGATACCGAGCACGCCAAGTCCGAGCGCGATCAAGCCAATCGTAATGCTCGTCGCCTGCGGCAAAGCCGCAGCCCCGCCAAGCACGACATGGCCCGGCGTGACCATCCCAAAGGCGAAGACCGGTGCCAGAAAACGCTTGAAGGCGTCGCCCCAAAGCAGCCAGTCAGGCAGCCCGACCCATCCGCCAAGAATGCAGGCCACCGCCAGCACGATCAACGGGATCGTCATTACCGGCGGCGACTCGTGCACGTGATGGACTTTTTCGTGATCGACCCGCGATTCGCCATAGAAAGTCATGAAGATCAGCCGGAACATATAGAAGCTGGTCAGACCTGCCGTGATTACGCCAATGATCCACAGCCATACATGGCCAGAGGCATACGCCCCTTCGAGCACCAGATCTTTGGAGAAATAGCCAGCAAACGGCGGGATCGCGCTGATTGCCAGCGCCGCGATCAGCATCGTGGCGAAAGTGATTGGCATCTGATGGCGCAGGCCGCCCATTTTGTTCATGTCCTGCTCGCCTTCCAACACGTGGATAATCGAGCCTGAGCACAAGAACAATAGTGACTTGAAAAACGCGTGGGTCATCAGATGAAAGATGCCGGCTGCGAACGCGCCGCTGCCAACGCCGAGCATCATGTATCCGATTTGGCTGATCGTTGAATAGGCCAGCACCCGCTTAATGTCCGCTTGCACGATTGCGATCGTGGCCGCAAAAAATGCTGTTACGGCACCGATTGCCGCAACTACTTCCATCGCCTCGGGCCCAAAAATGTAAAGGAAGTGCAGCCGCGCAACCATATAGACGCCGGCCGTGACCATCGTTGCGGCATGGATCAGCGCACTGACCGGTGTCGGACCGACCATCGCATCCGGCAGCCAGACGTATAGTGGAATCTGCGCTGATTTGCCGGTTGCACCCAGGAACAGCAGCAGCCCGGCCAGCACCGCGACCGGTTCGAGCAGCCCCGCATGATGCTGCATCTGCACAAAGTTCAGTGTCCAGACGTTATGCGCGGCCAGCGCCGATACGATCGTCAAAATTCCCAGGACGAAACCGGCGTCGCCAATTCGGTTAACAATAAACGCCTTTCGGCCGTTATAAGCGAACTGCGGATTGTAATACCAGAACGCTATCAGGAGATACGAGCAGAGGCCCACGCCCTCCCATCCGACGAACATCTCGAGCAGGTTATCGGCCAGCACGAGGATGAGCATCGAAAATACGAACAAGTTCATGTAGGTGAAGTAGCGCGCGTAATCCTCGTCATGCCCCATGTAGCCGACCGAAAAGAGCAGAATAAACGACCCGACACCGGTCACGACCAAGATCATCACCGCTGACAGTGCGTCAATCCGAAGTCCCAGCTCGACATGGAACGGGCCGGCTTGGATCCATCGCCAGAGGATAAAGGTCAGCGCGGAACCCGGTGGCATTTGCAACAAAGTGAAGAAGGCCCACACCGCTAACCCAAAGGAAATAAAAACTACTGCCGGGCCTACGAAATTTACCGCCGAACGGCCAGCACGATTACCCCAAAACAAATTGAAAATGACGCCGAGGGCGGGGAAAAGCAGGATTAGGCCCAAGGCCGGAAAATTTTGCGTCATGGTCGCTCAGCGCCTGCCGGTCACCAACGCAGCGTGGTCAATTCGTCTGCGTTGACGGTTTCGCGATTACGGAAGGATGCAATGATCAGCGCGAGGCCCACGGCTGCTTCAGCGGCAGCTACGGTCATCGTGAAAAACACGATCACCTGCCCGTCCATCGTTCCAACTCTGCGGCCTAGCGCGATAAAGGCTAGATTGACTGCGTTCAGCATCAATTCGATTGACAGGAACATCACGATGATGTTCCGTCGGAGCATCACTCCGGCCACCCCGATCGCAAACAGGACCGCGCTCAGTCCCATGTAATAACTGACCGGCGTCACGCCGCTTTCTCCGTGCTGCTGATGCTGCTGCTCGTCCGGTTAACGATCTTGCCAGCGGTCCGCTGTACCCGCCGCGCCAGTGCGATCGCGCCTACTATCGCCGCCAGCAGCAGGATCGAAGTGGCCTCGAAGGCTATCAGATAGCTGGAGAACAGCAGATGGGCGAGACTCTCGATGGAGCCGTAGTCCGCGGGCAGCGGATGCGTCCTTACCGCTGCCGGAGTATTGAGAAAGATCGCGAAGAACTCGGCGATTAATGCAGCCGCCCCAACCGCGCCAATGAATTTCAATCCCAGATGTCCCTCGCGGGCGCTCTCTTCACTTTGGATGTTGAGCAGCCAGATTACGAATAGGAACAAAACCATAATCGCGCCGACGTAAACGATGATTTGCAGAAAGCCCACCGTTACGGCGCCGAGGCCCATGAACAGCACGCCCATGTCGATCAGAACGAGTGCAAGAGCCAGCACGCAGTGCACGGGATTGCGTTGCAGAATAACGCCCAGGCCGGAAATCACCGCCAGCGCTGCCAGAAAAACGAAGAGCCAGATCGGCATGGCCTATTTTGCTCCTACCATCACCACGACGAACGCCGTCACGACCAGGTTGGCCAAGCCAACCGGCACTAGCCCCTTCCATCCGAACCGCATGAGTTGATCGTAACGGAAGCGCGGCAGCGTCCATCGAATCAGGATTTGCAGCAAGCATAGGATGACCACTTTGATCCAGAACGCGACGAATTCAAGTATCGCCACGGCCACATTGGGCATGGCTAGATGCGCCCCGCCAATATGGAAGCCGTCACGATAGAGCCATGGAACCTGCCAGCCACCGAAAAAAAACGTCGTGATCAACATCGCGGCCAGCACTACTTCGGCGAAGTCCGTCATCATGAATACGGCCTGTTTGCCGCCCGAATATTCGGTGAAATAACCTGCGATCAGCTCCGATTCGGCCTCCGGAAGGTCGAATGGCACTCGCTTCGACTCGGCCATCCCAGCGATCAGCAGCAGAATAAAGGCTAATGGCTGCAAACAGATTCCCCAGCGCGGAAGAAAGCCGAACCATACTCCGCCCTGATCACGGCAGATCGTTTGCAAATCCAGCGAGCCATAGGTCACCACCATCGCCAGAATGGCGAGGCCGAGGGCGATTTCGTAGGAAATCATCTGCGCGGTGGCCCGGATTCCACCGAGCAGCGCCCAGCGGTTGTTTGACGACCATCCGCTCAGCGCGACGCCGTAAACTCCGATTCCGATCGTTGCCAGAATATAGAGGACCCCGACATTGAGGTTCGCCGGTTGCAGGTCGATCGTATAGCGGCCGACCCGCAGAATATCGCCCATGGGCGCCACCGCGAAGGTAATAATCACCGGAAACAGGGCCAGGAACGGTGCGAGGCCATGAAGGAAGTGATCCGCGCCGTCAGGAACGAAGTCCTCCTTCATGAACATCTTGATCGGATCGGCGATAATTGTGTTGATCATGCCGAAGTTTGGCATCCCGAGCCGTTTGCCTATTCCGAAGACATTCGCGCGGTTGGCCCCGATCCGATCCTGAATCAAGGCTGCCCCTTTGCGCTCGAACCAAAGCATCAAGGCGGTCAGGTTCAGTACGACCAGCACGACCACAATGGCCTTGATCGCGCCTATCAGCAGTTCAATTAACACCGGAAGTTAGACTCGTCGGACTTCGTTTGAGCTCAGGGCCAAGGTTCAGGCGTTTTTTGACCGTATGATTAGGTAGCTCAAATTCCACCCCCACGCCAGAGTCCCACCATTCACAAGGCGTGCAAAATTAAAGCTTTATGAAACTTGCTAGTGACCTTTTAACTGCGTTATGTTCCGCCCAGCCAGATCAGTGCGGGCCAGTTTCTGGCGGACGGAAAGTGACGCCGACGAACAAAGATTAGCGCGCCGGACACGAACGAAAAAGGTGTAAGGCTAAAATGAGGGTAATTGCGGGAGAGGCTCATGGCAGACGCATCGGCGCGCCGCATGGATTCAATACGCGCCCAGCCACCGCCCGCGTGCGCGCCTCAATTTTCTCGCGCTTAGGTGCTCGTTTTGATTTGAGCGGGGCGCGCGTGCTTGACCTGTTTGCCGGGAGTGGCTCGCTAGGCCTCGAAGCCTTGTCGCGAGGCGCCGCCGGTGCGACTTTTGTGGATTCGGCGCGAACATCCGCCAATTCCATCCAGAAAAACTTGCGCACCTTCGGCTTTCAGGCCCGCGGCCGGATTGTCGTCAAGAATGTCCTGCCTGCCTTGGCTGCATTCGGGGCAGCGCACGAACACTTCGATCTGGTGTTCATCGACGCTCCGTATGCGAATGATATAACCGCCGAAGTCCTGGCGGCGCTGGTTGAATTCGACCTGTACGCGGCGCGCGGATGGACCGTGGCCCGTCAGGCTGGCGATGCGATCGCTCCGGTCACGCCTGACGGTCTCGAACGCGTCAGCGAAGCAACCGTGGGGGATCACCGCATCCTTCTATACCGGCGCATGGAAAAGCCGCCAGCCTAATCTCAGCAGCGATAAGATGAACAAAAACAAAGAAACCGCCCCTTCGATCGCGATCTATCCCGGCAGCTTCGATCCTATCCACAACGGCCACGTTGATATCATTCGGCGCAGCGTCCTCATCTTCGATGAGGTCATCGTTGCGGTCGCTTATAACCCGCATAAGGATTCAGCGCTGTTTACGGCCGACGAACGCGTCGAAATGATCCGCGAGAGTATCAAGGATCTGGAGCCGCGCGCCCGGGTCGATAAATTCAGCGGTCTTTCGGTCGATTATGCCGCACGCATCGGCGCCGGCGTCATCATCCGCAGCCTGCGCGCCGTCACTGATTTCGACTATGAGCTGCAGATGGCACAGATGAACAAGCAAATGGCCGGTTCAATCGAGACCGTCTTCCTGTTTGCGAATCCAAAACTCTTTTTTACCGCGTCGCGGCTGATCAAGGAGGTCGCGGGCTACGGCAAGCGCTTACCCGAGCTGGTGCCTGAATTCGTGATGAACCGGCTGCGCGCTAAACTTAAAGTTGACTAAGCACAACCGCGCCTGCGGGGAAGGGCAGTGGGAACTGCCCGTTAAACCCGGCCTGATATTACGGGCGAAGCTCGTAGAGCACTGAGAAGGCGTCTTTCACCGGCAGCCGCGTGAATTTGCCAAAGCCCGCCGCGGCCGCGAGTTCGCGCGCTTTCGGCTCACCCATCAATGCCCCGATTCCAGCCCCGCCATGCGCTAGCGACACCGTCATGCAATAAAGCGTGCTGGCCGAGTACATCAGCCGCCCCAGCGGATTGATATTGTCCTCCAGTTGGGCCGACACGTTTACCTCGACCATCAGGAACGAGCCGTCCGGCTTCAAAGCCTGCCGAATCGATGAAAGCAACCCTGCCGGGTCAACCGAATCGTGGACCACATCGAACGCGGTGATGAAATCAAATTTTCCGGCCGGGAGTTTGGTGCAATCGACGACATCGAAGCTTGTCCGCGCGCCGAATCCCGCGGCTGCCGCATTGGCCCGTGCCCGTTCGACCGACCCCGGATGGGCGTCGTAGCCGTGAAACTGCGAATTCGGAAAAGCGCCCGCCAGCGCCATCACGGCCCGTCCACTGCCGCAGCCAACGTCCAGTGCGACGGCACCATGCTTGAGCTTGGCCTCAACTTCCGGCATCGCGGGAATCCATTTGCGCAATAGCTGATGGCGGTACATCGGCGCTGAGCCACGCTCGATCGCCTCGAAAACCTCCGGCGGATATTCGCTCTGTGGCAGGCCGCGGCCGGTGCGGAAAGATTCCATCAGCTTAGGCGCCATCCCGACTTCCGGCACGATCATCTGCATGAAGCCGCCCATGTAGAATTGCGAGGTCTCGTCGGCGAGGATCATGGCGTGCTCGGGCGAGATTGAGTAGCGCGCCGCGGCCGGCTCGTAATCGACGTAGCGCGCCGCAGTCATCGCTCCCAGCCATTCGCGCAGATAGCGTGCGTTGAGCCCCGTACGCGACGCGAGTTCCTCGGCCGTGGCCGGAGCCGACGCCAGTGCCTTGAAAATTCCCAGGCGGTCGCCGATATAGGTCAGCGCCCCCTGCATCGCTGCTCCGATATCATTAGTCATCAGGCCTGCGAAAGCCTTCACCTTATCCCAGTCGAGATTCTTAGCTGCTTCTGCCATGGCATGCCTCCCGATGTCCACCAAGCGCTACCGCGGTCAGGTTTACTCTGACATGGGCGCAGCTTGCAACGCCGCGAGATAGGCCGGCGCGGCAGGCCGGGCAGGCGCGTGCAACGAGCCGCCCGCTCGAAAATTTGGCCGTTCTGCGCTGTGGCGACCTCGTTCCACCATCAGCGAAGGTTCACAAGGTTCACTTGGCCGGTTTGCTCCCGCTCTCGAACATATCGCCCTGGTTTGGAACTGCCTCGGTCTCGATAGTGTTCGGTTCGGGCATGAACAGCCCCGGACGTTCGCAAAAAGGGCGGAACTTCTCGTATAGCTCGGTTAATTTGGCCTGATAATACTCAACGTTTTCGTCAGGATTGGCGGGGTCGTACTCGGCCGCCAGTTTGGCCGCGGCATTGACCTTGACCCGCGCTCCGCTACCAGTGACGTAATATGAAATGCGGTCGCCGCTTTGGAAGCGGCGTGCCGCCTTGAGTGCGAGTTCATAAGCGGCGGCGACATTGCGCCGTTTCCCGCCGATCTTGCTCTTATAAACCTCGGGCGAGTCTTGCAGCGTTTCCGTCTTCATCAATTCGCTGATACCCAATCGATGGCTTGCGATATTAGCCCGATAGCCCTCGCACAGCTGCGGAATCGCGTCACGCTGATCCTCCAGTAAGAGCCGGAACAGCTCTTCCATGAAGCGCCGTTGAAACCGTTCGAGTCCGCGTGACTTGAGTCCGGAGCCGCGGATCGTGAGTTCGCCCTGTCTGTCCAGCAGCACATAATTCTTCATTTTGTAGCTGAACATACCGGAATAGCTGCCGTCGATTTCCAGCCGGATTCCTTCCGGCATGCTGGTGGCAGCCTGCTCAAGCAGGCCTTGCGCTGCGCTCTCGTCGCCGAGCGGAAAAGGCGCAACGAAATAAATCCCGTCAGTATCAACTTCGATTACCTGCGCGCCGCGCGCTTCGAGTTCGATAATTGCGCGCTGGATCAGTTCGCGCCCGCGCCGCGTTACCGTATTGGCCTGCGCAAAATCATTGAAATGGCCCATCGCAAAACCAAGATAGCCATAGAACGAATTGATCAGGATTTTGAAGGTTTGCTGCAACGCCTCAAGATTCCGCCGCTCGCTGCCCTCCAATTCGCGCACTGCCGTTTTCGCCTGCACTCGAAAACTGCGCAAATCGGTCAGCATGTGCAGAAAAACCCCAAGTTTATCTGACCCCGGGCCGAGTTTCCCTTCGAGCATCAGCGATGGATAAAGCGAGGTCACGTCGCAATGCAGCACGTCATGAGCGACACCGCATCGCCGAACTTCAGTATAGCCGCCCGCCACTTCGCTCGGCTCACCCGGCAGCGGGATCGAATGGCGCTGCGCCAGGTAAGCCCGCATCAGGATCGCATCAATCTTGGTTGCATTTCCGCGCAGAACCACGCTCTGAAATGAGTAAGGAAAGATCTGCGCCTGCACGAAGTAGCTCGGCGCGAGCAAATCACTGAGGGCTCGCGTCTCATGAACGTCGCCGGCTAGAGCCTGATAAAGCTCTTCGGGAGCGCTATCGAACGCCTCACTCGCGCGATTTTCCTCGATATAGGCTCGCTCGGGACGGGTCATCCCGAAATGGGCGGCTAACTCCTTCAGGCCGAAGCCTTCAAGTTCGCGGCTCGCGATATCGTAATGCTGCGCGAGAATCCACGTGTCGAGCAGGTTGCGGCCATAAACATCGTAGCGGCGGTATGCGATCGTGCGCTCAGCGATTTGCATCCGCGCCGACCTCCCCCGAATCGCGCTGCCGTCACGTCCCAGGTTCAACTTGACGCGATAGCGCTTGGCGCGCGCCTCAAGGTATTCGAGGTCAAATCGGAACAGGCTATGGCCTTCGATTACATCGGGGTCGCGCTCGCGTACGATTCGCACCAACTCCTCCAGCATTGCCGGTTCTTCCATTTCGGAACCGCGCAAGACGCGCTCCCACCCCGCGCTGTCGCTTAAGGCGATCGCGATGATCCGATCGCCTTCCCGCGCCGCGCTGGAAAGCTCGAAGCCGCTTGTCACGTACGTGGCAAGCGCAAGTTGCATCCGGCGCAAATCGCCAAATTGCATACCCATAAAGTACGTCGAACCGGTAAGCATCAGATGCTGCTCGATCGCATCGGTCAGCACCATCCACGGTGCATCACCGTTCTCTGACGATTGCCGCCGCAGATGACGCCGGGCGCCCTCCAGAGCCGCCGCGGAATCAAATGTAAGCAGAAAACGCAGCGGAAAATCGCCCTTCAGTTCAACCGTCTGATAAGGCCCACGATACCCCCGCATCACGGCGGGGTCGGCAGCCAATGCGAAAAGCCTGAGGGGACGCCGTTCACGAATCGTCGCACCGCCGCGGCGCTTGAAGACCTCAGCCTGCGGCCCGGCCATTTCGACGGCGACAATACCCGTCTCGGCCGGGTCGCCGAAGAGCAGGCGATTGCCATAAAACTGCTCGGATATCGCATGATAGCGGCTGCTTGAAGTTGTCACAGATCGATTGTGACGCGACTTGAATAGCTGGACAAATCGAACTGCATCTGCCTCGATCCCACTGAAATACGCGACGCGCAGCGATTTTTGTAGTAGAATTACGTATGAGACGGTTAAGAGGGGGGAAGTCCGGAAAAGCGGAGGTGAAGTCGTGATCCTCCTGCCGATTGCGCAACGAATTGCAGTTCGGAATCGTTGTTATAATGGATGTAGCGGCAGGCCTCAGGCCCGAACCTCCGCAAAAGGCTTTGACTCAGAGCTGCTCATCGAGTATATACCGGCGGTTCGGGGATCTCGAATGGGTTCCAGAATGGCCAACTGTGGTGCGATTCGGGCCCGTACTCATCGGTCCGGCGTTCGCTCAATAATGGGCGGCCGCGATCTTCCGCGCGTGGATTGCTGATGGGCAGCCAGGACGGACGCGTAAAGCATGAAGCAAAAGTACGAAGGTAAAGATCTCCAAGGGCTGGTCGATCTGGGGCGCGAGCAAGGTTATCTGACCTTCGATCAGGTCAACGATTTTCTACCCCAGGACGTCGCCTCCCCGACCGACTTGCGGGCTGCCCTCGACAGCTTCGAGGACATGGATATCAAAGTTCTCGACGAGGTGCCGAGCGGGGACACCGATAGCGATATCGAAGTTGAGGCGAAGGAAGAGCCCGACGAAACAGTTGAGGTCGCGACGCCGGCTGATTCTCTCGGCGAGTCGTCAGACCCGGTTCGTCTCTATCTCAAGGAGATGGGCAATTTTCAGCTGCTCTCGCGCGAACAGGAAGTCGAGATCGCCAAGCGCATCGAAGCCGGCGAAAATGAAGTCGAAGACGTCGTCCTGCGCTCGCCCGTGACCTTGGATTTCGTCATCAAGATGGGCGAGCAGGTCGCGGCTGGCGAGGCGGATCTGCGCGACATCTTCGAGGAAAACGAAGAGCCCTCATCCGACCCTGACGAAGAGCGGGGGCCTGAGGCTAACGAGAAACAGCTCAAAAAGCTTGAAGCCTCGGTCAAGAAGCTTGCGTCGCTACGCTCTAAGGTCGAGGAAACCGAAGCCAAGCTGCTTAAGGAAAAGGCGAAGGGGCCGAACCGGACGAAATTCGAGAAGGGACTCTTGCGGCTGAAGGAATCAGTCAAAGAGGAACTGGCCGAGATGGAGCTTTCGCGCCATCTGCAGGCTGCCGTCATCGGTGAGATGCGCCGCCTGCTCAAAGAAGCCCGCGATGCCTATCGCCTGATCGAGCATTACGAAGAAGCGACCGGCCGCACCAAGGCGCAACTTCTGCGCGAGGCGGGCGAAGCCGAGGACCGCCGCCACGTCTTGAAAGTGAACGGGACGCGCGAAAACTTGCTCGATATCGCCACGCGGATTAAAGAGGCGCAAAGGCAGGTTAAAGAAGTCGAGCGGCGGGTCAAGGCAGGTGCCGAAGAGTTCGCGCGCCTGATTGAGACGATTGCCTCCGGCCAGGACAAGAGCCGCCGGGCCAAAAAGGAGCTGACCGAGGCCAATCTGCGTCTCGTCGTCAGTCTGGCGAAGCGTTACACCAATCGCGGGCTGGGTTTCCTTGACTTGATTCAGGAAGGCAACATCGGCCTGATGCGTGCGGTGGATAAGTTCGAATACCAGCGCGGCTACAAGTTTTCGACCTATGCGACTTGGTGGATTCGCCAGTCGATGTCGCGCGCGATCGCCGATCAGGGCCGCACTATCCGTATCCCGGTGCATATGGTCGAGACGATCAACAAGCTGCTGCGGGTCACGCGGTTGCTTGTCCAGCGGCTCGGCCGCGAGCCGAGTCCCGAGGAGATCGCCGAGCAGATGGAGATGCCACTGGACAAGGTTCAGAAGGTCCTCAAGATCGTCAAGGAGCCAATTTCGCTCGAGACTCCGATTGGCGACGAAGAGGAAAGCTCACTCGGCGATTTCGTCGAGGACGAATTAGCGCCATCCCCGGTCGAAGCCGCGATTCAGGGCAATCTGGGCGAGCAGACGCGCAAGGTGCTGGCGACCCTGACCCCGCGCGAAGAGCAGATCCTGCGGATGCGTTTCGGGATCGGGCAGAAAACCGACTATACCCTTGAAGAGGTCGGCAAGCAGTTCGCCGTCACGCGCGAGCGTATCCGGCAAATCGAGGCGAAGGCGTTGCGCAAGCTTCGCCAGACCGGCCGTTCGCGTAATCTCGAAGGCTTCATGGAGCGCGAGTAGCCGGAAGCCTGCTAGATTTCGAGCCTCAAAAGCAGAACGAACAAGCAGAGGCGGAGGAGAGGTGCGTCGCGCTTCTCCTCCGCCTCTGTTTTTCTAAGCGGCATGACTTGAGGCATGATTCGCTACGCCATTCCTTCCGGTTTTGCTGCTTCGCTTAGTTGCTCCAATATAATCAGGACCTGCGAAGAGCAAGATGGCCGGCCTATCGCCGAAATGCACTAGTGGCCTGTACCATCTGAATAGAGAGTATGATTATGTTGATGAGCAACACGATTAAGCTGCTGCCAATGGAACGCGAAGAACTGACCCAGCGAACCAGCCGTCAGTCCGGACGAGCGGATGAGGCGCGACGTGCGCG
>DATJUF010000044.1:0-11510 GCA_035502655.1 Binataceae bacterium (SeqCode)
GCAGTCCGTCGGACATTCCGCACGGAATGCTAAGTCCCGGGTGACCGGTGACGTCGAAGGCCGCGGTGTTGGTCAGCATCGCGTAGGGCGCGCGATCGTCCTGGCGGTGCGACTTCATCGGCGTGGTGGGCATAACCAAGGCGTCGAAGCGGGAGAAAACGGCGTCATACTTGGCGCGCAAGCCGGCGCGTAGATTTTGCGCCTTAGCGTAGAGACGTCCATGATAGCGCTCGTGGAGATAAGCACCAGCGGCAAGAACGAATTTCACGGTGAGCGCTTGTGTAACTGGTTGCTTCTGGCGCGCGGTGCCGAAGAAATCTGCGAGGCCGGCATCGTAGCGTCCACTCTGGTGGCGAACCTGCAGATTGCCCTGCGCCAGTTGCCACATCCCTTCGAGTGCAATCGGCCAAAGGAAACGCCATGCGTCAGAATGATCGGGAATCGAAACCTCTTCGGCTATCGCGCCTAGTTTATGAAGTTCAGCGGCGGCCTTGCGCACTGCCGCATTCACATCTTCCTGCGCGCCCGACTGAGTAAAGCCCTCTTTCACGACGGCGAGCCGCAAGCCTTTGATGTCCTTGCCTAACGCCTCACAATACGGCTGGACCGGCACCTCCTGCTGGCGAAAATCGCTAGGATCTTTGCCCGCGATGACTTCGAGAGCGAGGGCGAGATCACTCACGTTGCGGGCCATCGGACCGACGTGGTCGAGGGATGGATCGATACTCATCACGCCGGTGTAAGGAACGAGACCGTAGGTCGGTTTGAGGCCGGCCACTCCGCACCATGATGAGGGCATCCGAATGGAGCCGCCCTGATCGGTGCCAATCGTGATGTCAATCCAGTCGTAGGAAAGGGCGGCGCCGGAGCCGCATGACGAGCCGCCGGTGCAATACTCGTGGCGATGCGGGTTGAGGGTCGGGCCGTGGGCGCTGCTGGTGCCCTCACCGGAAAGCGCGAAATCATCCATCACCAGCGTCGCGACGAATTCGGCGCCTTCATCGAGCATCCGGCTGACGATGGTGGCGTCATCGCCTGGAACGAAGCCGTCAAGGATATGCGAACCGCCGGAGATCGGAATCCCGGCAATGGCGACGCTGTCCTTGACCCCGATACGTTTGCCCTTGAGCTTGCCTGACGCGGCGCCTTTCACGCTGATTTTGCGCACGACGGCATTGAGCGGGTCTTCCTCACGCGTCGGGCGGCGGCCCGTGTCACGCTCGCGATAGCGCTGGACGGAAGGACTGAGGGGGATTGGGGTCTGATCGATACGATCAAGAGATGCGACTATCGGCTTCAGCGCCGCCTCAATCGCATCGGCCTCGTTGTCGGTCAAAGTGAAATGATTTTCTTCGGCGAGGCGCTTGAGATCTTCTTTTTTGGGCAGCTCGATGGGCATTGAGGGAACCTCATTTTGCAGTTGCCGCCGACTGGTTCCGGTACGCACGCAGTGCCGCGGCGGATCAAAAAATACGATCAAGTGTGCGGTAAATGCTAACGGACGGGGCAGGGTACAGCCGCGTCAGGAGAAAAGCAAAGGCCGGACACCCGAGGGGCGTCCAGCCTTTCTCTCTTACGTTTGGTGAAAAGGCTAGGCGGCGGCTTTAGCTTGCTTGGCGCCAGCCTCCTCCTCGGCGATTGAGCCGCGCTTCGACAGAATCACGGCAATCGACAGCATGATCGCCGCGAAGATTGTCACGGCGATAGCAGTGCCGCTCAGGACTCCGACTGCAACGGTGGTGAACGGAGCGGCGAGGATGCCAACCAAGTTCATGACCTTGATCATCGGGTTAAGGGCGGGTCCAGCAGTATCCTTGAACGGATCGCCGACCGTGTCGCCGACCACAGTGGCCTTGTGGACATCCGTGCCCTTGCCGCCGAGGAAGCCGTCCTCGACCTTTTTCTTGGCGTTATCCCAGTTGGCGCCCGCGTTGGACATAAAGACGGCGAGAAGCTGCCCGGTAAGGATAGTGCCGCCGAGGAAGCCACCAAGTGCGCCTGCGCCAAGGCCGAAGCCAACCAGCAGCGGCGCGAACACCGCAAGGATTGCCGGGCTCATCAGCTCTTTCTGAGCCGTGGCGGTAACGATATCGACGCAGCGGCCATAATCGGGCAGTTCCTTGCCTTCCATGATGCCTGGATGCTCGCGGAACTGGCGGCGAACCTCAAACACGACCTGGTAGGCCGCGCGCCCGACCGCCTTAATCGCGAACGAACTGAATAGGAACGGCACCGCGCCGCCGATCAATAGACCGACAAAGACGGTGGGTGAATTGATCTGAACACCGAGGAGGCTCAAGTGCGCTTCGTCGATGAACGAGCGGAAGAGCGAGACCGCGGCGATGACGGCAGTCGCGATCGCGAGGCCTTTGGTCAGCGCCTTGGTGGTATTACCAATGGCGTCCATCCAGGAGAGTGTGCGTGACGCTTCTTCCTGATGCACGCCGCCCATCTCGAAGATGCCGTGAGCGTTATCGGTGATCGGTCCGTAGGTGTCCATCGCGAGGATGAAGCCGGTGGTGGTGAGCAGTCCGAGGCCAGTAAGGGCGATTCCGTAGAACTGCAGCGCGGTGGATTCGTGGAAGATTATGACCGCGCCGATAATCACCGCTACGATTACCATCAGCGCCCAAACCGACGATTCGAGTCCCTCGCCGAGACCTGAAAGAATCAGCGTAGCTGGACCGGTGCGGGCGGAGTTGGCAGTTTCGGTGACGGGACCCTTATCGGGATGGGTGAAGAAGTTAGTCAGCCACAGGGTAAGAATTGAAAGGAAGATGCCGAGTGAAGCGGTAATCGCGAAGCGCCAGTCAGGACGGCCGTCAGGACCGGTCATGTAGAAATAGTTGACGATGAAGAAGCCGATAATCGAAGCAAACGCTGAGGTGTAATAACCGGCGTTAATTGGACGCATCGGATCGCGCATTTCGGAACCTACGGGAACGCGCACCGCTATGATGCCGAGGATCGATGAGAATACGCCGACACCGCGCAGAATCAGGGCGAAGATAATCAGCTTCATGGCAAAGGCCGCGGCGCCTGCCGGGCCGCCATAAGTGGCGACGAAACTCGGGTCCTCAAGGGCGTAGGCGGCGAGAATGATAGCGGCGACGAGGGTCACTTCGTAGGACTCGAAAACGTCGGCCGCCATGCCGGCGCAGTCGCCAACGTTGTCACCAACGTTATCGGCGATTGTTGCCGCGTTGCGCGGATCATCTTCGGGAATCCCGGCTTCAACTTTACCAACCAGATCGCCGCCAACGTCAGCCGCCTTGGTGTAGATGCCGCCGCCGACGCGCATAAAAAGAGCGGCCAGCGAGCCGCCGAAGCCGAAACCGACCAGCACCTTCATCGCATTTTGCTGGAAGATCAGAAAGATCACGGTCGCGCCGAGTAGCCCGAGACCGACGGTAAACATGCCGGATACGCCGCCAGCCTTGAAGGCCAATTCCATCGCGTTTTTGAAGCTGGTGATAGCGGCGTTGGCGCTGCGGACGTTGCCGCGAACTGCGAGCCACATCCCAACGAAGCCGGCGCCGTACGACGCGCTGACGCCGAGGATGAAGGCAAAAGCAATACCGAAAGATAGACCCAGATTATTGGGATAGACGTGGCGGTACATCAGAAAGAGCGCGACGGCGATGACGATGATGAAGAAAACCATCGTTTTCACCTGGCGCTTGAGATAGGCCATCGAACCCTCATAAACGGCGTCAGCGACGTCGGTCATGGATTTAGGTCCGGGATCGGCGGCCAGAACCACTCGCACGAGCCACCATCCATAGGCTAGCGACACCAGAGCCGTGGCAAGCACGCACCATAAAATAATCAGCTGCGTGCTGGTCAGGGCTGGAAGAACGATTTTTGCTTCGCTCATCGACGACTGTCTCCCAAGTACATGAATGCGACGCCGACGGTGTACGCGGGCCGTCGCTTCTGCGCCTCAAGGCATTGACCGGAGGCGCGCTGATTAACTGGCGCAGTTTAAGTTTTCCAGGACGCGATGTCCAGCTTATTCACAGCCCCCGAGCGGTGGCACGGCGATGGCTACCGCTCGAACGTGTATGCTGAGAATAGCATGAGATAATGGGTGTCAATAGAAAAAATAGCGCTGCAGGACGCCGGGAGAACGACCTGGATTAACTGGGTGCGCGAAGCCCAGGGTCATGTTGCGGTTTGATTGTTGATTGTGGCGGTCCGCTTATGTTTAGCTGGTGGGATTGCGATGAACGTAAATATCGAAACTACTTCCGCGCTTAGGCGCAAAATGACAATCGAGCTTGAAGGCGGCGAGATCAAGCGCGAGTTGGACCGGGCTTACAACGAATTGAAGCGTTCGGTGGTTATGAAGGGCTTCCGGCCCGGCCATGCACCGCGCAACTTGCTCGAGCGTTTCTTCGGCGATCAAGTACGCGGCGACGTGATTCAGAAACTGGTCAAGGAGTATACCGGCAAAGCGCTCGAAGAGCATGATTTGACACCGATCGTCGAGCCGGAAATCGTCACCGAGGAGACGGACCTTAAGAATGCAGCGCTCAAATTTAGCGCGGTGTTCGACCTCAAGCCGGACTTCCAAGTCAAAGATTATCAAGATCTCAAGGTTCAGCGGGCAACGGCAGAAGTGGCAGAAAACGAGGTGGATAGCACGCTCGAACGAATGCGCGAGCGGCGCGGAGTGCTGCGCAAGGTCGAGGGCCGGACCAAGGTAGAGCCGAATGATTTCGTGATCGCCGCTCTGGAGGCCTATGCAGACGGCGAACCGGTGACGGGCTCCAAGTTGGAAGAGCGGCTGCTGCGCGTATCGAAGGACACGCTGGCGCATGGCCTCGATGAGGTGCTGGTTGGCGCGGAGATCGGCGTCGAAGTGCGTAAGGAGCGTGAATATCCAGCTGATTACGCTGAGAAAGAGCTGGCGGGCAAAAAGGCCGAATGGCACGCAACGGTTAAGGAAATCTATGAGCGCGTACTGCCCCAACTCGATGACGAATTTGCCAAGGATGAAGGCGCGGAAGACCTTGCGGCGTTGCGGCTTACGGTACGCAAGGAACTCGAGGCGGCAGCCGCCCGCGAGGCCGACTCGCGCGCCCGTCAGGGCTTGCTTGATTTGATCATCCAGCGCAACGAGGTGGAGGTGCCGGAGTCACTCAGCGCGCGCGAGCAGCGGCTAATCGAGCACGAGCTGGCTTCCGCTTATGAGGCGGGTGGGTTGTCGCATGAAGCGGCAGTTTCCAAAGCCCGTGAAAACCCTGATGAGATTAAGACTCAGGCGGAAAAGCGAGCGCGGGCCGCGATGGTGGTTGATGCGATAGCAGACCAGGAGAACGTCGAAATTTCGGACGACGAAGTGGGCGATCGCATCGGAATGATTGTCACTGGCGCCGGGCGCTCGCGTGATCGGGTTGCCGAACATTATTCGCACGAAGAGAACCGTGCGTCGCTCAAGCAGGTCATGCGCCGTGAAAAGACGCTCGATCAGCTTTTGAAGCGCGCGCAGGCGAGTGCCGACGCTGGTGAAAAAGCCCCTGCGGAAGCGGTTCAGGATGAACCTTCGAACGATAAAGCGGCCGGCGCTTGAGCCGCATCAGCTCTAATCATAGGGTCGCCCGCCTCCGTATATTTCCGCTGGATATGGTCCGCTGGCAGCCGGCACGGCAGTTGCCCGTATTTTACAAAGCGGTTAGGATTTATTTAACGGGAAACTGTGAACTCGCGTAGCCTGCTGGAGCCCGTCAGGGATCCTGGAATGCCGCTTCGGCCGGGGAGATTTCATGCGCCATGAGTAACCTGGTTCCGATGGTGGTTGAGCAGACGGGCCGCGGGGAACGTGCCTACGACATATACTCGCGGCTGCTCAAAGACCGGATCGTTTTTTTGGGCCATCCGGTAAACGACGACATCGCCAACCTGATTATCGCGCAATTTCTCTTTCTTGAATCGGAAGACCCGGAGAAAGAAATCAGCTTCTATCTTAACTCGCCTGGAGGGTCGGTAACTGCTGGACTCGCAATCTACGATACGATGCAATTCATCCGCCCGTCGGTTTCAACGTTATGCCTGGGGCAGGCGGCGAGTATGGCCGCCGTGCTGCTGCTGGCTGGCACGAAAGGACGGCGGTACGCGCTGCCGCATTCGCGGATCATGATTCATCAGCCGCTTGGCGGTGCGCAGGGCCAGGCGAGCGATATCGAAATTCAGGCGCGGGAGATTTTGCGCGCACGCGAGACTTTGAACAATATCATCATGCGGCATACGGGCCAGCAGCTCCGAAAGATCGAAAAGGACACCGAGCGCGATATGTTCCTCAACCCGGCGCAAGCAGTTGAATACGGATTGATTGATGAGGTAATCGTAAGCCGGAGGTCCTCCAGATGAACCGCGGGAGGGATTATGGCCAAACATGACGACCGATCCGGCAATCTTGTATGCTCGTTCTGCGGCAAAAGCCAGGACGAAGTGCGCAAGCTCATAGCCGGGCCTACCGTCTATATTTGTGACGAGTGTATTGACCTCTGCAACGACATAATCGCGGAGGAGACCGACAACGAAGAAGCCTTCAGCCAAAGTTCGGCGGTGCCCAAGCCGGCGGAAATCAAGCGTGTCCTTGACCAATATGTAATTGGCCAAGAACGGGCCAAAAAAATTCTCTCGGTCGCCGTTCATAACCATTACAAGCGGATCGACTCGCAGATGGTGACTGGCGACGTCGAGCTGCAAAAATCGAACATCCTGCTGATTGGACCCACCGGCGTTGGCAAAACCTTGCTGGCACAAACGCTCGCGCGCTTCTTGCAAGTACCGTTCACGATTGCGGACGCGACCTCGCTGACTGAGGCGGGGTATGTTGGCGAAGACGTCGAAAATATCATCCTGTCGCTGTTGCAGAACGCCGATTACGATATCGAGCGCTGCCAGCGGGGTATTGTCTATATCGACGAAATCGACAAGATCGCACGCAAAGGCGACAATCCGTCGATTACGCGCGACGTCTCGGGCGAGGGCGTTCAGCAAGCGCTCCTCAAGATCGTCGAAGGCACGATGGCGAGCGTACCGCCGAAGGGTGGCCGGAAGCATCCACAGCAGGAGTTCCTGCAGGTGGACACGACCAATATTCTGTTCATTTGCGGCGGAGCCTTCGTCGGCCTCGATGACATTGTCCGGCGGCGGATCGCAGGCAAGACGATGGGCTTCCGGGCAGATTTAAGCCATCGCGACCCGCGTACCATATCCGAGTTGCTAAACCTCGTACAGCCGGAAGACCTGCTGAAATTTGGCCTGATTCCTGAGTTTGTCGGGCGGCTGCCAGTGATCGCCACCCTCGGCGAGCTCGACGAGGATGCGCTCGTGCGGATTCTTACTGAACCGAAGAATGCACTGGTTCGGCAATATCAGAAATTGTTCGACATGGAGAATGTCCACCTTAAGTTCACGCCCGGAGCGCTGAAGGCGATCGCCCGTGAGGCCCTCAAGCGCAAGTCGGGGGCCCGCGGCCTTCGTGCTATAATGGAGGCAATTATGGTGGATCTGATGTACGAAATACCCTCGCAGCCGAATATCAAGGAGGTGATGATTTCAGAGGAGGTTGTGACCCAGAAGGAGCAGCCTCTGCTGGTCTACCAGAAGACCGCCGAAACGGCTTAAAGCCCAGGAGATCGGGATCCACGGAAATGCTTTTCCGCAACGATAAAAAAGACAATCGCGACGCCTCCCCCAATGAACAGGTTGCGCTGCTCCCACTGCGCGAGCTGATCGTGTTCCCTCATGAGGTCTATCCAATCTTTGTCGGCCGGCAGAAGTCGATCAAAGCGCTGGAAATGGCCGAGGCTCAGAAGAAACCAATTTTGCTTGCCGCGCAGAAGGACGCGCGTGTGTCCGAGCCTGGTCCTGACGATATTTATCCGGTCGGCACCTTGGGCGTAGTGGTGCAGCTTCTGCGGCTGCCCGATGGAACCGTCAAGGCCTTGCTCGAAGGCAAGCGGCGCGCCCGAATTCTGCGCTACGTACCGGAAGACGAGTTCTTCAAAGTTGAAGTCGAAGAAATCGAAGAGGTTTGCGAGCGTACGACTGAAGTCGAAGCCCTGATGCGTTCGGTCAACACCACCTTCGACAATTATGTTCGGTTGAACAAGAAGATTCCGCCCGAAATGGTAACGTCAATCGCCGCGGTAGACGACCCGGCTTATCTGGCCGACAAGCTCGTGGGCCATCTCGGGATCAAGCTGGAGGACAAGCAATCACTGCTTGAATGTACGAATCCGGCGGAGCGCCTTGAGCGCATCCTCGGCTATATGCGTTCCGAATTGGAAATACTGGAGGTTGAGAAACGCATCCGCTCCAGGGTCAAAAAACAGATGGAAAAGACCCAGAAGGAGTATTATCTCAACGAGCAGATGCGGGCGATTCAGAAGGAACTCGGCGAGAAAGACGAGTTCAAGAACGAGATTCAGGAGTTGGAAGAAAAGCTGCGGCAGAAAAAGATGCCGGCCGAGGCACGCGAAAAGTGCGAGCGCGAGATTAAGAAGCTCAAGATGATGTCGCCAATGTCGGCCGAGGCGACGGTCGTGCGCAACTATCTCGACTGGTTCCTGGCGCTGCCATGGTTCGAATACACCGAAGATAAACTTGATATCCATGAAGCGGAGCGTGTGCTCGAGGAGGACCATTTCGGCCTCGAAAAAGTCAAGCAACGCATTCTTGAATACCTCGCAGTGCAGACACTGGTTGGGCAGTTGAAGGGACCGATCCTGTGCTTGGTAGGGCCGCCAGGCGTTGGCAAGACTTCGCTGGGGAAATCAGTGGCGCGAGCCACGGGTCGTAAATTCGTACGCGTCTCATTGGGTGGTGTGCGGGACGAGGCTGAAATCCGCGGGCACCGGCGGACCTACATCGGCGCGTTACCTGGCAAGGTAATCCAGTCGATGCGCAAGGCCGGATCGGGGAACCCGGTGGTCCTGCTGGATGAAGTCGACAAGATGTCGACGGATTTTCGTGGCGACCCGTCTTCGGCACTACTCGAAGTACTCGATCCCGAGCAGAACAACACCTTCAACGATCACTATCTGGATTGCGACTACGACCTGTCGAAGGTGATGTTCATCACGACGGCGAACACTTTGGATCGGATTCCGCGGCCCTTGCAGGATCGGATGGAGATCATTCGGCTGCCTGGATATATGGAGTCAGAGAAGCTCCAGATCGCGAAGAAGTATTTGATTCGCAAGCAGCGCGACGCCAACGGGCTAAAGGAGGAGAATATTGAGTTTTCTGATAAAGCACTGCTCGGGATTGTCCGCAACTACACCCGCGAGGCCGGAGTGCGTAATCTTGAGCGCGAAATCGCGGCAGTTTGCCGCAAGATTGCCGTCGAAGTAGTTAAGAACGATCGCAATGCGCATGTCCGAGTTTCTTCCTCGGCGCTTGTGAAGTATCTGGGTCCGCCCAAGTTTCGCTATGGTATCGCCGAAACCGAGCCGCAGGTCGGAGTGGCTACGGGTCTTGCCTGGACCGAATTGGGCGGTGAACTGCTGAGTGTCGAAGTTACGATTGTGCCCGGACGAGGTAAGCTCACGATAACTGGCCAACTGGGCGACGTGATGCGCGAAAGCGCGCACGCGGCCATGAGTTACGTTCGCTCGCGAGCCGAGGCGTTAGGGTTGGCGCCGAATTTTTATCAGAAGATCGACATCCATATTCATATTCCAGAGGGTGCGATTCCGAAGGACGGCCCTTCCGCTGGTATCACGCTGGCGACAGCGTTGGTGTCGGCGCTGTGCCGCGTACAGATCCGCAACGACTTGGCGATGACGGGCGAGATTACACTGCGCGGGCGCGTGCTGCCGATAGGCGGGCTGAAGGAAAAGGTTATGGCAGCCCATCGCGGCGGCATTAAGACGGTCGTAATTCCGAAGGAAAACGAGAAAGACGTCGATGAGATACCGGCACAAGTGCTCAAAAATATAACTGTTATAAAAGTTGAGCACATGGACGAGATTCTGCGTCATGCTCTGGTGCTGTCGGATCACGATGCCTTCTTCAAGCAGCGGCAGGCTGATGCGCTGGCGTTGCTAAAGGTAGAGCAGGAGGACAAGACTCCAATCGCAGACGAGGACGATAGTCAGGAAAATCCAGTAGTATCGCCCAATCTTTCCTGACATTTCCTAATAATTCCGCTAACCTAACTCGGCGGGCTGTCATTTTTTGGCGGTCCGCCGCTGTGTTACTGATAGATCATCATGAGGGGAGTTTGCCGGAGTGGGAATCTATGACGAAGGCTGATCTAATCGAAGGCTTGGCGAACAAGCTTGGCCTCAACCGGATTGACGCGGAGAAGGCTGTCAATCTCGTTCTTGACGATATAATCGCGGCGTTGAAGCAGGGGGAGCGGGTGAATATATCAGGCTTCGGCACGTTTTCAGTGTCAGATCGTAATGCACGTACGGGCCGCAATCCTAAAACCGGGGAGACGATCGAGATTTCGGCCAGCCGATCGGCCAAATTCAAACCTGGCAAGCAGCTGAAGGATTCTCTCAACGATAGTATAGGGGCAGCCGATACGGCCTCGACGGGATCCTGACAAATTTTGGTGGCGCCGCGTCGGCACCAACGGGCTCACGACAGCTACGGGTGTAGTGACAGAAGCTTCATTAGCCGCTTATTCATGCGCACTGCGGCAAGATGGGCGATAGCAGCACTTGAAAGGCCCATTCGCGGGCCGGAGTCGAGATTGACCACTCAGGGCGGTTAGCTCAGCGGTAGAGCATCGGCCTTACAAGCCGGGGGTCGCTGGTTCGAAACCAGCACCGCCCACCAAGAGCCTTTAATGATTTCAGTTACTTAGAAACTAGCGACGAAAAGTCAAATAGCGTTTGAGACGATTTGACGACCTAACTGATGGCCTATAGGGGTCGAAAATGGCACTCAGCTAGGTACTGAATCAGGCGCAGTTTTGGGCTCCACCGAGTGTATGCGCGGCTGCACCGGCAATCGCGTGAGCGCTGCGTACACTTCGGCGATCTAGTGAACGCTCATGAACCCCTTATCCTTTCTCGCCGCATGCCGGCGGTCCATAGGTGTTTAAGCAAGTCGCCTCAGGGTAGAGCGGAAAGCGCTGTTTGCTTTCTGCTGTCAGCATATCTGGCCTTGAGTGATGATGGACGGACGTGCTCCTCGAAAGATTCGCACAAGGACATTCGCAATAATGAGAGTAGCCGGCGAGTCTGCGAGCTTACGCCTGGGCTGTTTTGGCTAGCCGAATGCCCATGAATTGCCATCGTGTGTCGGCGGGAAAAAAGTTCCGATAGGTGGATCGGATATGCGAGACCGAGGTCGCACACGACCCGCCACGCAATACAAACTGATTGGCCATAAATTTGCCGTTATACTCGCCAAGTGCTCCTGATACTGCTGCATATCCGGGATAGGGAGAATAATGACTTTGGGTCCACTCCCAAACATCTCCGAACATTTGAGACACCGGAACACCGGCGTCGCTCTCACTGATGGGCACGGGATGG
>DATJUF010000045.1:0-5769 GCA_035502655.1 Binataceae bacterium (SeqCode)
AGCGGTCGCGAGCCAAGCCGATAGCGTGGAGAAGGTCAGCAGAAGCGGCAGGCCGCTAGCGAAGCCGAGTGGGAGGATCAGGAGTACGCGGCGGTTGCGATAGGCAGCGAAAGCGCGGGGTGAATCGGTTAGTGGCCGAACTTCAGCCATAGATCCTCGAAGGGCTTATTCGCGAGGCGAAGTTTTGGAGCGCAGCGGCTTTGGCAATTCGAGTGTTTGAAACCGCCGAAATAGCTGGCGGAGGGGGTGGGATTCGAACCCACGAGCGACTTGCGCCGCTGCCGATTTTCAAGACCGGTGCCTTCAACCGCTCGGCCACCCCTCCAGCCCGTACAGGTTGTGTATTTATAGCATTCTGAAGCGCGGCTTGAAGCCAGGCATAGGGAAAATGAGGGGTCTTTCGATATAGGCCGGCAGGCCAGTTGGGCTAGGTAAGGTGCGCCAGTGGCGTTCAGCGTTGATGGAGCGGGGATGCCCGATAACCTTATAGGTCAGAGCCGAGGGTGGCACTGATAACTGACTCGCGTCAGAGGTCATCCCCGTCCTCAAATCATCGTCCGCTCGGGCAAGCGCTACGCCAATCCCGGCAGTCAGCACGACGATATGAAGAAGATTAAGGCAGAGGCAGTCTGCACGGATCGAAGACTTCGAATAAGCCGTGAGTTGGAGGTTAGGGTTAAAGCATAGAGCTTCCATTTCCCGTGCTTGGTGGTGTCGGTCAATTGGTGGAAAAACAATTAGCGCGATCCGAGATTGAGCAGTTAGTAATCACATGTTGCGATTCCAGTTCGCTGAACTTGGAACGCTGGGCCCGGGATTCCTAGCGCGCGAAAGCGGCCTCGCCCCTTGGGTATAAACACACGGCGCACCGCTTGTGGCCGTTGGCGCACACGCCGAGCGTGACCAGCACTGGTACCCGCCGCGTTTTTTCCAATCCGTACCCGCGGATAGCGGTCAAGCATTCTTCCTCGCGTTAAAATACACGCGCCGGTCCAGTGATGTGGTGGCTCTTGATTCCTGTGATCTTGGCTACGCCGCCCTCGGTCACGAGGTTGCCATTAATGATCGCCGGATGACCCTGAGGATAAACAGGTGCATCCCATTTCTCCGATCAGCAATAGCCCTGCGCCGCGTTTCTGCTAGCGGGATGACCCAGCGCTGCGCGGTTACCCGGCCTTTCTACGCTCGTACCCGTCGCCGAAGCCGCGTCGATGCGTTCCAAGACAAAAAATCTTCGTGTCGGCAGTTCGATTCTGCCCCTGCCCACCAGAAAAATTCCGGAGGAAACAGAGGCTCGCAATTGGGTTATGCGGGGCGGGTGAGTTGGTCGTCAATCAGCGCTGCAAGGCCGTCGCGATAAACCGAGGGCGCGAGCTGATGGAGGAGATCGCGCGCGGCCGCAACCTGCTCTGCGGCTAAAGCACGCCCACGGACAAGCAGCGATGGCTCACGCATCATCGCAAGTACGCGCTCAAAAGCGGGACCCTCGATTGGCGTCCCGGCGCGGAAATCCTGTGCCAGCACCCCATTGGATTGCACGCCCAGCACTACCGGCAGCGATATGATGCCTTCGCGCAGGTCAGAGCCGACCGGCTTGCCAATACGTTCTTCGGGGCCAATCACGTCGAGCAGGTCATCGACCATTTGGAAGGCGCGGCCGAGCGCGAGTCCCAGCTTGTCCATCGCCGTGATGAGCTTCGGCGGCGATCCGGCGAGGTCGGCGGCCACCCGTCCGCCGGCCGCGAACAGCGACGCGGTCTTGCGCGTAATCACGGCGAGATAATCGTCGAGCGTCGCAGCGGCGTTGTGGCGCATCCGGCCCTCCATCACTTCACCCTCGGTAAGCTGGATGCAGGCCTGCGCCGCCGTACGGACCAGCCGCTCATCGAAGCGGCCACATAGCTCGAATGCGCGGCAAAAGAGGAAATCGCCAGCCACGAGCGAGGGCGCGTTGCCGTAACGCGCGAAGGCCGAGGGCTTGCCCCGGCGCAGCATGCCACCGTCGATGATGTCGTCGTGGAGCAGGGTGGCCGAGTGGATCAATTCGAGCGCGATCGCGGCGTCGATGGCGTCGTCGATTTTGCGGTCGGGTCCGTCGCAGGCGCGATAGACCAGCAGGATGAAGAGCGGGCGCAAGCGCTTGCCACTGCCGTCGACGAGATAATGGCAGATTTCGCTGATGAGCGATTCGTTGGAATCGAGCAGGTGCGAGAGCCGAGCCTCGGCGGCGCAGAGTTCATCCTTGACCGGCGCCGCAATATCGGCCACAGCGGTGATTTCAGCGGCGGTCGCAGGTTCTGCGTTATTCGAAGGCATCGGGTAATTAACGGAAAAGGTCGGAAGCCGCGGGCCGGATCAGCGCGCGGGCGCTGGCGTTGGCGGCCGATTGATACTGGTACCCGCGCACCAGTGCGGCGGGAATGGCGCCCGCCTTTGGCATCAGGAGGCCAGCAGCGCAGGCGATTTCATCAGCGATGGCGATTACAGTGTGATGCAGCTCACGGCCTGCCAAATCGGGCGTGCCGCGCAAATCGAGCATCGGGTCGAGTCCGGCGATGCCGAGGCATACTTCGGTCAGGCCGTCGCGCCAGGGGCGGCCGAAAGTATCGGTGATCAGCACGGCGGCATCGACGCCGCTCAGTTGCTTGAGTGCGGTCCGCAGCGACGAGGCCGAGGCGTCGGCGTCCTCAGGCAGCAGGATCGCACGATGGTCAGCGAGGCTGTTGGACTCGTCGATGCCGGCGTTGGCGCAAACCCATCCGGGGCCGGTTTCGACGATCAACACGGCGTTGTCCATACGTACGATGCGGCTGGTCTGGCGCAAAACGAGTTCGACGGCGCGCGGATCTTTGTCCCAGCGGGCAGCGAAACTGCGGGCGAGCGGTGAGGGCTCGATACTAGTTAAATCGACGACGCGGCCCTCGGCCTTTGAGACGATCTTCTGGCACACCGTGATGATATCGCCGTGTTGGAGCTTGAGGCCCATCCGATCGAGTGCGGTAATGATCAGTTGAGCGAGATTATCGCCCCGCTCGACCATCGGGATGCCTTCGATTGCGGTTAGCGTGAGTGAAGCCATCATCAAATGACCGCTAGCCTACACCTCAAGCGCGCGCATCACCACGTCCGCGAGGCGTGCCGCTTTGGCTGGAGTGGACATGATCGTATTGGTGGCAACGGCTCGAATGCCCAGTTCGCGAATCGGCTCGATATAGCTATGGTCTATGGTGTCGAGGATGAAGGCGCCGAGGAAATCCTGGTAAAGCCGCGCGACTGCCAATGGTGATACTTCATGGCCGAGGCCGCGCAGCATCTTGTCGGCTGGACCTTTGATGGTCTTGCCGCCAACGATCGGGCTGATCGCGGCGACGCGGTCACGGACTGAAATGAGCGCTTCGCGCATACCCTTAAGGTTAAGGATGGGCGCGAGCGAGACAAACGGATTCGACGGCGCGAGGATGATCGCACGCGAATCGGCGATCGCCCTGAGCGCCTCCGGCAAGGCGCTCGCCTCCTCGATGCCGCGCAATTCGATGCTCTCGACCCGGCCGCGCGCACGTCGCCGCACGAAATATTCCTGGAACGGCAGGGGCCGGCCGCCCTTTAACTTAACGAAGGTGCGGATACGATCATTGGACATCGGCAGGATGCGGGCAGTGATACCGAAGCGCCAGGCGATATCCGAGGTAATCTCGCTGAGTGTGGCGCCGGCCCGCATCCGTTCGGTGCGATAGAGATGGGTCGCGAGATCGCGATCGCCGAGATTGAACCACGGCTTTCCGTAATAACGTCCCAGCGCGTCGAGCGCGTTGAAGCTCTCGCCCTCGAGGCCCCAGCCATTGGCCTTGTTGATGACATCCGCCAGTGTGTAGGTGACGGTGTCGATATCCGGCGAAACGTGAAGTCCGAAGAACTCCTCGTCGTCGCCGGTATTGACAACTATCGTGAGGCGGCGCGGATCGATGCGGCGGACCAGCCCGCGCAGGAACTTAGCTGCACCCACTCCCCCCGCCAACGTGGTGACTGCCGGCTTCATGGGCTTCTGCGAGATGAGGGATCGGCCGCGCGCCATTGGGAGCCTTTCTGCCGTAGAGTTTGCGGTAGGTGGTGGAACGTTCGACCGGGATGCGGCCAATCTCGGCGCATTTTTCCTCGATGAGATCGACCGGCAGGAACTCACCGGCGGTGCCGCCCGCCTGTGCCGTGATGCTTTCCTCCATCAGCGTCCCCGAGAAGTCATTGCATCCGGCGCGTAGAGTCAGCGCAGCAAGATCGACGCCTAGTTTGACCCACGAGGTTTGCAGGTTGTCGATAAACCCGCGCAGGAACAGCCGCGAAGTCGCGTACATCCGCAGGTCGGGGAAGCCGATTTCTGAGGGTTTCACTAGCCCCTTGCGATAAAGCACCGTGTTTTCATGGATGAAGCGCAGCGGCACAAATTCGGTAAAGCCGTGCGTGCGCTTCTGGATATCGCGCAATAATGACAAATGATTAATCACATGGCGCGGGCTTTCCAGATGGCCATACATGATGGTCGAAGTGGTCGGCACGCCGAGTGCGTGAGCCGTCGTAATAATTTCGACCCACGCGGCGACGTCGACTTTCTTGTGACTCAGGATTTCGCGCACTTCGTCGTCCAGGATTTCAGCGGCAGTACCAGGAATCGAGCCGAGGCCGGCCTCACGCAGCATCCCGATGTATTCGGGGTAATCCATCCGCACGCGGCGGGCGCCATACATGATCTCCATCGGTGAGAACGCGTGGATGTGGATATCGGGAAAGTGCTCTTTGATCGTAACCAGAAGGTCACGATACTTGAAGTCCGGCATATCGGGATTGATGCCGCCTTGCATGCAGACTTCGGTCGCCCCGCGTGCGGCCGCATCGGCAACCTTTGCGAGAATCGTAGCGTCCGCATGGTCATAGGCATCGGACTCCCATTTCTGGCGCTTGAAGCCGCAGAACTGGCATCCGACAAAACAGATATTGGTGAAATTGATATTGCGATTGACGACGTAGGTCACTTCATCTCCCACGTCCTCGGCACGGGCGAGATCGGCGCACTTGACGAGTGCACGCAGATCGGGGCCATCGGCGCCGTAAAGCAGCAAACCCTCGTCCGGTGTGAGCTCTTTGCGCTCCAGGCTTCGATTAAGTACGGCGCGGACTGGCGCAGATGCCTGCTCCATCAGGGTGGATAGAGGGGCGAGGCCGATTTCACCAACGTAATCGCGCAATTGATCGAGGTTCACGCTTACACCTCCGCTTCAGCTCGATCTTTGAGGCGATCGATTGCCGGCCGGATAGCCGCATCGATCCACTCATCGTGGATGTATTCGGGGTAAACCGCGAGCCGCTGTTTTAGGTGAAAGCCGGCCCGCGCACATCGTTCGGCCAGCCGCTCGAGATGCGGCCATGGCGCTTCGGGGTTGACGTAATCGCGGCTGAGCGGCGAGATACCGCCCCAATCATTAATGCCCGCGGCAAGAAACAATTCGATTTCGTGCGGCGACAGATTTGGCGGCGCCTGTACATTCATGTTCGGTCCAAGCAGCAGCCGCGCGACCGCGATCGCTCTGGCCATTTCCAAGGCCTGTGGCTCCGGCGCATCTTCCATCGCAATACCCGGCTTGGCGCGAAAGTTCTGGATAATCACTTCCTGGATATGACCGTAGCGCTCATGGCTCGCGCGAATCGCCAGCAGGCTCAGAGCGCGTTCTGCAGGCGTATCGCCAATCCCGAGCAAGATTCCAGTAGTGAACGGGATGC
>DATJUF010000046.1:0-7753 GCA_035502655.1 Binataceae bacterium (SeqCode)
GGGCGCCGCGATCCGCCACGTCCGCGAAAAATTCAAAGACGTTTCCTCGCGCGCCAAGCACGTCATCCTTCTTAGCGACGGCTTTCCGCAGGATTTCGATTACGGCCACGACCGCCGCTCCAACGCCTACGGCATCCAGGATACGATGGTCGCTCTCAAAGAACTGGAGATGGCCGGCGTGCTCCCGTTCTGCATTACGGTTGATCGCACCGGCCACGATTACTTGCGCCAGATGTGCGCGCCGCAGCGCTACCTCGTCATCGACGACATTACTTCGTTACCGCGCCAGTTGCCTAAAATCTACGAACAAGTCGTCCGCTGGTAGTTGATTTTTTCAGAAGTAAGCACCTCCCATTTCTACGGCAAGATGGAGCACCGTTATCGGATGAATTGTGGGCAGTGCTGGACTTATCCGCGAAACCTTAGACCCTCCACAATTGCGGAAACTGTACCGCCATCCATCGCGCAATCGCCGCGTTTACCGAAGCCGGCTTCTCCTGTGCCATCCAATGCCCCGATTTCACGACCGCTTCACTGAGATTCGCGCAGTCATTCCGCATCGGTTCTGCCAGCCGCGAATCCACTGTCTCGCATACATAGTCGTACAGCGCATGTAGAAACAGCACCGGCATCTCCAGACGCCCGCCGTTCACAGCCTTCGACGCGAACTCTAAATTGCGCGGATGATTCATATACCAGGAGTCCGGACCGAAAAACCCGTTACGTACCAGCGCCGTAGTATATTTATGATAATCCTCCTCCGTCAGAACCGACCCATCGATCGGCACATCCGGCAGCGCCGTTGCTCCACTGAACCAGCCTCCGTCATTACGTACGCCCGCGGTTATGGCCGGCTGTCCCTTGCCGTCCGGACTTCCGCTTCTGAATAGCAACTTGACAAGTTTCGGTATATCCATTTCAAACGACGCTCGCGCCTTGTCGAAGTTCTCTTCATAGAAGTACATATACTCCCATTGTCCTGCCGGATATTTCGCTTCTGGATAAATCTTCCGGTCCACCAGCGGAATGAAGTTCTTCGGTGCGAAGCCCTTCGCAAAATATGGTACACACAGATTGACTATCCCGATGCATTTGTCCGGATGATGGCTCGCCATGCTCCACACCACCGGACTTCCCCAGTCGTGCCCAATCCAGATCGCCTTCTCCCGGCCCTGTGCTTGAAGCAGTTCGAGCATGTCGGCCACGCTATTTTCCAGCGCATAATCCTCGTGGTGCGAGTAGACGCTCGATTGTCCATACCCTCGCATATCCGGCGCGATCGTGCGGAATCCCAGCGCAGCAAAGGCCGGCAACTGATGGCGCCAGCTTATCGACAATTCTGGCCATCCATGCACAAAGATCATCAGCGGTGCGTCTTCGTTTCCACACGCCAGGTAAAAACTGGCATGCCGCCCGGTCTTGACTATATTTTCCGTCACTGCGAACGCCATTTTTCTACCGCTCAGTATTCCGGCTTGAAGTCGAAATGATGAATCGCTTCGATAAACCGGATCGTCCGCGTCTTCGAGCGCATCACCACGCTGTTGGTCATCGCGCCGCCTGAAAAGAAGCGCACTCCGTGCAGATAGTCACCGGTGGTAACGCCCGTCGCCGCGAACATCACATTATCGCCCGCCAGTTCCTCGAGCGTGAACTTGCGCCGCAAATCGAGAATCCCTGCCGCCAGGCAGGCTTCCGCTTCCTGTTCGTTGCGCGGCGCGAAACGGCATTGAATATCGCCGCCGGAGGACCGAATCGCCGCCGCCGCCAGCACACCCTGATGCGCCCCGCCGATCCCGATAAGCATATCGACTTCGCTTTCTGGACGCGTCGTCGCAATCGCCGCCGACAAGTCGCCGGCCGTGAGCATCTTGACTCCAGCCCCCGCCCGCCGCACTTCAGCAATCAATTTCTCATGACGCGGGCGGTCGAGAATCGCTACCCGCAAGTCCTCTACGTACACTTCTTTCGCTTCCGCCAGCGCCTTCAAATTGTCTGTAGGCGAGCGGTCGAGATCGATCACTCCGCGGCCAATCGGGCCGCAGGCGATTTTATCCATGTAGGTATCTGGACAGCGCAGCATCCTGCCGCGCTCGGTCACCGCGATACACGACAGCGCGTTGGGACCGCCGGTCGCGCAGATCAGCGAACCTTCGAGCGCGCTGAGCCCGACATCAACTTCCGGCCCCGATCCAACTCCGACGATTTCCCCGGCATAGAGAAACTCCGCCGTCCCTTGATCGCCTTCGCCGACCACAATTTTGCCGTCGATTGAAATCGAGTTCAAAGTATTGCGCATCGCTTCGGCCGCTACCCGATCGGCCATGCGCTCGTCGCCCTTGCCGATAAAGCGCGCGGTGGCCAGTGCGGCAGCCTCGGTTGCGCGGACTACTTCAAGGGCAAGATTACGCTCCATTGTGGCGTCCTTTGCTACGGATGGCTTAATGGAAGTTCACGCCCGAACAGCGCTTCGATTAGCTGATAGCCCTGCTTCACCATCACCCCGGTGCGTCCAGCCTCGGCCTCAGTATAGCGGCGCGCGATGCTGCCACTGTCCCGCAACGACGGCGATTTGAGCATAGCGAACGGCACCGGTTCATTCGAGTGAGTCTTGAGTTTCGACGGCGTCGCATGGTCCGGCATCAGCAGCAGCGCGAACTCGCCCAGGGCAGGCAGCTCTGCCAGCATCGGTCCCAGAATTAGTTCGTCAATCCGTTCTAGCGCTTCGGTTTTCAGATCGGCGCGGCCCATATGGCCGGCTTCATCCGGCGCCTCGATATGCAGTAGCAGAAAATCCCGGCGTTTGAGTGCTTCCAGCCCATAGCGGCCCTTGGCGGCATAGTCAGTATCCAGAAAGCCGGTCGCACCCGGAACGGTGATTACTTCCAGTCCGGCGAGACGGCCTAGCCCGTTAACCAGATCGACTGCCGAAATCACTGAGCCTGTTACTTTGAATCGCTCCTTGAGCGTCGGCACTGCCGGCCGCCTGCCCTGGCCCCAGAACCATACCGATGTCGCTTCCGGCTTGCCCGCTACCCGCCGTGCGCGATTGACCGGATGATCGCTGAGAATCGCCGCGGCTTCGCTCATTATACTGCTTAAGCGATCGGCGCCCTCACCCGCGGGCAGATACTCACTGACCGCTTTGCCCGTAATATCGTGCGGCGGCGTCAGGCGCATTCCGCTGATCCCGTTACGCCAGACCATCAGATGGCGGTAGCTGACGCCGTTGAAGAATTCCATTCCGTCATCGCTCAGCCCCGATCGCAGATCTGCAACAACCGCCGCGCTTTCCGCGCTGCTGATATGGCCCGCAGTGAAATCCGCCATAATATCTGCGCCGGTGTCATCCGGTTCGATAGTCACTAGGTTCATTCGAAAAACGATATCATCAGGCCCAAGTTCAATCCCTTGGCTAGCGGCCTCTATCGGCGCACGCCCGGTATGGAACCGCGCTGGGTCATAGCCGAGCATCGTCATCGTGCCGACGTCGCTGCCGGACGGCATCCCAGGTGGGATCGTCGCGACCAGCCCTAGCGTGCCGCGCGCTGCAATCAAATCCATATTAGGCTTGCGCGCCGCCTCCAGCGGCGTCTTCCCGCCGAGTTCATCGCACGGCCAGTCAGCCATCCCATCGCCGTGAATAATTATATATTTCATGCTGTCCGTTCCTTGCTGTTTGGCTTGGCGGCTCAGCCCTCCAGAATTTTGAGGATCCGATCGATATCCGGTTCGACTACGATCGTGTTGCTCAGATTCTTCATCGCTGTGTCAGGGTCCTTGAGCCCGTGGCCGGTAAGGGTGCAGACCACCACCGAACCCGGCTTGATCCCCCCAGTTGCCCCGAATTTAATCAACCCTGCTACTGATGCCGCCGAAGCCGGCTCGGCAAAAATGCCCTGTGCCGCAATCAAACGATAGGCGGCCAGGATTTCCGCGTCCGTCACCATGTCGATCACTCCGCCCGACTGGTCTCGTGCCGCGATCGCATTGTTCCAGCTTGCCGGATTGCCAATCTTGATCGCTGTCGCCACCGTATGCGGATCGTCAATCGGATGCCCCAGCACTAAAGGAGCGGACTCCGCCGCTTGATAGCCCATCATCTTTGGCAGCCGCGCCGAAAGCCCGCCCGTCTGGTACTCACGATAGCCCGCCCAATACGCCGTAATATTGCCCGCGTTGCCGACCGGTAAAAAATGATGTGTTGGGGCGTCGCCGAGTGCATCACAGATTTCAAACGCCGCAGTCTTCTGCCCCGCGATTCGGTCTGGATTAACGCTGTTCACCAGCCTTATCCTGATCGGGTCGCGTTCGGCGAGGTCACGCACCACCTTCAGGCATATATCAAAGTTGCCGATTACCTCGACGATGCGCGCGCCATGCATCACGCTCTGGGACAGCTTGCCGAGGGCCACCGCCCCCTTCGGAATTAAAACAAACGCTTGAAGTCCTGCACGAGCCGCATAGGCCGCGGCTGACGCCGAGGTATTACCGGTTGACGCGCACATCACCGCCCGTACGCCTTCGCCCAAGGCCTTGCTGATGGCGACCGTCATGCCGCGATCCTTGAACGAGCCGGTCGGATTAGTTCCCTCAAACTTCAAGTAACACTTTATATTTAACCCGAGCCGCTCGGCCAGCGCGGGACTCTCGATCAGCGGCGTATTGCCCTCATTGAGAGTCACCACTGGTGTCTTGTCGGTGACCGGCAGGAAGCGCCGGTAATGCTCGATCAACCCGGGCCAGCGCGTCAGCCGCGCTCGGTCCGGCCGTGTGCCGCTGGCCGCAGAACCGATAAGATGACCCTTGGGCATATCTCCGCCGTTAGCCATCGCGGACTACAGATGCTCCTCAATCCGGATAAAGGCCGGTGGCACGCCCGCCAGCTTCTGCCGCGTAATTGCCGCCAGCGCGCGTTTCAAATTGCGCTCGCGTGCCTCATGGGTGCGCATTATAACCGGCACGGTGGTTTCTTCCTCCTTGCCTCGTCCCTGCTGAATCACCGATGCGATTGAGATGCCGTTGCGTCCCAGCACCGACGCTATAGCGCCCAGCACGCCCGGCTTATCCCGCGCCGTGAAGCGCAGATAGTATTCGCATAGCACGTCGTCCATCGGCTTGACACGGGCTGGCCTTATTCCCTTCACCGGAAAGCCCAGCGGATTGGCTAAACCTGCAACCGATGTTTCACGTGAAACATCGCCATAGCCCTCGCTTGCCAGGGTGTGCGCGCGCGAGACCGCGGGTGTTGCGCCTGAGACTCTTAGCGTGGACGCGCCAACCCGTCTGCGGGCTATCTCCAGGATATCCGCCATCACCGCCGTCGCCGTCGGCATCTCTCCGGCGCCGCGTCCGAAGTACATGCTCGAGCCTAGCGCGTCACCATGGATATAGATCGCGTTGAACGATCCGCCAACTCCAGCCAGCAGATGGCGTGCCGGTATCATCGTCGGATGCACCCGCGCCTCGACCGCGCCGTCGTCATCTTTCGCGATCGCCAGCAACTTGACTGCATAGCCAAGTTCCCGCGCATAAGCGATATCTTCCGGCGTAATCCGGCTGATTCCCTCCGTATGCACCTGAACCGGACGCAGCATCACGCCGAACGCCAGCGTCACCAGCAGGCAGAGTTTGTGCGCGGCGTCATGGCCCTCGATATCCAGTGTCGGATCAGCCTCGGCCAGGCCCTCGTGCTGAGCGATCGCGAGCGCATTGGCAAAGCTACTGCCGTTCTCGCTCATCATTGTGAGGATTGAATTACAGGTGCCGTTGACGATGCCGTAAACCGCCCGCTGGCGATCACCAGCCAGAGCGTCGCGCAGCGTGCGGATAATCGGGATGCCGCCGCCAACACTGGCCTCGAAGCCGATCGCACGTCCAGCCTCTGCCGCCGCGGCGAAGAGTTCCGCGCCGTCGTCCGCTAGCAATGCCTTATTGGCGGTGACCACGTCCTTTCCCGCTGCCAGTGCCTTAAGGATCAAACTGCGCGCAGGTTCACGTCCGCCGAACAGCTCAACCACGATGTCGATATCAGGGCGGATAACGAGCGCGCCGGCGTCGCGTGTGATCAAGCGTGTACCGAGGCCAAGGCTGCGGTCAGGTTTAAGGCTGCGATCGGCGACTCCGGCCAATTCGAGCGGCACGCCTAGGCGCCGTTCGAGCAACGCGCCATTGCCGCGCAGCAGCTTGACCACGCCGGTCCCCACTATCCCGCAGCCAAGCAGGGCAAGCCGTACCGCCCTCACGTCACCCCCCTGCCGATGAAGCCTGTCAGCCGAGGCCGCCTGCCACGCGCTTCAGTCCGGGCACTTCGGCATGGCTGAGGGCGTGGCGGATACCACGGACCGCCTGGCGTGTACGATGCTCGTTTTCGATCAGGGCGAAGCGCACGAATCCGTCGCCATCGGCGCCGAAACCAACGCCTGGCGAGACCGCGACTTTCGCCTCGCGCAGGAGGAATTTGGCGAATTCGAGCGAGCCCATCGCGCGGAACGGCTCGGGGATTGGCGCCCAGACAAACATCGTCGCCAGCGGCTTGGTCACTGGCCAGCCCGCGCGGTTCAGGCCATTGACCAGGACGTCGCGGCGGCTGCGATAGACGTTGACGATTTCGTTGACGCAATCCTGCGGGCCATTGAGCGCGGCGATGCCCGCGACTTGTACCGGCGCGAACATCCCATAGTCGAAATACGATTTGAGGCGTGACAATGCCGCAATCATCTCGCGATTGCCGACGGCGAAGCCGACCCGCCATCCCGGCATGCTGTAGCTTTTAGAGAGCGTGAAGAATTCTACGGCCACATCCCGCGCGCCTGGGACTTCCATGATCGAAGGAGCGCGATAACCGTCGAAGCAGAGGTCGGCATAGGCAAAATCATGGACCACCAGAATCTCGTTGGCACGGGCGAACTCGACCACCCGTTTCATGAAGCTCAAATTGACGATCGCGGTGGTCGGATTGTGCGGGAAGTTCATGATCATGAGCTTCGGGCGCGGCCAGCATCGGCTGACCGTGGCCATCAGCTCGTCGAAGAATTCGTCGCCATTGCGTAATGGAACGCCCTGGACCTGCGCGCCCGCGATAACGCATCCGTATTGATGAATCGGGTAGGTGGGAGTCGGCGCGAGCACCACGTCACCCTGATCGAGAATCGCGAGCGCGAGGTGCGCGATTCCTTCCTTGGAGCCAATCGTCGCGATCGCTTCCGAGTCGGGATCGAGATCGACGTTGTAACGGCGCTTGTACCAGTCGCAGATCGCGAGGCGGAGCTTGTAGACGCCGCGCGAAACTGAATAGCGATGGTTAGCCGGCTTGCTAGCGGCCTCGATCAGCTTATTGACGATATGGGCGGGCGTAGGTTCGTCGGGATTGCCCATGCCGAAGTCAATGATATCCTCACCGGCGCGGCGGGCTTGAAGACAGAGTTCGCCGATAGCGTTGAAGACATAAGGTGGTAATCGTTTAATTCGCGGAAAATCCATAAATTCCAGGCTCATCCCCTCCGACTTCCTCCTACACCCACGAGCCGAGCTACTATTCTTAGTGGACGGCTGGCCCGACCGCCAGTACCTGAGTGAGTTTTTGCGGGGGAAACGACTTTGGGTCCCAAGCGAAAGGAAACTTTCAGGGATGGAGTGATGATCGGCATGGAGGTTTCACGCAACGGAAGTGTACGCTTTTGGGCCCAAAAGCGTACACTTCCGTTGCGTGAAACCTCCATGCCGATCATCACTCCATCCCTGAAAGTTTCCT
>DATJUF010000047.1:0-13158 GCA_035502655.1 Binataceae bacterium (SeqCode)
CGTCCGCCGCGGCCAATGGCTCGGTTATTCCGGCAAGCGTATCCGCAATGTCATCAATGTCGGCATCGGCGGCTCCGATCTCGGCCCCGTGATGGCTTACGAAGCCCTCCGCCATTATTCCAATCGCGATATGAGTTTCCGTTTCGTCTCCAACGTTGACGGCACCGATTTCGCCGAGGCCACCCGCGATCTTGATCCCGCCGAAACACTCTTTATCATTTCGTCAAAAACCTTCACCACGCTCGAAACCATGACCAACGCGCACACCGCCCGCGATTGGTCACTCGCCACCTTGCACGACGAAAAGGCTGTGGCTAATCATTTTGTTGCCGTCTCGACCAACGCTGCGGAGGTCACGAAGTTCGGCATCGATACTAACAATATGTTCGGTTTCTGGGATTGGGTCGGCGGCCGCTACTCGATGGATTCCGCGATCGGCCTCTCAACCATGCTCGCAGTTGGTCCCGAAAATTTCCGCGCGATGCTCGACGGCTTCCATGTCATGGACGAGCATTTCCGTACCGCTCCATTCGCGCAAAACCTTCCCGTCCTGATGGGCCTGCTGTCAATCTGGTACAACAACTTTTTCGGCGCTCAAACGGTCGGCGTATTCCCTTACGATCAATACTTGAAGCGCTTCCCCGCCTATCTCCAGCAGCTCACGATGGAGTCTAACGGCAAGCATGTGACCCTCGAGGGTACTACAGTTAACTATCAAACCGGTCCGATCTTCTGGGGTGAACCCGGCACTAACGGCCAGCATTCCTTTTATCAGTTGATTCATCAGGGTACCAAGTTGATTCCCTGTGATTTCATCGCCTTCTATCGCTCGCTCAATCCGCTCGGCCGCCATCAGGATATGCTCATCGCCAACGTCTTTGCTCAGAGCGAGGCTCTCGCTTTCGGCAAAACCCCAGACGAAGTGAAAGCCGAAGGTACGCCCGACTGGCTATTGCCACATCGCCTCTTTGAGGGCAACCGGCCATCGACGACGATTCTCGCCGAAGAGCTCACACCCCGCATCCTCGGCACGCTAGTCGCTCTCTACGAACACAGCGTCTTCACCCAGGGCGCTATTTGGAACATCGATTCGTTTGATCAATGGGGCGTCGAACTCGGCAAGGCGTTGGCCCAGCGCATAATCCCGCAGCTTGAAAGCGCTCAGGAGCCGCCGCTTAATCACGACAGCTCCACCAACAATCTCATCCGTCGCTACCGCAGCCATCGCCTGAAATAATGAGCGGCCTGAAAATGGCTAAGCGGCGCAGTCCACGCCGGACCGTGCCGCCTGGCCATTACTCACACAAGACTTGACTGGCTTCTAGTTAGTCGTAAATGTCGCCTGCCAGGCCGCACCGTAAACCGGCAGCGGCTTGCCATCGAGAATCGAGACGTATGGATCAGAGTCATGCAGGCACCCGCGCAATCCGCTGGTTGGCCCCGGCGTGGTGGTCGCGCCTTCATTGGTACTGCCGTCCGGCCATGCGTATTCGACCGTGCCTGTATGGCCCGATCCCGGCGCGGTGGTCAGCGTCATGATCACGTCGTTCCCAGAAATCGCGACGCTGGAGCAGGCCGCGCCGGAGCTGCCATTGTCGCTGTAGGCAAACCCGTCGCAGGCGCCATTCGGCGAGCTCACATAGCTGCAATCGAGCACGTATGGCGTCGTCCCGCCTGTCAGCGGAATAGTCACTTGCGCGCCCGAGTTGCTAATGGTGCCGCTCTCGATTGGTGCTTCCCACGTACCGCCCTGTCCGCCGTAGGATGAAGCCACAACCTTGCGATAGGCCCGCGCCATATATTCGCCCATATAGAAATAGCCACGCGCCGTGACGTGGCCGCTCTGCTGGGCATTGTTCTCGAATACATAGTTCGGCGTCACCAGGAATATAGTCGATGGATGCGCTGCCGCTGCGTCGCTCTGCGCGCCGATAATCGCCGCGGCATTCGCAGCCGAGCCGAACGGCCCAAAGGAATTGGTCTCTTGCGTCAGCAGCAGCACCGGCGCGTTGCTTTGGCCCGTGAGCGATTCAATATCGCTGGTGAGATTTGTCTCCAGCGCCGCCAGGTCACTCGCATAGGTGCTGCGCGAGGTTCCGGCCTGCGAATCCGCCTCGCCCTGGACGTAGGGCACGGCCGGGATATTGAGCGCCATCCCTGACGGTTCATCGGCGATCGCGCCGCTGATAATCGACTTCATATTGGCGTATGCGGTCGTGCCCTGCGCAAGCTGCGAATAAGCATAGCCGCCGACACCCGCACACAGCTCGATCATCGGATAAGGCGCAGTAGGCGTCCCGCCCTCCAGCGTGAACAGCGCGTTTGCCATTGCACTGACTGGCGTTTGCGCAGGCGTGGTATTCGCCAGCGACGAGAAGTAGGAATCATACGCCGGCACAATCGCGGTAAAGACGGTGCTGGCCTGGCTCGTCGTGCTATTCTGGCACGGTGAGTAATTGCTGGTCGCCGAGTTGTAGAGCATCGCGGTCGAGGGATGCACTGAAAATGGCGTCAGCAGCGGCTGCCCGAACGCGCCGAGGCTCAAGGATTGTCCGTACCAGAGCAAGCCATACCAGGACGGCGTTGCGAACGCGGGAGAAGCTGCTAGTGCAATCAATAGAAATGAACTGAATAGTTTTCTAAGCATGCCTGTTAGTTCCCCGCGTATTCCACACCCAGGTTTCCAACGATTTGGCCAGCCGTGCAGGTTCCCGCCGCCGAGGTCGTCAGCGCCAGGTAATGACCCGCTGATACCGTATGAGCCGAGATCGTCCCTGCGCTTAGTCCGGTCGCGCTGGGCGACACTGTGCCGAGCGAAACCGGCGAAGAGCATGCAGGGCTGGTGCCGCAATCCTCAACCGTGAAGGTCGGCGCACTGCCACATGAGTAAGCCGAGATCGCCGCTGTTAGCGATTCGATATAAGTGGCGTCGGTCATCAGCACGGCGTTCAGGAATCCCGTCGCCAGCGTCGCATTATTCGGAATGGCAGCAGCCAGGGTTCCGCGCGGCCAATAGCCACTCTTTATTACACCGTTGGAATCAGTCGCCGAGCCTTGCAGTTCCAGCCCGTTCAGCGCAATCAGATGGAGATAGCCATTCGAATCCGTCGTCACCTGGTTATTGGTCGTGCCGACGACGATGCTTTCCTTGGTCGAGCCAACTTCCTTGAAATAGACATCGCCGCAGTTGCTTGACGGCCACGAACTCCACGACCAGTCGCCGGTACCAAGGCCGCATTCGGCCTTGAACAAACCGGTCATGTACTGCGGGCTTGAGACGGGCGTATACCAGCCGAAATCGACAAACTCATTGCCGGTGATGCCGCCCGAACCGTAGTTCTTTGAGATATCGGTGAGCGAATTGGTATTAGACGTCCGCCCCCACACCTTATATGCAGCCACGTCGCTCCAGCCGTTCCAGGTGACGGTGCAATAGTCATTCGGATAGCTCAGTGACGACGGCCCGCTGCAAGTCACCGTTGAGCTTTTAGCGCTCTCGCCGCCCGGTCCCTGAATCACCGCGCCTGGCGGCTGATAACCGCCAGCGGTGCCATCCATCGGGAAGTCAACAGAGCTAACGGCGTAAGTGTAAGTCGTGCCGGTGCCGCCGGTGCAGGTGCAGGCCACGCCAGTCGGCGGCGTCAGCTCAGTCACCTGCGCTGAACCGTTGGATTCGATTCCGCCGAAGGTCGGCATCGATTGCCCATTGGCGGCGTAATAGCTATTTAGCTTCGCGTTGACGGCTGGCGTAAGCTGCTGGCTGGGCAGCGTGCCCTTGGTGATATTCGCCGCATTCGTGGTGTCGGTCGTGGCTGACGCCGCCAGCCCGGTCACATCGGCCGCTGGAAGCGAGGTCACCGGAGGCGCAGGACACAGCCCCGGCTGCATGAAAATCGGGGTTGACGCACTTCCCGTTCCCGACCCCGTCAGATAGCCGACCACCTCAGTCGTCGCGCTGCTGCAATTTGTGCCGATATCATGGACTGCGTTGGCGTTCGCTGGCGAAACTTCGATCAAGTCGCCCTGCGTGCAGGCGCCGTCGCAGTAAGCGCAGGTCGGACCATACGTGACCACGGCGCCGGTCTGGCCGAGCGTGTTCTCAGGAATTATCTGCGGATTGAAGCCAAGCACGCCCGATGCCGGAGCGGCCTGCGGATTCTCGATATAGTTAGACCCGAATTGCGGCGCTTGCACTACCGGCGCACAGGCAAACAGCGAGGCCCCATATTCATTCGACGGCGGCAGTGAAACCGTGATGACGTGCGGGCTCTCGCTGCCCAGCGCATTGAAATCAGGCTCGCCGAGATTGCTTTCCGCCGCGCCAGCCGCCAGACCCGTTGGCTGGAAATTCATGTTCTGCGAAAAGCCCGTTAAGCTGTTATTACTCAGCACCACGCCTGACGGCGGCGTCCCGTCCGTGGTATAGATGCCGGTCCCGCCCGCGGCCGAGGTCACAACATTATGCGTGATAGTGCTGTTGTCCAAGCCGCTGATTACGATCGCGCCGAAGCCCGGCGCTGCGTTCGGATAGTTAATCGTATTGCCGCTGACCGCCGCAGCACCGCTACCCAGCAGGTAAATCCCAATCCCTCCGCCGGTTTCGGTAACCGTATTGCCGATCACCTTGTCGCCGGCATTTTCGATCGTGATCCCGTTGTCGCCCGAGGCGGTGTAATTGCCGTTGGTGACCGCTGTCGCACCGCTCTGCCCAGTGGCGCCGCCATCGGTAAAGCCTTTGTAGGCGCTGGTGCAATTCTCATGGTCGAAGACGTCGCCCCAGGTATCGAGCGTATAATCGCACACGCCCAGGTTAGGCGAGCCGAGCGCCTGCACCACCGCCGTGTTATACGAATAGCTGTTGGCCTCGTCGCCCTCCGAATCGCCGAAGGCCTTTTCCTGGCTGGTGCATGAAGACGTGCCCACCAGCGTCACCTTGTTGTAGCTGACTTGGTTGAGGCTTGAGGTGAACTCGCCCGGATTAAAGTAGGTATCACCCTCGCAACCGGCTGAGATCCCGCTGTTGCCGCTGAAGAGGCCCAGATGGTTGTTGTTGCCGAAAATGAACTGAGCATTGGCGCTGCCGCCGTTCTGATAGATTCCGGTGACTACCGGACGCACCGTGCCTTCGAGAATGATAAACGCGGTATCGCCCGATGGCAGGTTGACCGTGCCCGGACCTTCAATTGACACGTCATGCGCCAGCGGCCCCAGGTTGTAGCCGCCTGCGCCGGTCGTCCAGTCGTAAATGCGCGGATTACCGCTCGCGCACTCAGCCGCGGTGTAGGGCTTGAGCAGCGGATATTTGAGGTTGATCACGCCCGTGCTGGCATTGCCCGCCGCGCTCGCTTCATCCCAGCCGACGAAGATATCCTGATCGCTGCTGTTCGTCCCGCAATCGATATAAAGATCGTCGCCCGCGTTGATATTGCCCGCATTCGCCGCCGTCGCCGTGGTAATCGAAGTCGCGTTCGCCGCGGTATTATTGATCTGATAGAAAACCGGCGAGCCGCCAGAAGCGCCGGGCGTATTGAAGTTGGGCGAACCTGCGCAAATCACGCTGTTGCCCGCCTCGCCGCTGGCCTTGATGATTACCGCGCCATTAAACTTGAGATGCTGCTCCGTATTCAGGTAGAGCTCGCACGGCTGCGATCCCCAAATCGCGTTCGAGGTGCTATGGCTGGCGAGGTAGTAGGGCTTGGCGCCGTCGAGGTTCATCGTCGCCCCGGCCGGCATCGCCGCCATGCAGGTGCGCAGTCCGGCCGCGTCATCCGAGGTTCCGTTGTTCGGCAGCCCGCAATCGTCGGCGTAGTATTGCAGCCCGAGATTGCTCGCTGCCGTTTGCTTGTTGGCCAGGTCCGAGAGATTATTTGCCGTGGCCGCCGCCCCGATATCCGCCAGCGTGCCGCCCGTCACCGCCGTGCCAGCCGATGAGTAATAAGCGGGCTGTCCGGTCGAACCCGAATTGACCGTGCCCGAACCGCCCCCGCCACCTGATCCACTCGACGCCGCCGTGACCCGGCCATATTGATCGATTGTCGCGTTTAGATTGGTATAGCTGCCGCTGACGCCGCTCACGCCTGGGAGCTGCGTGGTGCTGAGCGTGCCGCCGATATCCGTGAATTGCGGCTGCGCCAGTACTGGGACGCCAAGCGCCGAGATGCTCGTGACGAACTCATGCGCCACCGCCGTCAAAGCCTGCACGCCACCGAGCGTACTTGTTGTAGGATTCGGCAAGCGCGCCGCATTCAGCGTCCCGCTGCTGATATTCGCCGCGTTGGTGGTGTCGGTCGTCGCCGAAGGCGCCAGCCCGCTGACGATCGCGGCCGCCACCGGCGCGCAGCTTGGCGCGCCCGACTTGTTGATCGAAGTCGCATACTGATTCGCGGAGCAGGATCCGCCAGTGACCGAGCCGCTGCCACCGCTCCCTCCGGAGCTGTCACCCGAACCACCGCTATAGCCGCCGCTGTTATAGCCTTGCCCGAACACCGTTGGTGCCGCCAGCAAGATCGCCGAAAGCAAACCCAGCAGGGCCAGGAAACTAGAGACGCCAATCCTCATTTGTACTGCAAGCAAAGCCGTCTGCTGCGCGCGCATCTTCGCTGACGGCAGTGAACGATTAAAAATCTGAAGCGCCGGGCTTTTGAGCATCTCAGGCATGGATTATCTCGCCACCTCAAAGAAAGTGTTCCCGCCGTTCGCCGTATCCACCGTCAACGTTTTTCCCGTCGTGCTCGCCGCGATCACCAGGCCGTGGTAAAGCGTGACCCCGCCATCAGGCATCGAGAAGCTTCCACAGGCCGGCGCGTTGCTTCCGCCCGACTCTGGCAACGGAAGCTCCATCATCGGCACCGCACCATTGGCCGGCAGTGCATTTGCGTCGAATACCATCACCACCTCCGGCGCCGCCGCATTGTAATTGCACGCCGAGATCAGCCGCACCGGTTCAGGCGCTGCAACACCTGCGTTGATGATTACCGCGTAATTTTCGCTACCAGCCGCCGCCCTGGTGGAGTAAAAGTTGGCCGTGCTCTGCGCCACAGCATGCGAACGCATGTCTGCTACAATTAGTAGCACTACCCCCGCCGCGAGAATCTCCCATCTGCGCCGAATGTGAATTGCCATATTCACCTCGGCGCCCATTCTGCAATCCTCGGCCGCGGATCGTCAGGGTGAAGAATTTCAGCCTTCACCCGTCCGGTCTATTAACGATTTCGGTTTACTTCATTCAGGCAGGACGCAGGCGCATAGCACTGCTTCTCTAAGGAGCGGCAAATCGGCTGATCGATTCAACTATCAGCTTATACGCATCGTCACGGCTGGCCCATTGCAGCCCCTTCACCCATTTGTTCTTTTCCAGATCTTTATAGTGCTCGAAGAAATGCTCGAGCTGGCTGCGCAGTATCGAGGGTAAATCCGTATACTCCGTGATCTTATCGTAATAAGGATTCAGTTCATCCACCGGCACTGAGAGTATCTTCTCGTCGATCCCGTGCTCATCCTCCATCAGTAAGGCGCCGACCGGCCGGCACCGAATCACCGATCCCGGCGTAACCGCCACCTGCGACAACGCCAGCGCGTCGCATGGGTCGCCATCCTGGGACAGCGTATTCGGAATAAATCCGTAATTGGCCGGATAATACATTGCCGTATGCAGAAAGCGGTTTACGAATAACGCTCCGGAAACCTTGTCAATCTCGTACTTGACCGGAATTCCACCTTGCGGAATTTCAATCAGCACATTGATTTCGAACGGTGGATTACGGCCCGGCGAAATCTTGCTTACGTCCATAATAGCTCCTCTAGCTATTACACCACGCACACGCAACTCGCGCTACCGCGCCTTTCTTCCCGCCCGCCGCTTTCCTCCAGACTCCCGGTCCCCGAGTCTTCCACCCGCCACCGGCATCGTCTCTGAAACCTCATCCGCTTTTACATATCTGGAGAGGTCTCTAGTATTTTCTAAACTTGATAATTGGTTGTATTAGCCGCTATCGGCTTGACGCGCTCTCACGGCTCTTCAAATCGGAATTCCTGAGGCGTGTATACTGCTTAGTCCATTCTCCAACAACTGACGACCATAAGAATCCGCTATCGATCGCGTGCTGCCGCCCGGCGGCTGATAGCTGCTCTGCCAGATCGCCGTCCTCAGCTAGCCGATCCATCGCCTCAGCCAAACCCCGAATCACATATTCCTCCCCCAGCGGTTCTATTAGTATGCCCGTTTCGGACGTGACGAGCAGGGAAGGACCTCCCCAATTCAATCCAATCACCGGAAGGCCTAACATCATCGCCTCCTGGACGACGATGCCATTCGCTTCCTCCAGGCTGGGAAATACAAAACCGCGGTAACGGCGCATCGCCTGCGCTAATTCTCTATGATCCGCGAACCATTCAATAAACTTGACGCGATCCTGTAGTGACAATTCATGCGTCAGGACTTTGAGCTTGTCTAACTCGGGACCACGTCCGATAATATCAACCTCTACGTGATTCCTTGTGTGCTTCAAACTCTTGATGATCAAATCGGTGCCTTTGTGTGCGACCAATCGGCCATTATGCACAAAGTGTAAATTCCGGCCGGAATGCGTAATACGCTGACTATCCTTGAGACGATCGAGGACGCCGCTATCGATCGAGTCAACAAGCTGTCCTTCGCTGCACCCCGCCATCAAAAGCGACTGGCGGGTACGTTCACCGCCCGCCACTAGAATTACGTCAGCCTGGCGGCGGCCAGTGAACGCCACTCGATTGACAGATTGTAAAATTGGATGAAGAAGGCGGCGCAGCCGATAAGCCAATGGCTCACGGTATCTAAATGCCTCAGGATAGTGAATATTGCCGTTAATCGGGCCAATCACTACTTTAGCGCCACGTACTCGGAAATACGGCAGGACCGGCGAGACCGGCGACGTAAAATGTACTATCGATCCCGGATTGTCTCGAAGCAAAACTTCTACTAGTCGTGCCGCCCTCCATTGAAAAATAAGCGAGATCAATGGTTCCGACACCACCGAAAATAAGGGACTGAGCAAACCGATTCGATAAGCAGTTCTTTGCAACCAAGTGTCCCGGACATAAGAGACTTTCAGCGTCGGAAAATCACGCTCGATTTCCGTCTTGACGCGCTGGTGTGTCACCTGTTGGACGCACGCTCCGTGCGCTGCAAGCTCGAGGTTGATCTGCAACGCTTTGATTGCTTCACCACCCATCTGCGCCGAAACGTTAGGACTTACCAGAATGAATGAGAATCCCTTTAGCATCACGGAATTCGGGGCGACGGTAGCCACGGCGGCTTCACTTGCAATTGTGCTCGGTGTCATAACCCTCTTCGCTGCCGGTCGATGGCATAAATGTGACCTTAGTTCTGATTTGTATGATGCGTTTGTTGCAAGTATTCCGCAGGGCTGAAAACTGCGATTATGTCCTCTTTTGCGGACAAAGGCGGAACCAGAACAACCAAAAACCCTCTGAAAAATCTTAACGTAGATTTCCATTTCTTTGAAGCCGATTTAGAATGACCCCTAACGGCTCATGAGGGCGAAGGTCGAGCTTGGCTCCGAGACTACGCCTGAAGCTTTCTGCTTCGACATCATCCCAACATTTTTCATTTTCGCCGCAGGCGGTGCCCGGTCGTGCGCGGAACTCCTGATTCCGATCGTGCGCGCCAGGCCGGTATCGGTGGCCCGTCGCTGATTCATGGCACAGGCATGGAGTAGCCAGCGCACGCGGCTGACCCAGCCCCCGCTGTATCATTCCCGAAGCATGCGCAATATCGGGATAATTTGGCTAAATCCGTCAAAGATAAGCTAAGACTTATTCAACCAGGCTTTAAGCATTAAATCATGTCAATCTTTGGTATTCAATATCTATGGTAAGCCTTAACTTCATTCTAGATTAGGATTAAATGAAGCTAAGCCAGCTTATTAAGGGGTATAATTGGCTTTTTAGTAGGATTACCACTTGACCATGCCTAATACGCTTAAACGATGTGAAACGAGCGTTCTTTCGTCCTCAGATCGGAGCGCGGTCGCGCTGATTCTGACCCTGCTCCTATTCAAACACTTAATCTATGATTTCGTAATATTGCTGATGCCTTCGCTGCGGCGTTCCGCGCCAAAAATTCTCCGGCCCGCAGCGCCGCAATAGGCGTGATACTGTACTTTTGGTCCGGATGCTCCCTGATCAATCGGCCGTTTCATTCGCGTATCTGCCAATACTTCTTTTCAATGCTGTAGCTCTTGTGTTTTTGACCTATGCAATTTTAATCGAGAGTCCTTCGGATGGCTCGCGCGTTCGCAAGACGTGCCATCGCCAGATCTCGTGAATTTGATGGATGCGTAAAGGCGGCGCGATCGCTTCTCCTCGTTTGCGAGGAATCGAACGAGTGGCGCGCGCGTGGAAAATTTCCTCTCCGCTGAAACTTAAACCATTCAACGAAAGAAAGTATGCATAGCGGCACGGCGCGCCGAGCAATCAGCGAAAGCTCATTCTCGCGGTTTCACGTCAAGGGTGAATCCCTTCACTTTCTGATTACCTGACGCCAAACCTTGTGAGTTGCAACGGATGTTTCACGTGAAACATCCGGGTCCTTTATCGATGTTGACGGACAGGCTCCGCTTGGACTATAACGCTCTCTTGGTTTGGGAAGCATTTCACCCTTACTGGGAGCGAAAGCGATGGCTATTTGGATCGACTGTATCTGGATTCTTTTTGACGTTGTGTTCTGTGTTTACACGGAGATCGAATTGCATCCCTTAACTCATACAGAGTGGATACTGGCGGGATTTGGCCTTTTGTTCGCGGTTGCGAGTTTGGTGGCAGAGTTTGTTGAGCGCGAAGCTCATACCCAAGAAGTGAATGACATTAAATTGACACTAGCCACGGGCCAGGCAACGTTGTCTGGGAAAATGGACGTAATTGCGATGCTTGGCGGAGAAACTTTCCACCAGCTTCAAGCGGCAACCCAGACAAGGGATAAGCCGGTCGCATCAGTTATCGAAGCTGCAAAAGTCGAGATTGAAGAGCTGCGGGCTAAGGTTGAAGCACGCGAGCAACGCGAATGGCGGCTTCTATCGGTAGAACAGGAAAACGAAATAACCGAAGCGGTACGTCGAAGCGGACGCGAAGAAGTCGGCCAGCGTAGTATATCAATTGCCTGTTCTGAATTTCCCGACTCCTTCTATTTGGGAGAGCAATTGGTTTCAGCCTTCAGTAAAGCGGGTTGGAACCAATCGAAGAACCCGTCGCCCGATCAAATATGGGCAGAAATTGGACCTGGTATTACTGTCCGTGCGCCGGTTGGCCATCCTGATGCGAACCTAATCGCGGACACACTTGCGAAAGTAGTCGGTGCAGGTTTTGTTTTTCGGCGGAACGTAGAAAGTCCACTACCGGCCTTTTACGATCTAGCGTTCGTTGTCCAGATTCATATCGGGCGTAAGCCGCAGCGCCAGAGGTCTCTGCTGTCTTGATAGAAATGGCAACTCCAACTGAACCGGCTTGCTGGCGCGCTCTCGCTTGCTCTGAAGCGCCCGCCAATCTGTGCGCCTCAGCAGCCTGCTATCACTTCCCCGAAGATATCGGGATTGTCGCGATGATTGTGGCGGAATTGAAATTCCGCGAGATAGAGCGGCAGGTATTTGCGGCTTACGTGATGGTAAGTGCCAATCACGCCGCGCTTGAGCAAAGCCCAGAAGCTCTCAATCGAATTGGTGTGAATTTCGCCACGGACGTACTCACCAGCCTTGTGATCGACGGTCTCATGGCGATAGTCCATGCCGAGCCAAGTGTAGGCGGCAGCGGAGTCAGTAGCGATAAGCTCAACCTTTTCGGAGACCATCTGTCGCACAAAGCCATTGATCGTTTGGTGCGCGGCATTCTCAATCACTTTACAAACGATGCTGCCTTTGCGGCTGATAGCGCCGATCACGGTCGTCTTGCCGGTATTCGCAGAGCCACGCCCGCGATACTTCTCACGGTCCTTAGCGTGCCGGTTACTCTGCTTACCGCCAATGTAGGCTTCGTCGATTTCTACGATGCCCATGAGCTGCTTGAAGTCCTCATCGTACATCGCAGCGCGAAGCCTATGCGCCATATACCAAGCCGTGCGCAGCGAAGTGGTTTCTTCAAAGTACATGCGTCGCAATTGAAGCGAAGAGATGCCTTTCTTAGCCGTCAGGATAGTCCAGAGAACCTTAAACCAGAGGTCCAAGGAATACTTGGTATTCTCGAAGATAGTTCCGGCAGTCAGCGAGAAGCGGTAGGCGTGCCCCTTCCGGCAGTCCTTGTTGGAACACTCCCACTTCCACGGCAAAGCAATGTTGTAAACCGTCTCCGACTTCCCACAGCGCGGGCAGCGCGGGCCATCCGGCCAGCGGCGCATCGTCAGATATTCGCGGCATGCGTTTTCGTCGGGGAAAGTCGCCATCAATTGCCGGAAATTCATCATGCATAAAAATATAGCGGAAACCGGCCTATCCGTCAAGTGTGATAAAGGACCCAAACATCCCCGCTTGCGAGGCCGTAAATGTCCAAGGCTTCGATCATCCCGCTTTAGACTCTAAAGCGTAGCCTCTTGTTGTGCGCTTTACCCCGCCCTCGAAATGCGTTACTGCCCGCTATCAGCCCCGCCGCATCTATCCTCTCGGCCTGCGGCCGGGCCCGCCAAATCAGACAGGAGTGATCGCCCATGAAGGCATTCGTAATGAAAACACTCGGCCATGTCGGATTCGCCGACAAACCGATACCACGGCCGGGCCCCAACGACGCCATCATCAAGACCGCCATTGCCCTCATCTGCACCTCCGACTCCCACACCGTCCACGGCGCTATTGGCCCGCGCGAAAATCTGACCCTTGGCCACGAGGCCGTTGGCGTCGTCCATGAAACCGGCTCCGAGGTTCGCCGCTTCAAGCCCGGTGACCGCGTCGTCGCTGGCGCGATAACTCCCGATTGGGGCGACCCCTTTAGCCAGGCCGGCCATCCATCACAGTCCGGCGGGGCGCTCGGCGGATGGAAATTTGCCAATACTAAGGACGGCGTCTTCGCCGAGTACTTCCACGTCAACGAAGCCGACGCCAACCTTGCCTTGATCCCCTCCGGCGTTTCCGACGAAACCGCAGTATATTGCTGCGACATGATCTCGACTGGCCTGATGGC
>DATJUF010000048.1:0-5837 GCA_035502655.1 Binataceae bacterium (SeqCode)
GGTCCTCGCGAAGGTTAATCCCTTGACCGGCGATTTAAGCGGGCCATACTGTCCTTCAGGTATCGAGGGAGTGTTTCCGAAGAGCATGGCGCCGACGCAAACCTGCGCATCCAGCGGGATCTCCGTTACCTCCACCTCGGGTGGCGGAGGGGAGGCGCCGGCGGGAACCAATGCAGGAGCCCATACAAATACGGATAGCGGCCCTCAGCCCAGTTCGGCCCTCGACTCACCCAACGATTGATGAGGCGATCACTGTCATTTTCAATCATGGCCGCCATCTGGCTCGTGATGTTAGCGGTTTATCGTCCCGCCGATGCGGGGGCAGGCGCCGCGCTTTGCGCGGCGCCTGCCGCTCATACTGATTCGTCAGGGGCAAGGGACGCGCGTCTCGGCGCGCGTTCCCGGCCCCTGACCCTGCTGGCCTTCTCCGAAGTGACACTGCCGCCCGAAGCCAACCCGAGCCCCGCCGTCCCGGCTGGCGCTGCGCCGTCGCCGGGGAACGTAGCTTCACCTGCGGCTTCCGGCGATACCACTGGCCCTGACGCCGATTGGGAGAGTGTCCCTAACGGAGCTGCGGAGGCCGCGCCCAATACAGGCGCGGCCTCCGCAGCTCCGTACCTGACACCGGATTCGGGCGCATACGCACCCGAATCCGGTGCCGTTTCCCCCGCTAACTCACCGCCGCCCGCTCTCGACGTTAGTAACATGACAGCGGCCAGCCTCGATCCCAGTCAGGTTCCGCTGACTGATGAGATCAAGCACGCGGATAATCCTGCTCTCGCTGCTTCGTTGCGCCAGACTGAGCTGGCACGCGAAGAACTGGCTCACGGCAAGCTCGACGAAGCCCTCCGGTCGCTCGGCCCTGCCGTCTCAATCGACCCCGGAAATCCCTTCGCTTACTTTTATCTCGGTCGAACGTATGCCCAACGCCAGAATTTCGCCCAAGCCTTGACGTTCTTCAAACGCGCGGAGATTGGCTTCGCCAGCAATCCCGAATGGTTGGGCGCGACGCTCGGTAACGAGGGGATTTGCTATGAGGAGATGGATCAGATGAGTGATGCGGCTGCGGCCTACCGCCGAGCACTAGCCGCTGCTCCTGATAATCTAATGGCCCGTGCTGGCTCGGTCCGCCTCGGCGAGGAGTTCCCAGATACGAACACCGCTAACCCGGCTACTCAGCCCGAGGCGGTGAACGGTAGCACGTCCGATGACATGGAAACTGCGCCGCCGCCTGAGGAGGCACAGCCACCGCCGCCGCCGGATGCTCCCCCAGTCGAGGAATTGCCGGCGAGCACCCAACCCTCAACGAACTCATCTGACTAATATGCTCATACTTGGCATCGAATCCTCATGTGACGACGCCGCTGCGGCAGTTCTCGCGACCAGCCAGCCGGGCGTCGCCGAGGTGCGCGCCACTGCCGTCGCCAATCAGGATGACATCCATCGTGCCTACGGCGGCATCGTGCCCGAACTGGCCTCGCGCAGCCATGTCGTCACAATTCTGCCGGTAATCGAGCGTGCGCTTGCTTCTGCCGGTGCAACGCTTGGCGATATCGACGGCATCGCGGTCACGCGCGGTCCAGGCCTGGTCGGGTCGCTACTGGTTGGCCTCTTATGCGCCAAAGGCATCGCGCAGGCGTCCGGCTTGCCGCTGGTCGGGGTGAATCATCTTGAAGGCCATCTGCTCGCTCCGATGCTCGAGCACCCAGTGGCTTTTCCCTATCTCGCGCTGGTCGTTTCGGGTGGCCATACTGCGCTATTCGCGGTTGAGGATTTCGGCCACTATCGCCGCCTCGGCGCCACTCGCGACGACGCGGCCGGCGAGGCCTTCGATAAGGTTGCGAAGATGATGGGCCTTGGCTACCCGGGCGGCCGCATCATCGACGAACTGGCCCGCTCTGGCAACCCCAAAGGGGTCAAAATTCCTCGGGCACGAGTCAAGAATGCGCCCTTGGATTTCAGTTTCAGCGGAGTCAAAACCGCAGTCGCCTTATTTCTTGCAGGTGAGCGCGGCGGTACGACAGCTCCCTGCGACCTCGCCGCGAGTTTTCAGGAAGCTGTAGTCGAGATGCTGATCCGGCCTACTATTACCGCTGCACAGGAGATAGGTGCTGATACAATCGCTTTGACGGGCGGGGTCGCGGCCAATTCGCGCCTGCGTGATCGGCTGGCGGCGGCCGCAGCCGAAGATGGCCGGCGGCTGGTCGCACCTTCTTTCAAATACTGCACCGATAACGCGGCGATGATCGCGATTGCGGGCAGTTATCGGCTTCTGCGCGGCGAACGCGATCCGCTTACGATCGACGCGAGTCCCAACCTCTCGCTATGATACGGCCCCTGCGCGCTGACGATGCCTCTCTGACGATGCGCGATCTGGCCGATTTCCGACCGCATAAATCGAAGGGCCAGAACTTTCTCACGCAGCCACGCATCGCCGACCGGATTGCCGCCTCCGCTCGCCTCGAATCCTCCGATCACGTAGTCGAAATCGGCCCCGGCCTCGGGATTCTCAGTCAGGCGATCATACGTCACAGCCCGCGCTCATTGACGATGATCGAACTCGACGCGCGCCTCGCCACCCTGCTCCAAAGCCGGATGCGCGGCTATCAGGACATCACCGTAATCAACACCGACTTTCTCCGCCTGCGCAGTTTGCCTGGTGATGGGCCCCTCAAGATTGTCGCGAATCTGCCCTTCAATGTTGCGAGCGCAATTCTCGAACGGCTATGCGCCGAACACGCGCGTATCATACTGATGGTTCTGATGTTCCAGCGCGAAGTCGCAGAACGTATCCGCGCGCGTCCCGGCGATTCTGCTTACGGTGCCTTGAGTGTCTACACCGCCCTTTATTGGAATGTGACCGATCACTTTCGTGTCGCAGCCGGCAACTTTAATCCGCAACCCAAGGTCGATGCGGAGGTACTGGTTTTCATGCGGCGCCATCCCGCGTTATTCGAAGCTGATGAGGAACGACCTATCCTGCGCACGATTCGCGCCGCGTTTACTCAGCCGCGCAAGACCCTGCGCAACTCGTTAGCGAGTGGCCTCGGCCTAACCCCGGGGATTGCTGAGCGCCTGTTCGAACAAGCCGGCGTTGATCCTGCTGCCCGTCCGGCGACGCTCCGCCTCGGCGACTTTTTGCGCCTCGCCCGTGTCTTGGCGAGCGAATTTGCCACCCCGGACGCTCGCGATGCCTGAATTGCCGGAAGTCGAATCGCTACGCCAGCTACTTGAAGCATCGCTCATCGGGCGTATTTTCGTGACCGCCAGCGTCCGCGAGCCGCGCTTGCGCCGAAACCTGCCGCTGGACTTCCCGGCCATGATTGCCGGCCGAAAGATTGAGCGGCTGGAGCGCCGCGCTAAATACCTGATTTTTGTCCTCAGCGGCAATTACCGGATGCTAGTCCATCTCGGCATGAGTGGCAGTCTGAGCCATCGTCAGGGCGTCGCCGACGCCGGTCCGTTTAATCCGCGTCACGACCACGTCCGGCTCGACCTCGACGACGGCAGTGTGCTGGTTTACAACGATCCCCGCCGCTTTGGCCTGATGGAGCTCTATCCTGACGCCGATTTTGCACGTGCGATTGAGCTCAAAGGCTTGGGGCCGGAACCGTTCGACGGCTTTACCGCCGACGGCCTATGGCTTGCGACGCGTGGGCGTACCACCGCGATCAAAAATCTGCTCATGGATCAGCGGGTCGTGGCTGGCGTGGGCAATATCTACGCCTCCGAAATCCTCTTTCGCGCGCGCGTGCGGCCAACCCGCCGCGCTGGCAAAGTGACCCGCTCCGAAGTCGAACGAATAGCTGCAATCACTCCGGAAGTGCTGCGAGAAGCCATCGGTAGCAATGGCACGACGTTCCGCAGCTATCGCGACTCCAATGGCGAGCCTGGCCGTTACGCTACTCAGCTTCGCGTCTATGATCGTGCAGGCAAGCCTTGCCTCATATGCGGCGAGCTGATTCGGATGGTTGTGGTCGGACAGCGCTCGAGCTTCTATTGCCGTCGATGCCAAAAATGACCGGATACCGCCGGTAGCCAATTCCATTCTTCGGTTATAAACTAATTCTCGTGGCGGATTTCACAGTCAAAACCAAGGCACGCGTAGCGCTGGCAGATATTACCGAGGCAGTAAATCACGCGGTGGCCGATTCCGGCATCCACGATGGTCTCTGCAATATCTTCATACCGCACACCACCGCCAGCGTTATCGTCTCGGAGAACTAGGATCCGGACGTCACCTCCGACATGCTGCGGCAGCTCGAAAGAGTCGTCCCGCGCACTTCCGACTATCGCCACTCGGAGGGTAATTCACAGGCGCACATTCTTTCGGTAATGCTCAGCACGTCGATCAATGTTCCGATTCGCGATGGCAAGCTGGCACTTGGGCAGTGGCAGGGACTAATGCTCGCAGAATTCGACGGACCGCGCGAGCGTTCGGTGATCGTGACGCCGATTGGGCATAACTGATCGCGATCCATTCAGCGGTATCTTCCATGATCTCGCCAATGCGCTAAGCTTGTTGGCTAAAGGGGACCGCCGCTGGGGACGCTTGAGATACCGCGTGCAGTGATCGCGCTTTTTTCCTTTCTGTTCGGTGCATGCGTCGGCAGTTTCGTCAACGTCGCCGCATTCCGCTTGCCGCGTGAGATCTCGATTGTTCGCCCGCGATCGTTCTGTCCATACTGCTCCCAGCCGATTCCCTTCTGGGCGAATATTCCTATCCTTGGCTGGATGATAGTTCGCGGCCGCTGCCTCAACTGCCGCGAATCGATCGCTTTCCGTTACGTCGTCATAGAACTTCTACTTGGACTCGAAGCGGTTTATCTCTTTCTCCACTATCCACCCGCCGACGCCGCCGCACGCCTCCTCCTGTGTGCTGCGCTCGCCGCTGTCGCTCTCATCGATTACGACTGGCGCGTTATTCCCAACGCGATCACAATCGGCGGCATCCCTTTCGGTTTTCTCGCCGCCACCTACGCGATTCCCGAAGTCGGATGGCAAAGCTCCTTGATCGGTTTGGCGGCTGGCGCCGGCTTCCTGTTCCTGACTGGTGAGGCCTACTTTCGGCTGCGCGGCCACGAGGGCGTAGGCCTCGGCGATGTCTACCTGGTCGGGATGGCAGGGGCGTTCCTTGGCTGGCAAGGCGTTATCTTCACGCTCTTTGCAGGCTCGATGCTCGGGGGCATTGGCGGAGTTATCTTCGCGCTGACTGGGGCCGCCCAAGCCCCACCCCAAGAGGCCATTCCCGCGGCGATTCACGAAGTCACCAGCGTGCGCCGTGGCGGCCTCCCGCCCCCGCAGGACGGTCAATCCCTCTTCCGCACCGAAATTCCGTTCGGCCCTTTTCTTGCCGCCGCCGCTTCCCTCTACGCGCTCTTCCAACCAGTGCTGATCCGCTATTATCTTCCGTCGTAAGATGGGGGTGCTTGCTATCCGACCGCGACTAGCGGAGCCGCAGGCGTGACGAGCAAACGAGTCTGCGAGGTGCGTCTAAAAATAAGGTGAGTCTGCGAGCCAGCTGCCTAAGGAATCTGGGGTATGTCCGAATGTTGTCCGGTCTGTTCATCACGCTCGAAGGGGTTGAAGGCTCTGGTAAAACCACGCAGGCAGGGCTTGTGGGGGACGCTTTGCGCGCCCGCGGCTATCGCGTGATCATCACGCGGGAACCGGGTGGCACCCGCACAGGCGAGTCGATTCGCACAATTTTCCTCGACCCGTCTGTAGCGCTCCATCCCGAAGCCGAACTGCTGCTGGTACTCGCCGACCGCGCCCAGCATGTGCGCGAACAATTGCGACCGGCTCTAGCTGAGGGCGCTATTGTGATTTCCGACCGC
>DATJUF010000049.1:0-8208 GCA_035502655.1 Binataceae bacterium (SeqCode)
CGCGATGACTGAGATAAAGCCCGTCTCGCGAAGCGAGGTGATCACTGCCGGATCGATTTCGGCGACTTCGCCAACCAAGCCGAGATCGGCCTCCACCGGATGACCCTGATCGTCCTTCGCGAACATCCGCATCTTGCGCGCGGTAATCAGGCTGGCGTCCTTGCCCGAAAGTCCGACTGCACGCCCGCCCTGACGAGAGATCAGTGCCACGATTTCCTTGTTGATCTTTTGCAGGACCATCTCGACCGCTTCCATCGTGGCCTCGTCGGTCACGCGCATTCCGCGCACGAAGCTGGAGGTGAGGCCGAGGCGTTTAATCAAGTCGTTGATTTGGGGACCGCCGCCGTGCACGACGACTGGATTTATCCCGACGGCTTGCAGCAGCACGATATCCTGCGCGAAGGCCTCGCCCAGTTCCGGAGAGAGCATCGCGTGGCCGCCGTACTTGATGACGAAGGTCTTGCCGCGAAAGCGATTTATATAGGGAAGCGCCTCGACCAGGATGCGCGCGCGTTCAATCGAATCGGTCAATGCCATTTGGTTTGCCCATGCATGAGAAGCCGTTGATCGCTTTCAGGATGCGTCGTGGCGGAGAGCCAAGCAATCACGCCGCCTCTGGTTCAGGCGGGTTAAGGACGGGGGTCAATTAATGTCTCTGCGATCTGAATTCCGTTCAGCGCGGCGCCTTTGCGCAATTGATCGCCGACCACCCAGAAGCTGAGCGCGTTGGGATGGTTCAGGTCCTCACGGATTCGCCCGACTAAGCAATCGTCGTTCCCTTCTGCTTCCAGTGGCATGGGGCAGCGACTGTGCGCAAGGTCGTCGAGCACCGCGAGTCCGGGAAACGAGGCGAAAGCCTGGCGAGCGCACCCTGCACTAACCGGCAACTCGGTTTCGGCATTGATAGCGAGCGAGTGTGCTGTGAACACTGGCACCCGCACCATGGTCGGCGACACGGCCAATTCCGGCAGTTCCAGGATCTTGCGTGCCTCGTTAACCAGCTTCATCTCTTCAACCGTGTATCCGCCCTCGACAAATTCATCGATATGGGGAATCACATTAAACGCGATCCGATGCTGGAAGAAGTGAGGCTCGAACTCTTCACCTCGCGCCCAGGCGGTCGTCTGGGTTCGGAGTTCCTCAATACCTTTAACGCCTGCGCCCGATACTGCCTGAAAGCTGGTTATCACCACGCGACGGAGCTTTCAGACATCGTGCAGCGGTTTCAGCGGCATCACTGCAACGATAGTTGTGCAGTTCGGACAGGCGATTATACCGCGATGGTCCTTAAGCCGGTGCGCGTTGATCTCCGGCACCACTAGCGGTACCTTCGGGTCCATTCGAAATGCGCTCGACTTGTCAATCACGACTGCCCCGGCCCCGACCGCTACCGGTGCGAACTCACGCGCCTGCTGGGCACCAGCAGAGAACAACGCCAAGTCGACACCTTTGAATGAACCGGCTGTGAGTTTCTCGATCGGAAGTTTCTCTTCACCGAAGCTGACCGTCTTGCCGACTGAGCGCTCGGAGGCTAGGACGCGCAACTCGCGTACGGCGAAATTCCGTTCGTAAAGGAGCCTAAGTGTCGTCTGACCTACTGCGCCGGTCGCGCCTACTATCGCAATTTTCTGTCCGCTCGCCATCGCTTCGACCCAATCATCTCAACGCTTGCGCTCAGCAGGCAACATCCATGACTTAAGATGGGAGATGTCGACGTCAGCTATTTTGCCAGGTTCCGGCATGGGCCTCATAGTCCTACAAAATGTAGCGGGAGAGGTCTTCGTTCTTGAGGATCGGGTCGAGCCGCTGATGGACGTAGGCTGAATCGATCGTAATCTCCTGGCCGGAGAGCTCCGGCGCGCTGAACGACAGATCCTCGACCAAGCGCTCGAGCACGGTGTGCAGGCGGCGAGCCCCGATATTCTCAGAGCGCGCATTCACTTGCGATGCGATATCAGCCAAGGCCCCGACCGCGTCATCAGTAAAACCAATCTTCACGCGTTCGGTTTCAAGCAGCGCGACGTATTGGCGTGTCAGTGCATTCTCAGGTTCAGTGAGAATTCGCACGAAATCGTCCTTGCCCAGCGGTCCCAGCTCGACCCGAATCGGAAAGCGGCCCTGAAATTCGGGAATCAGGTCGGAAGGCTTTGAGGTATGGAACGCACCCGACGCAACAAACAGGATATGATCGGTTTTAACTGCTCCGTACTTCGTATTGACGGTGGAGCCTTCGACGATTGGCAGCATGTCGCGCTGAACGCCTTCACGCGAAACGTCGGGGCCGTGGGCTTCGCGGCCGGCGATTTTGTCGATTTCGTCAATAAACACAATGCCTGACTGTTCGGCACGATTCACCGCCTCGCGCGCGACGTTCTCCATATCGACCAGCCGTGCGGCCTCTTCCTGAGCCAGCATCTCGAGAGCCTCGGGAACCTTGACCTTACGATGCCGGGTTTTCTTTGGCATGATCTGGCTGAAAAGTTCCTTCATATTCACGCCCATTTCTTCCATACCCTGCGGCGTAAACACTTCGATCATAGGCGAGACCTGGGCAGAGACTTCGATATCCACTTCGCGGCTATTGAGATGACCATTGCGCAGAAGCTTGCGCAGCTTCTCGCGGGTTTCGTCGTGCGCGGAATCGTGCAAATCATCGTGCGAATGATCAGGGATCACCTCGATCGCACCTTCTGCCGTGACCGTAGCCGGACGCCGCACCTTGCCTGGCGATGGCGGATAGAGAATGTCGAGCAGGCGCTCTTCTGCCGTTTCGCGTGCCTTGACGGCAACGCGATCGCGTTCTTCGTCACGCACCATCTTGACAGCGACTTCGGCAAGGTCGCGGATCATCGACTCAACGTCGCGCCCGACATAGCCGACCTCGGTGTAGCGCGAGGCTTCGACTTTGACAAAGGGGGCCTGCGCCAGGCGTGCGAGCCGCCGCGCGATTTCGGTTTTGCCAACACCGGTTGGGCCAATCATCAGGATATTTTTCGGGGCGATTTCGTCGCGCAATTCGGGCGCGACATTCTGACGCCGCCAGCGGTTACGCAGAGCGATTGCGACTGCACGCTTGGCGTCGTGCTGGCCAACGATGTAGCGATCGAGTTCGGAGACGATCTCGCGGGGAGTCATTACTTGCGGGGAGGCCATGATTCTTCTCTATGATGACAATGCCGTCAATTAAAGGCGCTTATTGCTGTACGAAGATCGCTCATCCTACAGCTCTTCGAAAATAAACTGGTCATTGGTATAGACGCATATTTCAGAGGCAACCTGGATCGCGGCCTCGGCGATTGCGCGGGCGCTCATGTCAGGACTGTGACGAACCAGAGCGCGCGCTGCCGCGAGCGCATAGTTGCCGCCTGAGCCAATCGCCATGATACCGTCATCCGGTTCGATCACGTCCCCAGCTCCGGTAATCAGCAGCGAGCTTTCGAGGTCAGCCACGACCAGCATTGCTTCAAGCCGCCGGAGGACGCGGTCCGTGCGCCAATCCTTGGCCAACTCGACCGCAGCCCGGCGCAGGTTGCCATTGAACTCTTGCAGCTTGCCTTCAAATTTGTCGAATAAAGCTAACGCGTCGGCGGTTGAGCCGGCGAAGCCCGACAGAACGGCGCCATTATGCAGCCGCCGCACCTTGCGCGCGCCGCGTTTCATGATTGTCTGGCCAACGCTGACCTGGCCATCACCCGCGATCACGACCCTGCCGCCGTGGCGCACGCTGAGAATGGTGGTGGAGCGTACGCGGCCACCGAATTCGTGGCGATGATCGTAACCCTCGTCAGGCTCGCGGATGGGCACGGCGGTACACCTCTTTCAAATGATTCACGCTCACATGGGTATAGCGCTGAGTGGTGGACAGACTCGCATGTCCCAGCATTTCCTGAATCGAGCGAAGGTCCGAACCGGCATTTAGCATATGGGTGGCGAAACAGTGGCGGAGGCCATGCGGCGTCAGGCCGCCATCAAGACCGGCCGCAAGCCGGCGGGCGACCATCTTTTGTACTGAGCGCGGCGTCAGCCTTCCACCTCTTAGATTAGTAATAATCATGCACATGATCGGCGGTGATCCTTGCCGTAACAATAGCGTCGCCAGCGTCCAGAACTGAGCGGCCTCGGCCGGTGAGGAAGCGGCCGAAGTCTTCAAGGTCGCGGCGGTAGCCTTTGATGGTATTGTCCGACGCTCGTGAGGCTTTGCCTAGCGCTGATATGAAAGCCGCAATGTCTTCAGCAAATCCCATCCCGAACCGCCTCGCACCTGCCATTTCCTCGCGCTATGCTAACAACGCGTGCCAAGTAGCAAAAGCATGTTCGCGCAGATATGAAGTGCCACCATTGCGAACGAGATATCGATACACGGGAGCGGGTCGGCTTTCGCGACTACTGTCCTTCCTGCGATCGCGCGCTGCACGTATGCCTCAACTGCGATTTCCACGCGGCTGGCTATAGCAATGACTGCCGTGAGACCCAGGCAGCGCGGGTGGTAGATAAGGCCCGTTTCAATTTTTGCGACTATTTCAGGCCAGCCGGCTCCTCAGCCGAAACTACAGCAAAAGGCGCGGGACCGGCGGAAATCCCCGGCAAGGGCGCGCGCGCCCAACTCGACGCGCTGTTCCGTAAGAAATCATGAGCGAGGCACGTCCGCTCGCCGCAATAATCCTAGCCGCCGGACTCGGCACGCGGATGCGCTCCGGCAAGGCCAAAGTTCTGCACGAGATTGGCGGCGAGCCGATGATCGCGCGGGCGTTGCGTGCCATAGCTGAGCTCAAGCCGGACCTTATCATCACGGTAGTTGGCCATCAGGCAGAAGCTGTCGCTGAGACCGTGCGGCATGCCGTTCCTAACCACGCCTTGCGCTTTGCCGTTCAATCCGCGCAACGCGGAACGGGAGATGCGGCGCGGACTGGACTGGGCCAGCTTCCAGCGGACTTCGATGGCGACATCCTGATCGGCTATGGCGACACGCCCCGGCTCAATCCATCAACCTTGATGTCGTTTCGCGAAGCCCATCATCACGATAGCGGTGGCCTCGCTTTTATAAGCACCGAAGTGGCTAATCCGGATGGTTACGGACGCGTAGTCCGTAACGGTTCAGGCGCAATCGAACGTATCGTCGAGCATCGCGACGCCTCGGCGGTCGAACGAACAATTAGAGAAATTAATACTGGCATCTACCTTGCCGAGGCGCGGCTGCTGCGCGAAGCATTGGCGGCCTTAACGGATGACAACGTTCAGCGCGAATTCTACCTGACCGATATTGTAGCGATAGCGTATCGGCGCGGTGCTCGCATCAACGCATGGCGCGCTCGTAATCCCGCCGAATTCGAAGGCATCAATACCCGCGAGGAGCTTGGCCGAATGAATCAGGAACTGCGTAATCAGCGGATTCGCGCATTGATGGACGCTGGGGTTACTTTCATCGATCCGGCCACGGCCTACATCAGCGATACGGTGGTTATCGGCGCCGATACTACGATCGGGCCGAACGTTCAGATTCTAGGCAACTCGCGGATTGGAAGCGGCGTCATGATCGAAGGCACAGCCTGGCTGCGCGAGGTGACGGTGGGCGATCGCTGCCATTTGAAAATTTGCGTGCGCGCAGAGGAATGCACGATTGGCGACGACTCCGAAATCGGCCCCTTCGCGAATCTACGCGCCGGTACCGAACTCGCGGGACACAATCGTATCGGCAATTTCGTCGAGACTAAGAAGACGCGGATCGGACGCGGCAGCAAAGCATCGCACTTGAGCTATCTCGGCGACGCAGTGATCGGCAGCGAGACTAACATCGGATGCGGCGTCATCACGGTTAACTACGACGGCTATGATAAGCATGTTACAGCGATCGGCGATCGCTGCATGGTCGGATGCGATACCCAGTTAGTGGCGCCGGTGACAGTCGGCAGTGACGTATACATCGCTTCGGGCACGACGATTCTTAAGGATGTGCAAGATGGAGCGCTGGCTCTATCCTATCATCCGCAGGACGAAAAACCCGGATGGACAGCGGGATGGCGCCGCCGTCACAAGGACCATCCGCAATCGGCAAAGATCCCCGGCACTAAATAGATCTGCGTTTCGAGCCACTCAATCGGCAGCCGCGCACAACCATCAGCTTGATGGGATCAGCGAAGCCGTGCAGAACTTGCACCGCTTCGCCCCGATGGGTATGTCGCTCATACACTCTGGACACGCCTTGGTTGAGGGCGGAGGCGGGGGATTAAATCGTTCCATCAACTTCGTCACCGGCAGCACCACTGCAAAATAGACCGCCGTAGCAATCAGCAGGAACGAGATCAGCTCGTTAATAAAACTCCCAATCATGAACTTGCTGCCATTGATCGTGAAGGCGATCTTGCTGAAATCCGGCTGCTTCACGACCGCCGCGATCAATGGCGTAAGCAAATCCTTGACGAAGGATGTGACTACCGTCCCGAACGCGGCGCCGACGACGATTCCGACCGCCATATCAACGACATTACCGCGGAGCAGAAAGGCTTTGAATCCTTGGAGCATAACTCCTCTGTTTAATAGGTGATTGCCGAACTGTGAGAGCGGCAGGCCAAAGATGCATCTGATATTTTACTATTCTGTGATAGACCTTCGCAGAATATCTTCGAGGCACTGCAATCCGAAATAGCTTTCGGCCAATTCACGCGCGGCGCGGCTATGCGTCGTGTAATCAGCGTCGATTTCCGCTACTCGCGCAGCCGCCTCCTCGACAGTGTTAAAGCTTAGCATCCCGCGCCCGCACGGCAGATGCTCGCTGAAACCAGTTTCCTCGGCGAGGACGGGACGGCCGCTTGCCAGATAACCGATACTGCGGTCGCTCACCCATCCGGTGTGGAGGTCCTTGAAGATCGGCTTGCAGCATAGAATCTCGGCACGCGACCCCTGCAGATAATGCTGATAGGCATCCGGCGTTCCCGCAACCGCGAGTGGCTCGACGATTTGCCATCCGTTGCGCTCGAACAGCTTGCGATCATCTGCCACGTCATTCGCGCCGATATTCGCCGCCAACTCGAATGGCCGATGCGTCAATTTCGGCAACGCCACGTTCCGAATATACGACTCCCGCTTTGACAGGCTGAGCCGCCGCCCCTCCATCTCCAGCTCTTCCCACGACCATTGCGTGATCGAGGTGAAAGGCGCATGGCGCCCGGGGTCTGGAGTGAGCTGCCATATCGGCAGGTGGACATACGGGCGGTATGGCTGCCATTGCCGTCCGAAGCGCGGCACCTCGCAATCTTGATCCGCTATTTTGTTGCCGACGCTAAGCAGCACTTGGTGATGCTCGATATCGAAATTGAACTCCAGCGCACAGACTTGAAGATGGCCAGGGTCGCCATCGATCAGCGCGCGTTGCTTGAACTGCCCCAGCAGCGGCTGGCGGATTGCAGTCGCGAAATTCCAAAGCACGTCCGCCTGAAGCACCAAATCCGCAAGCCTGGCTGCGTTCATCCCATACACTTCAGCTCGGTCGAGGATCTGGTTATCCGGGTCTTCAACCGCAATCAGCGCGCAGTCCTCAGCAAGGCCATACTTTGCCATCATGGCGAAAAAGCCCCTGATGAGTTTCGGATTTCCTTGCACCTGCGCGGCTTTGATCACTTCGATCCAAAGTATCTGGTGGCCCAGTGCGCGCAGGCCCAGCGGATATTGAATGAAGCCCAAGGCGAGTGGTGCGCCTTCGGGATAACTCGCTATCGCCTTGCAGCCCAGCGCAATCAGCATCGTCGCCCTCCAATCCCCATCAGCTTAAAGTACGATAATGCCGAGAGTATGCTTGCTTCGCAAAGGCTCACCCTGAAGATCGGCTCAAGCTACACCGCGTCATCATTACCGGCTAGTGACTGAGTAGCAGCGTCGTTCAAGGGCAGCGTTAAACCTTCAAGTCCTTGAGAAAATCCAGAATTGCCGCGTTTACTTCGGCGGGTTTTTCCTGCTGGGTCCAATGGCCAGAACCCTTTATCATTACTTTGCGGAGATCGGGCACGAACGTCTCCATCCCATCGGCGAGTTGCGGACGCAGCACCGGATCGAGTTCCGCCGTGATCATCAGTGCCGGCTGCTTAACCTTATATTCGAGGTCTGCGCTCTCCTCCCAGCTTCGATCCAGATTCCGATACCAGTTGAGGCCGCCGCGAAAGCCAGTCTTGCTGAACGCCTTCACGAAAACGTCGAAATCTTCATCGGTGATAAAGG
>DATJUF010000050.1:0-3969 GCA_035502655.1 Binataceae bacterium (SeqCode)
GGATTGTCCGAGCAGCCAACCACCGCCACTGTCGTTGGATGCGACAGAATTGCTTTAATCTTCTCGTCCGAGGGATTACTGAAACTCATATGCCTCCGCTATCCAGCCAGACGGCTGGCGCTTCAATCCGCCTGAGCCTCCATGAGGATTCGCTCGACCACCAGCGGTATCAGGCGGGTGATCTCCTCCCGGCAGACGGCAAAGGCCTCATGTCCCTGCTCGAACGGATCCGCTATGTCGCCATTTTCACCGGCCAATCCGCGTAACGTATGAACCTCCAATGCGGGCATGACCGCGAAGCGCTCGCCCAGTTCGCGTTTCTGCGCCTCCGTCATCGCAATTACCAGGTCCGCCGCTTCGAGCAGTTCAGGATGACGCTTCAGGTCGGTCGAGGTCGCCTCCTCGCTGATATCGATCCCAATATCCCTCAGCGCCATCCGCGTATCGAGCGAAATTAAGGCTCCGTCGCGAGCGTACGGCGCGATCCCCGCCGAGCGTACCCGCACTTCGCCATCCACGCCCTGGCGGCTCAGTTCCCGCCGCATCAGATGCTCGGCCATCACGCTGCGCGCCGTATTCGCTGCGCAAATCAACAGGATTGAACGAAAGCGCAGCCGTTTATCAGCCGCGCAGTTGCTGTTGTCATCAACGCTCACCAATCAGACCGCGCCCGCAAAGACCTGGCCCAAAGTCTCCTTGGCGGTCACGCCCTTCGCCAGTTCTTCTTTCACGCGCTTGCCAAGTTCGGCCGCATCCCAGAACTTGAGCGGTCCCGATTGTGTGACCTTGGCTGCACTATGCCAGCCCTTCATCAGCCATACCGTGCCGAGTCCGACGCGGAAAACCTCGCCGTGGACATCTTTCGCGTCGTCACTGCCGAGCCATGCAACCAGCGGGGCGACATGCGCCGGGCTGAACTTGTCAACTTCGCCTTCTTTTGGCGTCGGCATCGTGGCCGCGGTCTGCGGCGTCGCATCGATCGTCAGGCGCGTCCGCGCGACCGGCGCGATCGCATTAGCTGTGACGCCGTACCGCGACATCTCACGGTCAACGATAATCGCAAACGTTGCGACCGCTGCTTTTGCCGTTCCATAGTTGGCTTGGCCAGCATTACCGAGCAGCCCGGAATCCGAACTCGTATTGATCAGCCGCCCGTTCAGCATATTTCCCGTCTTATGCTGCTCGCGCCAGTACGAGGCCGCATGGCGCGCCAGATTGAACGTGCCCTTCAAATGAACTCCGAGGACCGCATCGAAATCCTCTTCGCTCATATTGAAAATCATGCGGTCGCGCAGGATACCGGCGTTGTTGACCACAATATTGAGCTTGCCGAAATTATCGATCGCACACTCGATGATGCGCTTGGCTGCTTTGAAATCGCTCACACTCTCATAATTGGCGACTGCTTCGCCACCGCCCGAACGTATCTCCTTGACCACTTCTTCGGCTGGCGACCGCGATTGTCCGGTGCCGTCGAAATGCCCGCCAAGGTCGTTGACCACCACTCGTGCGCCCAGCTTGGCTAGCAATAATGCTTCTTCGCGGCCAATCCCGCGCCCTGCACCGGTTACTACCGCGACTTTCCCATCTAGTAATGCCATCGTGAATGCTTCCTCTTTTAATTCCCCGATTTTGATTTGCGCTTAAATCTAATATAGCGGCCCGCAATCTTCCAATGCGGCAGCCGGCCCCACCGCTTTCGACGTTCCTGAGGTTGCTTGCCACCGCGCCGGCCCGCAGCGCTGATAGATCGAGCTTGCGGGGCCGTGCGGCTGTGAGTCTGCAAACCCGCCGTCTAAAGTTCGGGCAGTCCTCTGATGCGCCTTGCCGTGGTTCTGGATAGACTTGGGGGCGTGTCAAAGTCAAGGTTCCAGCGGCGATAGCCGAGCTTGCGATAAGGATTGTTTGCCAACTCCTCGACAGGCCGGGCTAGCGAGGCCCTGCGGCTCGTGATTCTGCGCATTGGCCGGCTGAACAGTGAGCCGGCTGAATCTGGGCCGATTGAAGCCGCAGGCCAGTCCGCTCCCCTTCGATGTGGCGCCTAATCGCAAACACGAAGCTTCCGACGCGCATCGCCCTCGCGCTATTGCTGATCCTTACTCTCCCCGGATGCTGGATGATGCGCGCGAACCATCTCGCTAACAGCATCGAATCGGATGTCCCCCTCAACAACTGCGTCAGGAAAACCGGCGTCGAACCGATTGAGCTCGCCGCCTGTATCCGCCATAGCCCTAATAAGCGGGCCGCCGGCGCCTGCGCACCACCCGTGCAAGAGGCCGCCATCAAGGCCTGCATCCACAACTGTCCCACGCACATTTTCCGTGCCACGGTCTGCCATCAACCTGACGGATTGGCGTCACTTGTGAGGCCGTAACGGTGACATAGTCTTCGTTGGCGAGGGCGTGCGCGCGGGTGAGCATTCGGCCTGAAACTCCTCAGGCCAAACCTGTGAAACCCTGCCGGTCCGAGCTTGCGAGCATCTGCCCTGTATAGAATCTCAAGCCGGCGCGTTCCCGCCATCGATGCACCACGCGAGATGGCCCACCGCTCCGATTATCAGCACATCCTCATCCCTTGCTTTCTTAATTGCCGCAACGAAGCCCATTCATGCAGAATATAGCTTGACAGCACCGCCTTTTTGAGACCATTTGAGCCACTTGGATCGGGCGTGTCCACGAATTCTAGCTTCGTCAGGTACGGTTTGAATGCAGAATCAGTTCAGCATTATCGCGATGATCGAGCAGGGTTGGTATGCTACCGGCCCTCTGCTGCTTATTTCGGTTATTTGCGTAACCATCATTATTGAGCGCATCTGGACCCTCTGGGGCATTAGCCGCCGCACCGCGCGGGCCGCCGACGCCGCGATTGGCCCACTTCGGCTAGGCAAATTCAAAGAAGCGCTCGACCACGTCCGCACCCGTCCAGGCCCCGGCGAGCGCATCTTCCAGGAGTTGATCGCCGAAGCCGAATCGGCCGACCGTTCCCGCCTCGAGGAAGTCGACGAGGAGCGCCGCTTCGCCGAATTGGTACGGCTGCGCGGGCCCATCTGGGTGCTGGCGACTTCAGGGGCGTCAGCGCCCTTCATCGGCCTGTTCGGCACTGTGGTCGGTATTCTCGTCGCCTTCCAATCGATGGCCATTATGGGCACCGGGGGCTTCTCAGTCGTTGCCGCAGGCATCTCCGAGGCTCTTATTTCTACTGCCCTCGGCCTCGCCGTCGCTATCATCGCGGTCATCTTCTACAACTACTTCTCGCAAAAGATCGAACGCATCAACGCTACGATTCATATCTGCGCGGCCCGCCTGATCGACGCTGCGCTTCAGGGCAAGGTTGCCAATGGCCTTTAATGCACCCTCGGGCAGTGGCGGACTGTTCTGGGAAATCAATATCACCCCGCTCACCGATATCTTCCTGGTTCTGCTGATCATTTTTATGGTGACGGCTTCCGTTGCGGTTGAATCAGCCACCCACGTCAATCTGCCCGAGGCCACCAACACCAGTCCGGAAAACAAAGGTGTCATCGTCACTTACACCGCCAATCACGAGATTTTCGTCAACTCCAAGGATGTCCCCGAAGTCGATCTTGAGCCGGAGTTGCATGACGCACTCAGCCGCGTTGATCAAAAAATCGTGATTTTCCAAGGCGATCGCACGGTGATTCTCGGCGATATGGTCAGAATCCTCGACACTGCCAAAGCTGCCGGCGCTAGCCAGATCGCGATCGCAGCGCGCCGCGTCAGCGGTCCCATACCACCTCCCAGCACGACTGGAGGCTGACCGCGCACCGGCCGCTCAGGTAATCAGCGATGGCGATTCAAACCGGAAATGATCAGGGCGGAATATTCGCGTCAATCAACATAACGCCGCTCACCGATATCTTCCTCGTCCTGCTCATCATCTTTATGGTCGCAACTGCCGTCACAATTGAGTCCGCCGCGCATGTCGATCTACCGAAGCTCCAATCCTCCA
>DATJUF010000051.1:0-24175 GCA_035502655.1 Binataceae bacterium (SeqCode)
GCGTGCGATCGGCTGTAAGCCGATGAGCCGGATATATCGGCCGCATGCTCTTCACTTCACCGTGTAAACATGGTTGCTCTCACTGTAAGCATAAGAACCAATGCAATCGCGCTTGCAACCCACATGATGATTCGTGCCGAATGAAGTGCCCCCAGGCCCAGCGGCACTTCAGTATGACCGAGACATGGATGGTGGACCAGCTCGCCGGCATAGAATGCCCCTTCGAATTCTTCGGGCGATATTCCGCCTTGTTTACGAATTCTAAATGGCCTATTGCTGCTGAGACTTGTGATACGTCCACAGTGAATCTCATATCCTGATATCGCCAAACCCGACGCAACATGGATTCCGTCCACTCGAGACGTAATCTTCTCTTTTTCGAAGACCGTTTTGAGATCCAGCAGCCCAAGGCCGTCGACACTTCTGACGTCACTTTCAATATACTCCGGGTCTTCGATTCTGCGGCCCATCATCTGGTATCCGCCACAAATTCCAACCACGAACCCGCCGGCCGCGTAGTGCGCAGCAATGAATTTGTCCCAGCCCTTGGCACGCAGCCAGGCAAGGTCAGCAATGGTACTTTTGGTACCAGGAAAGCAGATAACATCAAATGTAGCAGCCGGGTCGGGATGTTCGACGTACTGAAGCGAAACGTCTGGCTCATGCAGGAACGGTTCGAAATCCGTGTAGTTTGAGATTCGCGGGAAGACCAGTACCCCTATCGAAACCTGCCTATCCATTTGCGATTTTGTGCCTAACTTTAGTCCAGCACCGTCCTCTTCCGGGATATCCAGATTACCCATGTGTGGCAAAACTCCGAGGATGGGGACGCCGGTGTGTTGCTCGATGATTTCTAACCCGCTCTCTAACAGACGCGGATCGCCGCGAAACTTGTTAATAATGAGTCCCTGAACCTGTCGTCGTTCTGCCGGAGATAACAGAGCAACGTTCCGACTAACGATGCCAGCACCCCTCCTTTATCTATGTCCGCGACGATTAACACGGGAGCTCCGGCGAGCTCGGCTACGGACCAGTTCACCATGTCCCGGTGGCGGAGGTTGACCTCAGCCGCACCGCCTGCCCCTTCGATTACGATCAATTCGAATTGCTCGGCCAGTCGCTTATAACTCCGGACTATCTCAGGCCATGCTTGTTGCCGATATCCACTATAATCGCGAGTGGTCATCCGGAAGCGGGCCTGGCCACGAATAACTACCTGGCAGCCTCGTTCGCTTTCCGGTTTAAGCAAGACCGGATTCATGTCAACTGTCGGTTCCAGGCCACACGCTTCCGCCTGCACTGCCTGAGCTCTTCCAATTTCTCCACCAGCCGCGCAAACTGCCGCGTTGTTCGACATATTCTGTGATTTGAATGGTGCGACCCGAATACCGGCACCAGCAAAAAGCCTGCACAGCCCTGCAACCACGACGCTTTTGCCGACATCAGACGCCGTTCCCATAACCATCAAGCTGCGCGCGCTCATGACACTCCTTAAAAGTCTAAGCCAATCCGGCCTTTTTCACCTTTTTCGAAGGGATGCTTGATCGCTCGCATTTCGGTGACGAGATCGGCCATTTCGATAAGCTCTGCGGGCGCGTTACGGCCTGTCAAGATTACGTGCAAATCCGGAAGGCGAACTTTGAGTGCTGACATCACCTCTCCCACCGATACGAGACCGAGGTTTATCGCGTAGAGAATCTCGTCTAGAACCAACAAGTCAACTTCTTCGTTGCGGAGAAGCTCCGTGGCTTTGGCCCAGGCGGCGCGCGCGGCATAGCGGTCTTTTGAGCGATCCGGACTCCGCAGCGTACAGCCGTTTCCCATAGTCAACCAGATAAGATTCTCAGTCTGCTCTCCGAGCTTTCGCTCGCCAGTCCGCCATTTGTTCTTGATGAACTGGACGACCGCCACGCGCATGCCGTGGCCGAGCGCACGAAACGCCGTGCCGACAGCGGCTGTGGTCTTGCCTTTGCCATCGCCCGTATTGATAAGCAGGAGTCCTCTTCGCTGATCTGTCATTGCGATTCACTCTACTCACGTCAGCAACAAATTTCCTTGTGCCCGCCTCGAACAAGCCTCGACCAATACGCTAGGTACACTCGCGTTGGAAGCCCAGTGAGCATGAACGTAAAAGCCTAGGACATCGTTGAGTTGATAACCCGAAAACATCATGCGATCGCGGCGGCGACGAACGCAGAAAGCCATTGTTACCACTCGTTTTTCGATCTCAATGTTCGAATAGCGAAACTGATGGCCCTTAAACTGCAGACCGGAATGCCCGAGAATTGAATCACGTACCGTTTCGATTTCGACGTATCCTAACGCCTGCAATCGCTCGCACATCGTTGTCAGACCAGGCAACACATCACACATCGGGTAAACAATGCCATCTAGGGCTCGCAACGCCGAACACAGGTACATGAGGCCGCCACATTCAGCGTAAATTACTCCGCCATCCGAGGCGAAACTCTGGATCTCCTGCCGCATCAATTCATTGGCGGCAAGTTCCGCCGCATGAAGCTCTGGATAGCCGCCACGAATATAAAGACCATCGACTAGCGGCAGGTGCTCGTCGTGAATGGGAGAAAAATAGACTAGCTCTGCGCCAGCGTTCCCTAGTCTTCGAAGATTATCCTCATAGTAGAAATGGAAAGCCTCGTCGAAGGCGATGCCGATTTTGCAGCTGGTAATTTGTCGAGGGAGCGATTCAGCCGGCGGTGTCATTAAGGCAGGAGCTTGCCGGGCAAGTGCGATGATTGAATCTAGGTTGCACCAATCGCGAACCAGCTCGCCCCACGAAGCAAAAGCAGCTTCAGGAACGGCGTTCTCATCAGCAGTGCGCAAGCCCAGATGGCGCTTCGGGAAGCTGGCCGCGCCGCTTTTAGGCATCGCGCCAGGCACCGGTGGTTGCGCCAGCGCTTCGCGAAGTAATTGCAGATGTGAGCGGCTGCCGACCTGATTGCAGATTACGCCAGCTATATTCACAGCCTGATCAAAGTCGGCAAAGCCACGCCCGATCGCGCCGATCGGCCGTGCCATTCCGGAAGCGTCGATGACTAACAGTACTGGGCCGCCTAGCCACTTCGCGATCTCGGCTGTAGAGCCCTCTCCGCTTGTTGGCGAAGCGCCATCGTACAAACCCATGACGCCTTCGATCACTGCGATATCAGCATTGGCGGACATGCGCGTAAAAGTTCCGAGAACCGCTTCCCGCCCCATCGGCCCGCTGTGCGTTCAAAAGGAATGCCAGCTCTCTGGAGGTCTTCGGCTTCTTCGGCACCTCGGCCGAACACCAGGGGATCGCCACATTTAAGGCGAATGACTTTTTTCCCGGCACGAGCGCGTTCAGTAACGAGCGGATGAAGCGCGGGAATGATAAGGCCGTGCCCACCGCGATGTCCCACGTTTAGGATTTCAGCATCGTTCGGCGCCAGCGATAAAATTTCGGATGAAACCAGATCGTCATGAGCGATTACTTCGGCAGACGTAACAACTCGAACGCGCGCATCGTCAAGAGACGCGGGTCTCCAGGCCCAGCACCGACCAAATAAACAAATCCGCCAGTCATGGTTCCTTGCGCAGGTCAATCCGCGAACGCCGATACCCGTGGCTGAAATCTGCGGCGTACAAACGCGAATCGGCAAAATCGTTTGCAGTGAGCACGCGCCCAACCAGCACGATCGATTGATTTTTGATACCGGCTTCGCGTACCCGCCCTACAATGTCGCTCAAGGTTCCCAGAACTATCTTCTGGGCTGGGCAGGTAGCTTTGTGAACCACCGCGACTGGACAGTCGCCGCCGTATTCGGGTATCAAAGATTCGACTACTTCGCGAAGCAGAGTGATGCTGAGAAAAAGTGCAAGAGTCGCATGATGGTATGCTAGGTCATCCAATTTTTCGCGGGCCGGCATCGGCGTGCGGCCTTCAGCACGGGTCAAGATCACGGTCTGACTCAGCTCGGGCAGCGTAAGCTCACGGCCAAGAACCGCCGCGGCTGCCGTAAAGGATGAGACCCCTGGCACGATTTCGTATGGAATGCCTAGCTGAATCAGACGCCGCATTTGCTCAGCAGTCGAGCCGAACACGGATGGGTCGCCAGTATGCACTCGCGCCACATCATAATTGGCATCATGGGCGCGGACTATTTCAGCGATTATCTCATCGAGCGTCATCCCCGAGGAATCGATGACGCGGGCATCAGATCTTGCCGACGCAATAGCTTCGCGCGGCACCAGGGAACCAGTATAGAGCACTACCGGGCACTTTGAAATCAGCTCTGCTGCACGTAGAGTCAGCAATTTGGGATCGCCAGGACCCGCGCCAATAATAAAGACTTTCATTTCGAATTACAGGCACCGCAAAATCGTGTCGCGAACGATCGCCCAGAGCTCGGAAGGTATCTCGGTAAGCCATCGTGCATTTACAATTCCATTGGCGGGAGGGTCGTCTTCACCACTCGGATCAAAGAGCAATCGCCACAGGCGTTCGCTTACCGATCCATTGCGCTCAATCAGAAGACGTTCGCTGAGCGCGGCGGCAAGTGCTTCACCTTCAAGTTCGAACACGAGGACAGGTGCTTGAACATTAATGACGCGCTGTTGTACGAGCTTCGTATAGCGACGCGTTGGCAGATCAATTTCGTCGGGTGAAGCGAATCCCTCCGCCGCGAAATCACAAGGCTCTTTAGTATTTCCCACGAGAAAGTAGTCTTCGCCACTGTGCACCAGAATCGCACCTGCGAGTCGTCCGACCTTCGCCACTATCCTTCCTCCGGCCCATGCGAAGCCGCGTTTGGATTGAGTGAAAACCCCGGGCGTTGGCCCGGCAACGCTTCGCCATCTCTTGTATACTTATTCGAGTAACCGCGCGGCGTGACCATGTACCCTTCGAACGCATACGTATTACTCGATCCGACCAGTACTGTCGTTAGCATGCCGATTTCATAGTCGAGAAAGTGATCGAGATCGCTGAGCACCGTTTGCTGCAATTTGCGGTAAGCGCTTTTCACCAATGCAACGGGCGTCTCGCCAATACGATAGCGGCGAATGATCGATTGAGCCTCCACGATTTGACGTGTTCTTCTTCCGCTCGCCGGATTGTACAGCCCGATCACAAAATCGGCGCTAGCGGCTGCCTCGATCCGGCGGACAATTACTGGCCACGGCGTCAAGAGATCGGAAAGTGAGATAGCGCAGAAGTCGTGAACCAGTGGCGCACCGACCAACGAAGCACAGGAGCTAAGCGCCGTTATGCCAGGAATCAGCCGCAGCTCGGGCGATTCATTACGCTTCCACCCGATGTCCTTTAGAACCTGGAACACCAGGCCCGCCATGCCGTATACACCCGCATCACCTGATGAGATCAATGCCACTTTTGCACCCGCGCGGGCGCGATCCACCGCCGCGCGGGCGCGGGCGATTTCCTCGGTCATGCCAGTTCGAATGATCTCTTTACCGTCGAGAAAGGGTTTCACCAGCTTGATATAGGTGGTGTAGCCAACAACCAATTCGGCGTCTTGAATTGCACTCAACGCGGCGGGAGTGGTATGTACTGCGGCGCCGGGTCCGATACCAACGACATAAAGAATTCCAGTTTGATCAGGCATGACTATTCCTTAGCCAGGCGCGGAGAAAATGGAATACGCGCAACCGCGAGTGTCATCGAACGGCCAGCGCCGGGCTCAGTGTAAGCCTGTTTAGTTAGCAACAGCACCTTTGCCCCCGATGCGCGGAGTGCGGCGGGTTCTGCTACTCCTCGCGTTCCGACGAACTTTTTGACCACGACCGAAGGATTTTCGATGCCGGCAGTGTTGTCCAATTCGGCCGCCGAATAGAATCGCACCGGACAGCCTAGCCTTCCCGCTAATTCGAGAATTGCCGCCTCGTCACTTTTCTTATCGATGGTAGCCACGGTCTTAATACATTTAATGGACAATCTATTCTGTTCTAAGAGCGTACGTACGCCGCGTTCCACCATCGCGGGCGTGCTGCCACGGTCGCATCCGATCCCGAGAACGAGACTTTTGGGGCGGTAAATGACTGCATTGGCCCAATGCGAATGATGACTTTGGCAGAGGTCGCGATCGGTAGCGATAAGCAATATCTCAAAGGCGGATGGATCCACGCCATCGAGCGAGCTCGTATAGTTGACACCGGATGGCAGAGGTTTATCGAGCGGCCACCAAGTCGGTTCACCGGTTTCCTGAACAAAAATGACCGGGGCGGCATTGACTACTGCCGCACATCCGCGTGTTACGTTACGATTGGGATCGTCGAGTTGCCAACCGAGATCGCGGCCGAGAATATCAACCGTCAATGTTCCAATCGCATCCGAGGCCGTTGTCACTACGGCCTGGGCTGAGAGAACCTCAGCCACGCGTTCGGTAAAGATATTACCGCGTCCTACATGGCCGGAGAGGACGCAGATAGCGAAGCGCGTGGCATCATCGATACAGACGATCGCGGGATCGATTTTTTTGTCTTGCAGGAGCGGTGCAATCATACGGACCACCGCGCCGACACTAATGATAAAAACGTGGCAGTCGTAGGCGGTAAAGGTTTGCTTCAGCGTCGGCCCCATTGGCAGGCTTAACGGCAACGCGTCACTCATGCCGGGCATCAAACGAGCGGGTTCGATCAATTTGGCAGAGATAAAGACATCGCTATCTTGCAGGCCGTGATGCAGCCGCTGAGCGATCATGATGCCATGTTTGGTAATGGCATAAATCGCTAATGGTTTACGTTCCCTAATCATTCCGTCACTGAACGCAGGAGTGCGTCCGGTGGAACATCTCCGGCGAGCACGCCGCAGCGCTCCTTGCGGGATACCACGATCATCGCAAAACAATCGCCGCGCTCAGCCTCAAGTTGGCGCATGTCACGTACAATTCGTTGTTCCCGCATGGTAGCGTGCGAGACATACACAGCCTTGTCCGTGAGGCCAGTGGCTTCCAACGCCGCAATGACCTTGGGCATCTCAGAGCCAATTTTCATCAGGATGGTCGTATCGAAGCGATTTAGAATGTCTACCAGGTCATCCACCCCATAGCCGGCTGGAATAATCGCTATCCGCTCGAGGCCGTCAGCAAGCGTGACTCCGGTGACTGACGGCACCGCGGTGATCGACGACACTCCCGGTACTACCTCTACCTGAACGCCAGGCCATCGCTGGACCGCCTCGCGTTGCAGATAGATGAACGTGCTGTACAGCGAGGGGTCACCCTCGCTGGCGAACGCTACCGACAGGCCGCGTTCCAGACGCGCTCCAATTTGGGTGAAGGCCTTTTCCCATGCAGAGGTATGCTTTGCTGGTTCGCGAGTCATCGGAAAAGTCAGAAATAGATGCTCTTGATGCGTGGCTTTGCGCACGACCGGCCGAATAATCTTCCAAGCCGTTGAGACGCCATAATGAGAGCTGCGCGGCAGGATGATCACGTCGGCGCGGCGAAGCACCTTTACCGCGCGCCGTGTCAGGAGATCGGAAGCGCCGGGGCCGACGCCCACTCCGTAGAGGGTTCCATAGCTCATCGGACAATCCCCTCGATTGGTTTTGCCGCGGCGAAAATCTGGATTGGATTGAGTGCTTCGTAGCGTAGATAACGTGCCAGCGGTTGAGCGCGTGAGACTTGCAGCAGTGTGACGCCGGGGTCGAGGCCGCGGCGGCGCATAGTGGCATAAATCTCGTTCGCATTTTCAAGCGTAATGGCGTTGGCGACGAGGCGGCCACCTGGATAAAGGCGGTCAATCACGACCTCCAGAATCTCCTCCATGCTCCCCTTGCTGCCCCCGACAAACACCGCATCCGGCGCTTCCAAGTTAGCCAGAGCTTCCGGCGCGCGGCCTTCGATTACTTCGACATTGTCGACTCGATGTTGGTGCAGATTGTCGCGGCAAATTGCTACTCCCTCAGGATCGGCTTCGATCGCATAAACCCGGCCTTCATTCGCCAGCATGGCCGCTTCGATCGCAACGGAACCCGAGCCCGCGCCGATATCCCAAATTACACTGTCGGACCGAATCTCCATCGCTGCGAGCGACAAAAGGCGGATTTCACGCTTGGTAATCAATCCCTTCTTGGGCATCCGCTTAGCGAACTGGTCTTCATGAATGAACGGAATCGATGGCGGAACACGCCACGCCGGGCCAGTCCGCTGAAGAATCAAGACGTTCAGTGGACGGATATCATCACAAGCCGCAAGTTCGGGCACAGTGAACTCGCGCACCCGCTCATCCGGTCCAGCAAGGTTTTCACAGAGCCATACTCGCCAAGCAGTGTCATCGTGATCGAGTAGTAATTCAGCGATATGGGCCGGCGTGTTTTCCTCGTCGGTAAAAAGGCCCGCTTTGCGTACGCGCCGAAGCCGAGTGAGCAGTCCGGCCAACCGGCGCCCGTGCAACGAAATAAAGGTGGCGTCATCCCATCTCAGGCCCGCCTTGGCGAACGCCCATTGCATCGAAGTCGGCTGCGGCAGGATTTGCACGTGCTTGGTCCCGAGCATCTGGATCACCAGGCTGCCAACGCCGAAAAATAGCGGATCGCCTGAGGCGAGAATGCATACATTATGTTCATCAGCGAGAAGCGCGATGCGCTCTAACGCTTGCTTCACGCCATTTTTCAAGACAATTCGCTCGCCCTTGAATTGCGGAAAAAAGCCAAGATGGCGTTCGCCGCCCGCCAGCACTTGAGCACGCGCGATTGCGTTGATCGAGCGTGCGGAGAGGCTCGCACAGCCGTCATCGCCGATCCCAACTAGAGTTACCGCGGCTCCTCGCATCACGACTGATCCATCGCCGACAGCAGCAACAATGCGTGGATGATTGCGACCGCAATCGGGCTTCCACCCTTGCGGCCGCGCGCCACGATGTAGGGAGCTTGTAACCGTAAGGCCGCCTCTTTGGATTCAGCCGCCGATACGAACCCGACCGGAACGCCGATTACCAGCGATGGCGATGCCTCCTCCTTTTCGACCAGCCGTGCAATTTCGAGCAGGCCGGTTGGAGCATTGCCAATCGCCACAATCGATCCGTTTAACAATCCGTGGCGATGCGCCTTGCGCATCGCCTCTATTGCACGCGTCGAATTCGCGTTTTTCGCAGCCGCTATCACGTCTTCATCCGAGATGAAGCAATGCGTTACGCAGCCATAAGCCTTAAGCCGATCTTCGTTCAGGCCGGCGCTAATCATCTTCACATCCACGATGATTGGAGAGCCGTGACGGAGGGCAAATAAGCCGGCCCCGATGGCCTCTGGATGAAACCGCATGAGCTCTTTGAACTCGAAATCAGCGGTAGCGTGAATCACGCGGCGAACCACCTGCCATTGATCCGGAGTGAAGCCATGCACTCCCGCTTCCTGATCGATAATCGCGAAGCTGTTGTCCTCGATATTTCTTCCGAGGGAGGTCATCTGTCTCATGTCGTTCATTGCTGCTGCCTAGCAATCATTAAACTTGCCTCAGGAGGATAGTGGCCCAGCGGAGTGCCATTGAAGTCGATCAAGAAGGCGTTGACCTGCAACGATCCGCCCGCATGGCGCTCTACGTGTTCCGCCACTCTCCGGCATATCATCGCTGTCAATCCGGTTACTCCCGTTGCTTGGCATATCTCTAGAACATGGCGCGCCGTGTTGGCGCTCAGGATCTGCTCGCAGACCGCTGCAGGTGCGCCAACCTCGTCGGCGAGACGCGCAAGCAGAGTCATATTGACCTCTGAACCGGCTGCATGAGTTTGCATTTTTCCGTCGGCCATCTTGGATAACTTCCCTATCATTCCAACGATCGTGGCGATCTCCAGTTTCCGGCGCGCGCAATGCTTCACCGCAATGCCGACGAAATCGCCCATCTGGATGAATGCCTCCTCTGGCAGGTCCCCGAGAAGCTGCATCGCGTAGCTTTCCGATTTTCCTCCAGTAGTTAGTACTACTTGGTTTACACCCCGCGCCCGCGCCACATCGATCGCCTGGATCACGCTTGCTTTGAAAGCTGCTGTCGAATACGGGCGGACGATGCCTGTCGTTCCCAGAATCGAAATGCCGCCGATCAATCCTAAGCGCGCATTGATCGTCTCCTTGGCCATCTCCTCACCGCGCGGCACACTGATCGTAACAACCGCACCACGATACATATTTGTGGCTAGTTCAGCCTCGATCATTTCCGTGATGTTGCGACGGGGTATTGGATTTACCGCAGGAGCCCCTACCTCCAATCCGAGCCCCGACTTAGTCACCTTCGCCACACCCAACCCACCGACAATCGTTACGCCCGGGGCCCGTTTCAGCTCTACTTCAGCAATCAGTTCGGCGCCGTGAGTGCAATCCGGATCGTCACCTGCATCCTTGATCACGCTGCAAACGGCACCCTGTCCTCTGATCTCGCAGCGCGCAAGCGCAAACGTAACGTTCGCTTGATTAGGCAATGTCGTTTCGATTTCAGCCAGCATCGTTTCGGTGACCAGGCACCGGGCTGCGGCTTTGGCCGCTGCTGCGCTGCATGCTCCGGTAGTGAATCCAGTCCGCCTGCCTTTCGGGTTTCTCTGTGGAACTTGGCCGCGCGTGCTCATTATCGCACTAATCAGGCATTTTCGCTGTCTGTGAGAAAGCCGCCCGAATCCCACAATCCATGATCACATTTTCTCAACTATAATTTGCCCTCGGCTTTTCGCCGCGCTTGCCTGGCCGCGCGCGGATCTATCCTCAGTCCGCGGTCCCAGACAAATTCTGGTTCGTTCAAACGCTTTGCGACCCAGCGCGATTGGACGAATATATGATCACTCAAGCGATTCATGTAAATGATGAGATGGTCATTTAGCGCTTCCTCACGGCTCAGTCTCCAGCATGCACGCTCTCCACGGCGGCACACCGTGCGAGCCAGATGCAGGTAAGCATTGAGTACGCCGCCGCCCGGCAGACAAAATGATTTAAGCGGCTCCAACTCGCCATTCATGCGCTCGATTTCACTTTCCAGTTCGGCGACTTCCGATTCGCTCATGTGATGCATTTCTGGATGAGCCACTTCAGGAGGGCTGGCCAGCTCGCTACCGACGTCGAATAGCTCATTTTGGACCCGGCGTAGCATTTCTGCATACCATTCATAGTCGCCGCCAAGGCCGGCGTTGAAGGCTGGCAAATGGGTACGCACGATTCCAATAACTGCATTCAATTCGTCAGTAGTTCCGTAGGCCTCAAGACGAGCGCTTTCCTTTGGCACCCGCTTGCCTCCGACGAGGCCGGTCAGGCCCTTGTCGCCGCTGCGCGTATAGATTCTGGACAGGCGTATCGACATTTTGTTCTACTCCACACTACTGCATGGCCGTTTCGGCTAGGCGGGCACTTTCCGCTCGGGATTATTAAAAAAACACTCCAGCCGAATGTCGTCACCGGCTAGGCCTGCGCGAAGCAAATGATCACGAACTGGATATATTACCGCGCCATCGCCCGCCAAAAACGCCGCTTTCGGTAGTGCCCGGGCAAGAAGAATGTCGACGATCTCAATCGCCTTCGCGGCTCGCGCCGAAGCTTTGATCGCAGGCGCTTCGTGCATCGCTAAGTTACGCATTCCAATCTGATCCAATCTGGCCATTAGGAAATCAAACGGTAAGAAATAGTTCGCCGATTCGGCAAACCAGATCAGCTTTGAATCGCCGCGCAGTGGCGCGATCGCATTTCCGTTGAGTAGTCCGAGCGCGGCGGTAATTCCTGTGTCGGTGGCAAAGACAAACGTTTCTCCGCTGTTACCGTCGGCGACTAGCTTGCCCCAGGGCCCGCTGAACTTGAGCTCATCGCCGAGTTCCAGATGATGCATGAAATTGGAGCCGGGGCCATTGCCGATGCGCTTGACCGCGACTTGAAATCCATTCTGGATATCATCACTAGAAAGAATTGAATACGCGCGTTTGGCGACCTTGTTACCCGGTAAAAGGATTCCCGTATCGACGATTATATATTGGCCGCCGCGAAACCCAAGTTCCGTCTCCATGCTAAATGAGAGGAGCCTTGTATCCTTGCCAAAGCGCTCCGACTCGATCAGTTTCGCGTTTTTTTGCTGTGCCATACTTCAGTCATCAACCGGATAGATCTCGTGAACGAAATCGTGCATCTGCTCGAGATCTCGATAGAGGCGCGTCAAATTGCCAATCTCATTAGCTAGATCCAATTCCACCTTTTTAGTCAGGATTACCAAACTTCGCAGATAGGGCAGCTTCGGATCATCAGCAGCGGTACTGGAAACTCGTTCTTCGAGCGACGATACGGCGAGCTCGTACAACTGCCGGATGCTTTCGAAATCATCCGCTTCGCATAACGAGGCCACCGGCCCAGGCTGATGCGAGGCGTCGCCCAACTCAGCCAGCTCGTGCTGACGCTCGGCTTCATCCTTTCGTCCGAGGATCTTCATGAGTCCCAGCCGCAAAGCTGCAATTTCGTGACAGGCCATGCTTCGTCTTCCCGCTCTATTGCATGATCGCGTCGATAAGACGGCCGACCAGGCGATCGTTTAGCAAGTGTTCTTCAACCAATTCGGGAGCGTCAGCAACCGTAACCGCCCGATACCAGATGCCATCAGGATAAACCGCGAGAGTGGGGCCTTCGCCGCAGCGCCCCATGCAACCCGTCTTCGTGATCCTGATGCCGCGCTCTTGGCCCGCGCGCTTCACCAATCGGCGCAGGGTTCCGATCAGCGATATGCTTCCACGCGACGCACAATCCGCGTTTCCGCAGACCAGGACATGTTTGCGCATTGAACGATGGGCGTGGAGATGCGGCATAGCCTGGCTATGAGTATTTATATGACGTACGCTCCAAAGCAGTGCTTTCAAACCGCCGACATTATTGACTACTGCCGCCATGGGAACGCGATATTGGCAGTTGTCACAGGGCAACTGGCTAATCCCAGACACAGTTTCGTTCAGGCGGTGCTCTAGAGTGCGAAGCAATCGCTGGTGCAATCCCAGCGGTGCAGCTAATCGAGTACCGATCCATGAATGATGTTTAGCGAATTCCGCGAGCTTATCGGCAATCTGATTTAGTAAACGGCCCGCAAAGAGAAAATAAGGCAAGACCACGATCTCGTCCGGCCGCGTCCGCGCGGCCAGTTCCAACGTCTCCTCAAAGCTCGGCCGCGTAATTCCAATAAAGGCCGGCAGCGCTAATCCGCGATCGGCGCCTTCTCCGATAAGCCTTGCCAATTTGGCAAAATCTCCGTTGGCATCGGGATCACTCGATCCGCGCCCCACGATGATGATTGTTGTTCGTTCGCGCCTCATGGGCTGGCTATCTCGTAGCCGGTCGATCGCTGCCTCGACCATGCCGGCATGAACGCCTAGCGCTTGTGCCGCCAGAAAGCTAACGCGAGGGTGTGCTTCACGCGCCCTATATAGTTCAACTGGCAGGTCATTCTTGATGTGTCCCGCCGTAAACAAAAAGCAGGGTAATACGATTACACGATCAGCAAGGTACGCGGCATGCCTGAGCCCGGCTGCTAGAGACGGTTGCGCGAGCTCAACGTAAGCTGGAATAACCTCCTGCCCACTGAGCATTCCTTGGAATTCGCCGGCGAGCCGCTCGAATTCGTAATTTGCATGCGGTTCGCGGCTGCCATGCCCGAGCAATACGATCGCTATGCGATCATGCTCAGTAATGTTCGAAGGCGGCGCCAATTAAAAGCCCCTCGCGCCGCCGGGCCACGAGGGGTGGATAACTGGCAATGAAGCCTGCATCAAACCTCCCTCCGTTCCGCGCGGAGAAACACTCACTTCGTTCTGCTTCGGGTAGGTCTCCTGGCTTGTGGTTTCAGGGGCCTTTAGCCCTTCGCCGTCCCCGCCTTCCCAAGCGCTCTACGCTCAGTGGCTCATGAGGACGGCTTCCCACTCACAGTGGCGCGACCGCACCGGCTTCAAACCGGTTTCCCTTTTATGCCCTTCCGGGCACCCGAAGCTCCAATAAAATCTTCTCAATCGTGTCTACAATCTCATCATCGCCCTGTCAAGTTGCATTTCTAAAATCACCAGTCCTGCTGTATCGATTTGTATTTCCCGATTCCACTGGCGCCACCACTGAATGATCCCCCCTGGATTTCTTCGCTGATAAATCTCTAAAGATAAGTCGTTTCGAATTCCTCGGCGAACGGTGCCATTCGCTGAATGTCCCAATCGAACGTAAGCATCGTGGAACGCCGCGAGCTATACGACAAGAGTCGCCTGCCGTTCTTGATGACGAGGCTCTCAGCGCCTTCAAACGTCAGCGTTTTTTCTCTGCCTGTGCGATTGCATACGATCAGCGGCAGTCCGGTCTCAAGGGTTCGCTGTTCCCATTCCCCTTCCGGACCATTCAGGCCAGGCGCCCATGCAGCGGGTGAGACTAGAAGCTGCGCACCCTTCGATTTGAGTGTTTGAGCGATCCCTGCAGTGTAAGCGTCAGCGCAGATGAGCACGCCGACTTTGAGGCCGTGGCAACCCGCAGGTTGCGCGATCTCGCCCGGGCTGGTCCATGGTTCAGCATGCGTATTGATCTTGCGATGGCAACTGACGATTTCGCCATCGGCGCCGATCAAAAAAGCGGCGTTGTAAATCTTGTTGGCACTCGGGCGATCGACGTGGGCGAACCAGATTACTCGCCTCAGAGATCGTCCCAGCCCGCAAACGCGCATAGTCCATTCGTCAGGTTGCTCCCCGATCCAATCCGTTCCAATGACGTCGGCGAACTGGTAACCGGAAACACAAAGTTCGGGAGTGAGTATCCAGTCGCTGCCTATCGCGGCGGCAGCGCGGATCCCGCGCTCCACGAGCGCGCAATTAGAGACAAGTTCCCCGGGTTTCAAGCTGAGGTGCAATAGCGATATTCTGAGGCGGCTCATTGTACGGTCACCAGCAGCCGGACTTCCGCGTCCGCATCGATCTTGACTCCGTCGCGAACAGCGGGAGAAAACCGCCATTGTCGGAGTGTGGCGAGTATCAACTCGTCGAGTTCGGAGTACTCAGTGGAGGTGACCATCGTCACGTTCGCGCTGCCGTCGCGCAAAACGTGAAAACGAACAACCGCGGTAGCTTGCATAACTTCGTCGCGCATATCGTCAGGGATAGTCGGAACGGGTGCATAGATCGGGCGGGGCCCGCTTCCGCCTGTTCCGAAGCCTCCACCGGCTCCCGAGCCCGCCCCGGCGCTACTACCATTGCCAGACCCAGAGCCGGTGCCGTGTCCCGCATTAGTTCCGCTCAAAGCGCGGCCACTTTTAATCGATTCCGAGGAGCTCGGCCTGGCCGGCACGGCTCTTGCCGATGTGAGCGGAAAGCTCGGAGAGGGCGCATGATATGCCTTCAAACTTTGATGAGTCGAGGCGGGAACTTTTGCCATTTTGAACTTGTGCTGCGGCCTCTTACGAACTACCCGGGAGGGCGCCAGCCGGGCAGTCAAATGGGTTGAGAGCTTTTGGGCAACAGTTCCAGCGGTTGGCCGAGATGGCCCCTTAGAGGTCTCTGATGGCGAACCACCTCCGCCGGCTAGTCCCAGATCGAGCAGTTGAACTGCGATAGGCGGCTCAACCTGCGTAACCGCTGAGGTTCGGTTCAGCAGCAAACCAAACGCTGTCAATATTCCGAGCCAAACGAGCGTTGCGGTCAATGCCGCGAAAGGAACTCGCAGACGAACATCGTCGAGGCCAGTTGCCAGGAAGTTGTTGGGGTTATGGATCATTTACATTTCACCGCAGGCGTCTAATGCCATGCGGTGATTCTGATTGTTGAAAGCTATCTCCGCTGAAAGAGAACGGTTTGTTCGCCAGACGCCGCATGTGCGTGCACGGCTCGAACACCAAACACCCGCTGCAAAGCTGAATCGGTCAAAACATCGTCGCAGCTACCTGCGCCAGCGATGCTGCCAGATTTCATTAGCACCACCCGATCGGCATACCGCATTACTATGGCCACATCTTGCGTAGTAAGAATGACTATACGGCCGGCCGCCGAGAGCGATTGGCATATTTCGAGAACGCCGATCGCGTGAGCCGGGTCGAGACTTGCGGTGGGCTCGTCGAGTAAGATGGCTGCCGCATCGGTAGCCAGGCTGCGTGCTATCATCACTCGCTGGCGCTCACCGCCCGAGAGTTCTGTAATCGGCCGATTGACGAGACTCACCGTGTCGGTAAGTTCGAGCGCTTCCTCGATTTTGTCACGATCAGTCGCGCCTTCGCGTTGAAACCGGCCTAGATGCGGGTTGCGGCCGGTCGCGACCACTTCGCGCACGGTGAACGCAAAGGGCAATAGTGTATTTTGCGGAACGAAGGCGAGGCGCCGCGCAAGCTTTCGGCGTGGAATTGCTATCAGGTCAATACCGTCAAAGGTTACTTTTCCAGTATCGATTTGCTGAAGGCCTGCGAGTGCACGCACCAGACTAGTCTTGCCTGCTCCATTTGGTCCGATAATCGCCGTCAGTTCTCCAGCGCGGCTTCGGAGAGACACGTTATTGACGACCCGCCGGCCGCGGAGCGATACCCCCACTTTGCTAGCGTCCAATTGCGTCAAAGATAAATATCCTCGCGGCTGCGGCGCATTAGCAAGTAAAGGAAAAAAGGTGCACCGAAAAAAGCTGTTATAATGCCGACCTGAACTTCCTCCGGCCGATCCAGAGTCCTCGCCAGCAAGTCGGCAAACACCAGGAAAGCCGCGCCTGTCAATGCGCTGGCTGGCAACAAACGGCTATGCGCAGGTCCAAGAACAAGCCGTACCGCGTGAGGAACTACTAACCCGACGAACCCTATTGCGCCACTCAAGGCCACGGCAGTGCCGGTTAGCAGTGCGGCGTTGATCAGCAGCGTACGTTTCACACGCTCGACTTCGACCCCCAGCGAACTCGCTACTTCCTCTCCTGCCGCCAGTATGTCCAGATCTCTCGCGAAAACGACCGCGAGCACCAAACCCACGCCGATCCCAGGAACAGCCATCCATACATGTGCCCAAGTACGATTGGCCAGTCCGCCCATCAGCCAGAAGATAATCTGCTGGGATACTTCATAACGCACCCAGGTAACGGTGATAAGGAATGACGTAATCGCACCGATCAGTGCATTGAGCGCGACGCCGCCCAGTAGCAGAGTAGTCGTGGCGGTACGCGCTCGCCGGGTCGCTATCGCATAAACGACGACGAGTGCGAACAATGCTCCCGCAAATGACATCATCGGCAAATAGAATAGCGAGCGTGTCGCGAGGCCTGTAGCCAGGGCGATTACACCACCCAGCGCGCCTCCGGCGCTAACCCCGATGATATCAGGCGATGCGAGTGGGTTCTGAAAGAGCCCTTGCATCTGCGCTCCCGCCACGCCGAGAGCCGCGCCCACGAGTGCTGCCATCACCGTTCGCGGCATCCGCAAAAGCCATACGATGGTGAAAGCCGGAGTGGGAGACGATCCCCCCAAGCGCGATTGCCGCGGCATAACCCCCTCGGCGATCGCTGCCACCACGGAACGCAAAGTCAGTGGCACACTTCCAATTGCAACGCTCAACAGCATCGCGGCAATCAGGATTCCTGTGACAATCGCTAGATAGATCACATATCTTCGTTCATCCGCCGCCCAGCCATTTGACTTAGCCGCGTCCTGAGTTCGAGAGAACAATCCCTCAGGTTCTTCTCTAATATCCTGGGCACTGCCCCCTAAAGGCCTACTCATGGGTACGAATGCCACTCGGGCCATACAGGGCGTCCGCCATCGCTTCTACCGCCTGCACGAAGTATTGCGACACACAAAGCAGGTAGCGGTCGTCGATTATGATAATCCTTCCAGGGCGGCCGGCAGGACTGCTTGCTATCGCCGGATCTGACAGCAAAGCTTGCCTCACTTGATCGAACTCGCCATGCGCAGCGCCCGCTACTATAAAATCCGGCTGCCACAGGGCGATAGCTTCTGCACTGATTCTGGTGCTGCCCTGGATGCCGTGCTCGGCCGCGATGTTGCGGGCGCCAACCGTGTGCAGCATTTCATCGAACAAAGTGTTAGCGCCGGCGGTATAGCCTGAACGATCGTAAAGCATCACGCGTGGCGCATTCGAATCGTGGTGAGTCCGGATAGCGATTTCATTGAGGCGTTTTTTAATCCGGCTGGTTAGATTGGCGGCACATCGGTCTTCGCCGACTGCATAGCCGACCGCGCGAATATTGCCGATGATGCCACTAATATGGTCAAAATCGTTCAGGCGGAAGACCGGGATACCGGTTGAGCGCAGTAGTTCCACCTGTTCGGCAGAACTGTAACTGGCAACGAAAACAAGGTCTGGCGTTAACTCAACCGTCTGTTCAACCGTTTCGATCGTTGGAATCGAAAGCGATTTGACCTGTTCGGCGACGTTGCTGTAACGATCATCCAGTGCAACGCGGCTCACGCCAACGAGCCGGTTTCCTGCGCACACTCCAAAGAGAAGCTCGTCGCTTCCAAGCGTCTCAGATGCGATGCGTTGAGGCGCGGAAGTCATGATAATTGTGTCCCCTGACGAGTCCCGGACGATGCGCGGGTAACCTTCATTATCCGTCGGTGTCCACTTCTGGCCCTGAGGTGACAAATGGAATGCTGCCCGCCGCAATTCGATAGCCGCGATCGCGGCAATTAATATGCCGATCGTGATTAACTCAGGACCCCAATTCTTTAGCCGGACGGGCAATGCTGGCCTCAGTCTCTATCTACGGCTGGCTTCTTGGGCTTGGGTTAAATCAGTTGCCGCCTGTGCCTCAGCAATACTGGCCGGCGGCTGTTCTCCTAAAAACCGAAACCGAAGATCGTACCAAAGTTTGAGCCGTTCCCAGTTAGGTTCACGCAGCGGCTTCATCTCGTCCGACAATCGCGGATTTGGCAAGAAGACCGTCGTCATCTGCTCCCCGAAACCGTTCCACATGCGAACGCCCCAGCTCCTGCCGCCACCACAGCGCTGACCGCGAGTCTCGAACAATGCCACACGTGCAACTTGCCGCTTACGCGCCAATTCAGGTGAACGATTACCTTTGTGCTCTGCTATGCATAAATGGAAATGCCACGGTCCAAGGTTCACCGTCAGATAACCATCGAGCATTGTGAGCTTCGGCGGCTCGGTGAACCTCACTTCGAAAACCGATCCCTCGATGCATGGGCCCACCACAACGTCACGCCAATGCTCCTCGAACAAAACCTTCACCAGCCTGTCCATCGCTTCTGCGGACGGTTCGAAATAACTGTACTCAGTTATGCTACCGTCCAGATGCTCGATCGTTTCGCGCTGCTCAAACTGTACGGAATCGATTGCACCCATGGCGCTCCTTCGAGTAAGTCCATTGCCAAATAGAGTTCTCGGTACTCAATACATCACTGCCGAACGGCTGCTGTTGATCGGGTAGCCATTTACGGCGCTGCCTGTAAGAGCAACTCCAACGCGGTCATCGAACTGTTTGGGGGATATTCGGTAATTCTCAATCAACCGGAGTCTAAGTGAGCCTATACGATGCCCACGATGCCCGCCTGATTCTGAGTGTCACCGTCCCCGCACCCCGGAGGACCGCCGATCGCTTGTTGATAGACAGGTTTCCTGGCTTTCGGCTTTTTCTGCGGTTCGCAGATTTTCCTACTCGCAGCACCTTCCCGCTCCGCCGTTGGAGGAGCAGTGGTCTCTTGCCGCTTTCGTTCCGCTTACAGTGGCGGGGGCCGCGCTGGCTTCACACCAGCTTCCCTCACCTACCAACAACCGCTCGGACTTTTTCAGAAGATGAATTCAGTGTCAAGGCGTGCGGCAGCGGCAAAGCCATAAGTATTGAGCGTTGTCGGTGATCTCTGCGAAGAACGTATAAAGCCGCGAACGACCAGGCTTAGTAATGTCCCATTAACAAGTAGAGTAGTCACAGAACTATAGCGTCGCTTGACTCTACTCTGTCTTTATCTTAAACGTTCACCCATCTCGGTGAACGGGAAGCCGGTTAAAATCCGGCGCTGCCCCGCAACTGTAAGGGATGACGAAGACCCACACGAGCCACTGCGCAAGCGGGAAGGCGGGTCCAAGGTTGAATCCCAAGCCAGAAGACCGGCCGAGTATTTCTTGAACGGTTTACCTTCCGTGGGGACGGTGGATCGGCTGTCTGCTGTGCGGTTTCCTTCGAATCGCTAATTCGCGGTTCCTTCTCACCCAGGCCGATTCTATTCATGCTCCGGAAGGCAACTCTACGAGGGTGGAGGATTGTCTTTGATGCGAGTGCGCTTCATTATCAGGTTAATTATTTCGCTGGGTTTCCTCGCGGTATCGTCGGTTGCTGCCGAAGCGCAAAACTCGCTTCCCGCGCCTTCCAATTCCAATCAAGAGCCTTCGTCCGGTTCCTCGGCAACAAACCGCAACGAGCCATCGCCGCCGGCTTCATCGAGCACAAAGCATCCTCAATCAAAACCAAAAGGTCCAACCAGATTGCCGGACATTGCGATAACCGCGACTCGGATTGCGCAGCCAGTCGGTGAGATCGGCACCACCATCACTGTCGTCCACGACAAGCAAATTCAAGATCAAAAAATCCAACAAGTCAGCGACGCACTGCGTGAAGTTCCCGGCCTTATCGTAAATCAGAGTGGCGGGCCCGGTACTATCACCTCTGTCTTCATTCGCGGCGCTAGTTCATCGCAGACGCTGACTCTGATTGATGGAGTCGAAGTAAATAGCACGACAGGAGGTGATTTTGACTTTTCCAACTTGACTACTGACAATCTCTCGCGAATCGAGGTCCTCCGAGGTGCCGGTGGCAGCTTATACGGTTCTTCCGCAATAGGGGGCGTCGTTAACGTGCTGACCGAGGAGGGCACCGGCGCCCCGAGGTTCAGCCTGCTCACTGACGGCGGCAATTGGGAGACTGCCCGAACCGTCGCTACTGCGATCGGATCTTTGGGGAAGCTTGGTTATTCCAGTACCATCTCTTATTTCCTCACGAACGGCTACGAGCCGATCAACAACAGCTACGACAATCTGTCAGGGGTTTGGCGGCTCGATTATCATCTTACCGACAACACGACCTTGAGAGGTTTCGCACGATACACCAGAGCGTGCGTCGGCCTTCCAGAGTTTTCGAACGAGACTCCCGGTGCCTTCAAAGATCCTAATGCCAATCAACGCGACGAATTTATGCTCTTCAAAGGAGAGATTGACAGCCAGCTAACCGAGAAGCTTTTGGTTCGCGCCTTCGGTTCTTTCGTACGTGATGAGGCTCAAACCAACAAATATCCAAGTTTCAAAAACAACTACTTCGCATCCTTTGATATTCCAAACGAGATTAGAGGGGCTAATGGCGAAGCAGTATATACCTGGGCTCCCGGATTTCCGACGCTGGTGGGTTTCGACTTCAAGGACTTATGGGCGCGTGAAGAAGGATCAGAGATCTTCTATTTGCCGCCTCCGCCTCCTCCTCTTAACCTTTCCGTCAGTAGAAGTATCTTCAGCCCCACACAATATCAGTATGCCGGCTACGTTCAGCAACAGGGCAGTTTCTTAAAAGATCATCTGCTAGCGACCGGAGGCTTTCGTTTTGACGGCAACAGTCAATTCGGCCAAGAAATCAGTCCGTCCTGGGCCGTCGCGATTCCGTTCCGGAAATACGGCGTGACCTTGCGGGCGAATTACGCGGAAGGTTTCGAGGCTCCGACCTTTGACGATCTTTATTACCCGGGCTTCGGCAACCCGAATCTACCGGCTACCACATCTAGTGAATATGACGGAGGAATTGAAAAGCGCTTCGGCGAGTGGGGTAGCTTCACCGCGACCTATTTCACGCGAAGAATTCACAACCTAATCACCTCAGCGCCTAGTAAAACGACCACCTCCGGTTTTGAAGCAATCGCTATCGGCCGCAACGACACACAAGGTGTCGAACTGATTCCCTCGACGCATCCTTTCCGCGGGTTGTCCCTGAGCGGGAACTTCACGTATGTCGACACGACCTTTTCAAGCCTGTCACCCAAACAGCCGGTTAGAGTCCCCAAGTATTCAGGTGCGGGCGTGGCTCAATATCAAGTGGCAGGGCTCCTTCGCGACGACGATCAGTTTACCACAGCGCTCTTTTACCAGTTTGTCGGCGATTTTAATGATTTTCAGACTCAGCCGCCATACGATTATGAGAACCACGGTGGCTATCAGCTCTTCAATCTGACGGTTTCCTACAAGCTCGGTGGCGGCTACGTCCCCCACATTACTGATGAGGAAGTCTTTGCTCGCATCCAGAATTTGTTCAACCGGCATTATTCCCAGGCTTTTGGCTTTCCGGCACCAACCATCAATTTCGAGGCGGGAATGAAGATCGGCATCGCACCTTAGAACTCTAGCAATAGAACAGGAGAGATTCATGCAAGTATCAGCTTCAACTTCCGCACGGCTCAGTACGTCATTACCGGATAGCGGTAGCTCCAGGCAGATTATGGCAGTAGGCATTCTCATCGCCGCCAGCCTAATCTTCAGCTTTGCTTTTAGCTGTGCGATTCCGCTGGCCGCACTGGCTGCGTTTGCTGCGCTCAAGCTTAAGCCGCGTGAAGCCGTACTATCGGTCGGCGCGGTGTGGCTGATTAATCAGCTTATCGGCTTCGGCTGCTTGAATTACCCTCGCACTTCCGAATGCTTTGCCTGGGGAATCGGCATGGGCATCGCCGCGTGTGCAGCCCTAATCGTAGCCATGCAAGCGGCAAGGCGATTCCAGGAGCCAGACGGCACGGCCGCAACCGTGACAGCGTTTGCCGGCGCTTTCATAACCTTCAAAGCATTCATCTTCGGCCTATCTTTCGCTCTTCCGAACGGCGCCTTCTCCTGGCCGATCTTCGCCAAGATTGTGATCGTCAATGCTGCCACGTTTCCAGCCTTGCTGATGCTCAACTACCTTAGCTTGACAATTCGGCGAACCAAATACCGGCAAGTTGCAGACGAGCGGTCCCGGGCCTGGCACGAACAGCAAACGGTTGGGGTCGCCAATCAATGAACCATCCTGACCAATTCCCGCCGCCGTCTCCGATCGTATCGGCTTATGAAAGATTGAGAGCTATCCATCCCAATTGGTACGTGGAATGGGGCCGGCGCGACTACAATGGCTGGATTCCCGGCGAAGCCTTTACTGATGCCTTCGGAGGTCCTTTTCATGAACTTCTCGAACGAATTGGCGCCAGGATGCAGACCGCCGATCGCAGAATAATTGCGGGGTCTTTTGTGCTTCGGTTCGGATGGTCCGCCGGTGTCGCTGTCGCGCCTTTTCTTCTCCAGCGATGCGTCCCCGACGTCCGGCTGGAAAACGTCTCACTAAAGTTCAATAGGAATACGCTGTTCGAGAAAGTCTCATTGCACGCCGCCCGGGGAGCAATCAATGAACAGCCGCATGTCGATGAACACTCAAGTGCCTCAAACAATACTTACGATGGTGGATCGTTAGACCTCACCTCTAGAGAACGAAGCATCGAATCGCCGGACCCGAACAACCCTTTGCTCGCGGCCCTTAGGGCGACTTTAGTCGAGCAGGCTCAGCCAGTAGTAAACGCGCTTTATGCATGGTCGCACTTTTCCAAGCGAGCCATGTGGGGTCAGATTGCTTCATCCTGGGGAGCTCAGTTCTCGACGATTCTTGGGCAGCTTGATCGTCACCTCGAAGCTTTAGACCATGCGCGCCTCTTCTTTGATTCGCCCGGCTTCCTGGTGGGCGCCCGCCCCAAATTCTATGTGGTGGAGCATCTGCAGGTAACTCGCATATATCAGCGCCGGGCAACCTGCTGTCTCTATTTCAAACTGCCGAAAGGACACTATTGCGCTGGTTGTCCGTTAATCTCCCAGGACGAAAGGGTCCGGCGTAACAAAGAATGGATCGAGAAAAATGGCTAGATGATATAGGGGACACACTTCTCGCTTTTCCCTTACAATGTGTTGTACGCCGGAACAGAAAAGTAACTGCGCTATTCCGCGCGCGATTCCCGATTAGCACTTTCAGCGAACCTACGTTTCAACAAGGCGAACCTGGCTAGATGGTTGTGCAGGTAATCAAAGCTCGAATACCTAGGAAATGTTTCATTGCCTGATGCACCGTATGTTCAACACATTCGGCGAGGGTATCACGCACCAAGCACAATACCGATATTCCCTTCCATAAGCTGTGACTGCTTATCAGTTCGGGATGGCTATTCGGCCCGATTGAGGTGGACCCCAAGATTTAGACAGCTGGCTAAGCTACATGCTG
>DATJUF010000052.1:0-16524 GCA_035502655.1 Binataceae bacterium (SeqCode)
GGCGCAGCTTCTATCGGCCCCGGCTGTGCTGCCAGCTTGAGACCGTCTTGAATCCGCCGCATCATGAATTCGCGGATCTCGATCAGGCTATTGCCCTCTTCGTCGATAATATCGGCGTCGAACGTCACAATCGGGTTATCCGCAGACGAGCCGCCGCGCATACGCAGGTAGCTGTAGAAGCTGGCCGGCAGCGCCCGCTGCACGCGGATATGCCCATAATTCATCGGCACATAGGCGCTACGCAGAATTTCATAATCAGGGATCAGAAACAGCGCGGCCCCTGTCGCCATATCCAGCAGCGCCGGATGAACCCTGTAGCTGCCGAGGTCGCCGAGGAATTCGGCTGCTAATTCAACCCTCGCCAGCGCCTCGCCGTTGCCGAAGCTGATACGGTCCAGAACCTTCCAGCGCGGGCCGAAATCGAAGAAGCTTTCCTGCACGCGATTTTGCCGATGGCTGAAAATCATTTCGCGATTGGCGCATCGCCGCCGTAGCGCAGAGAGGTCATAAATGGAGTTCCCGTGTTCGCGTTCCAATAGCACCCGCGCCGACGCAGTTTCCTCCCATCCAGCTTGCGTTTGTGCCGATGCAGCAAATTGGTAATCAGTCCCGTTCGGCTTGAGCCGCGTCCGCACCCGCCGCGTCGCTCCCGGCGCGGCCTCTAACGGCCGCTTGAATTGCAGATCCTGAATCGTGATTCGCTCGCCCGGCATCAGTTCCTGAGCGGCTTTCAGAATCATCTCTACATATCCAGTACCGGGAAAAATCCCAGTCCCGTCGAGCGTCCGATGCTCCCGCACGATCCAATCGCTCGCCAGACTCAGCGTGGTCTCGGCGATGATTTCACTTCGCGCAGCGCCATTATTCGCATGGTTCCCGATTTCCGGCGCCGCTTCCGCCGCTTTCTCGCTATCGGCCGCCATTCCAACATCGCTCCACCGGGGAAATTGCAGAGCAATAACCGGGTACGGCATGCTTTCCGACCGTGCTTGGGCAAATGCATCGAGAAAGGCGTTGGCCGCCGCGTAATCTACTTGGCCTGCCGGTGCGACAATCGAGCTGACTGACGAACACAGGATCATGTAGCCGAGCGGCTCGCCCGCCAAAACGCGCTCGAGCACCAGCGTTCCCCGCACCTTCGGCGCGAGCACTGCTGCGGCAGCAGCCGGCGATTTGCTCAATGCTGGCGCATCCGCGATCGTCCCTGCCGCATGGATTACGCCTGTTACCGCGCCGAACCGCTGATGGATCGCTGCCAGTGCTGCACGCATCGCGGCCTCATCGGTTACATCGGCGGCAACCGTCATCACTTGCGCACCGGCATGCTCAATCGCTTCGATCTTGCGCAGAATCGCGGCCTGTTTGCCGCCGCTCTCGATTAGCCGCGGCCATTCATCGCGCGGCGGCAGGCCGCTGCGTCCAAGCAGCACGATGCAAGCTTTCGATGCCTGTGCGATCGCTTCAGCCAGCGCCAGGCCAATACCGCCGAGACCGCCGGTGATCAGATTCACCGCCCCGTCGCGCAGTTTGATCGGCTCCTGCTGCCGCGCCAACGGTTGATGCGTCCGCACGAAGCGCCGTCCGCGCCGATAGGCCACCGGCGAATCGCCGATACCGCTGTCGAGTTCGGCGATTAGTTGAAGCGCAATATCCCCCAGCGCATGGCCGCGATTCCCGTTTGAAGCTGTTACTCCCGACGGCATCACGAAATCGGCGTGCACACATTGCAGCTCTGGTAATTCCTTGGGAATTACCCCGCATGGCCCCGCGAGCAGCGCCCGTTCCGGCCGGCTGCTCCGTTCCCCTTCTGGGGCCATAAGCTGATTGGAGCCGATCGCGAGCCGGCCTCCGTTCCCGATATCCGCTCCGAACGCTTGCGTGAAAAAAAGCAGGCTCCAGAAACTCGCCGCTATCGTATCGTCTAGCTCATCCAGTTCGCCGTCCGCTGGAATCGTCTCGAGCACGCTCCATAAGTGCAGGATTCGGCGCGGGATCAAGCCGTCAGCCCGCAATGCCGCGGCCAGCGCATCGTAGTCGGCACGCTTGGCTGGAACGATTTCAATTTCTTCGTTGGACCGCCGCACGAACGCTTCGCCGGGCCGTACTACGGCTACCTTTTCCCCGCGCTCCCGCAGAATCGCGGCGGCACGGCCAGCCAGCCCTTGCGCATCTGCAAAAATCAGCCATGGACCGCTTGGGCTATCGGCGTGATTAGGCGATGCAGGCAGCATCGCCTCCTTCCATACCGGCTGATAGAGTCCCTTTGCTTCCGCGGCCTGACCTTCAGCCTTGACCGTATTACTTGTTACGGCCGCAGCGATAGGCGGGTCGGGATCGATCCAGAAGCGCCGCCGCTCAAACGGATATCCCGGCAGCGCCACACGATAGCGCCGTTCCCCCCGATGGTACCGGCGCCAATCGATTCGCGCTCCCGATGCCCACAGAATTCCTAGTGCACGCAGGAAGCTGGCATCTGCTGGCACCTCTTCCCGCGCACCCGCGAGCGTACTAATCGTTTGCACTCCGGCTGGCTGCTCCGGATGATGCGCGGCCAATGACGCCAATGTGTGCCCAGGCCCTGCCTCCAGGAAGATTGTGGCACCCGCCTTCATCAACGTCGTGATGCCGTCGTGAAAGCGCACGGTGCCGCGCAACTGGCGCGCCCAATACTCCGGACGCGCCGCTTCTTCGCCGATCCAGGTTCCGGTGGCGCTCGATACCCATCGCATGGCTGGCCGCTTCGCCTGAAACCGTCCGACGAATGCCGCGAACGGCTTCACGATCGCGTCCATCATTGGCGAATGAAACGCATGCGAGACCGAGAGCCGCTGCGAGTGAAGCTTGCGCCTTCCAAGCTCGGCTTCGATAGTTCCGATTGCGTCCGCCGGACCCGCGACGACGCATTGATCTGGCGCATTGACGCTCGCGATTGCGCAGCGGCTATCGATCATCTTGGCGACATCGCTTTCCGCCGCCGCCACCGCGATCATCACGCCGCCGGGCAAACTCTGCATCAGCCGTCCGCGTTCCGCTACGATCCGCAGGCTATCGTCGAGCGAAAATACGCCTGCGGCACATGCAGCCGTGAACTCGCCGATACTATGCCCAAGCATCGCTGCCGGCTTGATTCCGAGTCCGATCCACAACTGCGCCAATGCGTATTCGATCACGAACAGCGCCGGTTGAGTGAGCCGCGTCTGCGCCAGCGTAGTCGCCGCACTGGCGGCATTGGCGGCCTCCGGGAAAATCACGCTGCGCAGATCAAGCCCTAGCAGCGGCTCCAGAAAATCGCAGCAGTAGTCAACTATCGATTTGAATTCCGCATTGGTTTCGTAAAGTGCCCGCGCCATCCCGGGGTATTGCGCGCCTTGGCCAGAAAATAAAAATGCAACAGCCGGCTCGCGTTCCTCGGACGTCCGTGTGATTACCTTCGATTCATCTCCACGGCGCATCAGCGCCGCAGCTTCGCTGCCGTTGCTGCAAACGATCGCCCGCCGATAGGGCAGGGCGGCGCGTCCCAGATGGCAGGTGAAGGCCACATCGTCCAGGGTTGCCTCAGCTCTCTCCAGATAGTCAGCGAGATTCCGCGCCATCGCGTCGAGCGCCATCGGCGTTTTCGCCGAAAGGGTAAGCAACTCGTGCTTGCGCGCCGGACTCGCCGCCTCTGCTGGCGGCGCCTCTTCGAGTATCACATGCGCGTTGGTCCCGCCGATTCCCAGCGAGGTCACGCCCGCCCAGCGCACGCCGGTTTCCGCTTGCCACTCATTGAGGGCGCTCGCCACAAAAAAAGGACTATTGGCAAAATCAATCAGCGGGTTCGGCTGCCTGAAGTTGATCGTCGGCGGAAGCTGGCGATGCTTCAATGCGAGTGCCGTCTTGATTAGCCCCGTCACTCCCGCCGCCGCATCGAGATGCCCGATGTTGGCTTTCAGGGATCCGACCGCGCAAAATCCACGCCGGCTGGTGCCTCCGCGAAAGGCCTGGATCAGCGCCTCAATCTCGATCGGGTCGCCCACCTTCGTGCCAGTGCCATGTGCCTCGATGTAGGAAATAGAATCAGCTTCGACCCCCGCCGCCGCCATCGCCTCGCCGATAACTTCCGCTTGTCCTGTGACACTCGGGGCGAGAAATCCAACTTTGCGCGATCCGTCATTATTGATTGCGCTGCCGCGAATGACCGCGTGGATCGCATCGCCATCACGCAGCGCATCTTCCAGGCGCCGCAGCACGACTGTCGCGGCGCCACTCCCAAAAATAGTGCCGCTTGAGTCCGCATCGAAGGGCCGGCAATGCCCGTCGCGCGACAGAATCTCCCCTTCCCTGTAATGGTAACCACGCCCGTGCGGAATTTCGATCGTCACCCCGCCCGCCAGCGCCATATCGCATTCGCGGTTAAGCAGCGCCTGACACGCTAGATGGACCGCCACCAGCGAGGTCGAGCAGGCTGTCTGCACCGCCAGGCTCGGCCCCGTGAGATTAAGCTGATACGACACCCGCGTCGCCAGCACGTCTTTGTCATTGCCCGTCTGCTTTAGCGCGAACAGCCCGGCCTCCCTGATTAGCTTGCGATTCGCGAGCAGATTGTGGATCAGGTAGGTGTTCATGCCCGATCCGGCATACACTCCGATCTTGCCGTCGAATTGCTCTACCGCCCAGCCGGCGTGCTCGAACGCGTGCCAGGCGCACTCAAGGAAGAAGCGATGCTGCGGGTCCATGATCGCCGCATCTTTCGCGCTCAGGCCGAAAAACGCCGCATCGAAAAGGTCGATGTCGTCGAGTACCGCCGCGGCTTTGATATAGGCCGGATCACGCAGCTCGGCTGGCTCGGCACCCGCCGCCAGCAATTGCGCGTCGGTCAACCTGACTATCGACTCGGCTCCGATAGTCAGGTTGCGCCAGAATTCATCAATATCCTTTGCGCCAGGAAAACGTCCCGCCATCCCGATGATAGCGACACTGTTCTGGTCAAGGCTCGGCGAGTCTTGCATAAATGGCGAAGCGCTCGTTTTAGCGTTCGTCTTTCGTGACAGCGCTGGCTCGGCGGCGGCGCGCAAGGGCCGCCTTTCGTGCCGCGCCGCGTTCGAGGCTCCGATCCAGCGTGACGCTTGCCGCATCGCGGTTTCCGACGAACGACGCCAATGCGCTTACCGTTGGATTCGCGAACAGGTCTGTGATTTTGAGCGGCTGCTTTAATACCTCACGCAGCACGGACGCGGCTTCCGCCACCATCAACGAGGTCGCGCCCATCTCGAAAAAATTCTGCCTAAGTCCCACTGTTGCCACTCCAAGAGCCTCGCTCAGCACCGCCGCGATCTGCTTTTCGATCAGCGTGGCTGGCGTGGCAATCTCTCCCCCATTCTCAGGCTGACGCGCATTGGGCAGCGGCAGCGCCTTGCGATCGATCTTGCCATTGGGAGTGACTGGCAGCTTCGGCAGAAAAATAAACACTGCCGGCACCATATAATCCGGCAGCTTTCGGCTGGCCACTGCGCGCAACTCATCCGCGGTAATCGTATGGTCTGCTTCCGCTACTACGTAGGCGGCCAGTTGCGCGCTGCCATTTTGCTCATAGGCGCTAACCACCGCCTGTGCTACGCCCGGATACTCTCGCAAGACCGCTTCGATCTCGCCGAGCTCGATCCGGTAACCGCGCAGTTTGATCTGATGGTCCGCTCGTCCGAGAAACTCGATCGCGCCGTCCGCCCGATAGCGGCCGAGATCGCCCGTCCGATACATACGCGCTGGCGCGCCGCCGATGTTCCTTGTAACAAAGCGTTCCGCGGTTAGTTCCGCTCGATTCCAATAGCCGCGCGCAACTCCCGCCCCGCCAATATAAATCTCGCCGGCCTGGCCGCTCGGGCATTCGCACCCGTCCTCGCCCACGATACAGATCTGCGTATTCACGATCGGCCTGCCGATCGTCACCGCCTCGCCATGTGTGATTTGCGCAGATGTTGACCAAATCGTGGTCTCGGTTGGCCCGTACATATTGTGGACATCCCCCGCAACGGTCCGCGATAGCAACTCCGCGAGCGCAGGCGGCAGGGCTTCGCCCCCGACTAGTAACTTGCGCAAGGTTTTCAAGCACTCTGCCACCGCCGGGCGCCGTACCAGCAGTTCGGCCATCGTTGGCGTGCACTGCAAATGGGTCACTTGATGCCGCTTCATCTGCTCAGCGATTCCATTCTCGCCGGGCACGAGCTTTTCTTCGTCGCCCTGGATTACGACGGTATAGCCGCGCGCCAGTGTCCACAGCAGTTCCAGCACCGAAATATCGAATGAGATACTCGTTACCGCGAGCCACACTCCTGGCTCGGCGCCGAGGACTTTGTCCATCCCGAGGAAAAAATTGGTGACATTGCGATGCTCGATCATGACGCCTTTTGGCGTACCGGTCGATCCCGAGGTGTACATCAGATAGGCCAGATTGGCCGGCGACGGCCGCGGCTTTGGGGCCAGGCTCAGTTCGCTGCTCTCTTCCAGACTCTGATCGGCCACAATCGCCTGCACCGCGCTGGCCGCAAATCGCGAAGCCAGCTCCGATCCCGTGACTACCGCGCTCGCGCCGCTATCCTTGATCATGAACGCGACCCGTTCAGCCGGGAACGCCGGATCCAGCGGCAGGTAAGCGCCGCCCGCGTCCAGCACCGCGATCAGCGCAATCAGCATCTCCAGCGATCGCTCGAGGCATACTCCAACTATCGATTCCGCCCCCACGCCGCATCGCTGCAGGCGCACCGACAAGCGTGCCGCCCCTTCCATCAATTCGGAGTAGCTCAATTTACGGCCACGGAAAATCGCCGCAGTCCGCGCCGGCGTGAGACGCGCCTGTTGTGCGATTATTTCATGAATCAATGGCGGCAAAATCTCACCCCTTTTTCCCTGGCCTCGAGCGGATCAGGCACGGGTAACCAGCATGTCGCCCAGAAACAGACAGTCGATGCCAGTGCCGAGAAATGTCTCGATTGCCTCACGCGGCGTATTGACGATCGGCTGGCCTTTCACGTTGAAGCTCGTGTTGAGCACCATCTCGCGCCCCGTCAAGGCCCCTACTGCGCGCAAGAGCCGATGAAAATCCGGATTGTCCTCGCCCGCCACGGTCTGCACTCGCGCCGACCCATCAACGTGCGTGATTGCTGGCAGCTCTGCGCGATGCTCAGGCCGCACCATCACTGTCGCTATCATGTAGGGTAACCGCGTGCGCGCCGCCACCTCGAACCATCGGTCCACTTCTTCAATCGATACCGCCGGGGCGAACGGCCTGAAGGCCTCGCGCATCTTTACCATCGCATTGATCCGATCACGCATTTCCGGATGGCCTGGGTCAGCGAGAATACTTCGATTCCCCAAGGCGCGCGGTCCGAATTCCATCCGCCCGCGATACCACCCGATCACTTCGCCGCGCCCAATCCGCTCAGCCGCCGCCTGCGCCACTTCGGCGAAATCGCCGAAGCGCTGCATGTTTATGCGCCCGGCAAAATCGCCAATCGCCGCCGCCATTGCCGCCTCATCGTAAGCGGGTCCGAGCAACGGTGCTGGCATCCGCCGGCCTTCGAGCGGACCGCGCAACGACGCGCGAAAAAGTGCCGCACCCAGCGCCGCGCCGTCATCTCCTGCCGCCGGCTGAACGAAAATCTCATCGAACAATCCCGATCGCAGCAACAGCCCATTGGCCGTGCAATTCAGCGCGACGCCGCCTGCCATCGCGAGCCGCCGCAGTCCCGTCACTCCCGCATAATGCCCGCAGATATGCTGCACGACGCGGTTCAGGCAGGCCTGTAGCGATGCCGCCACGTCGCGATGGTCTTGCGTAATTTCGCCGTCCGGCTCGCGGCGCGGAATCAGCCGGGCGTCCAGCCATTCGCGAGTCTTGAGATAGTTTTCGCGTTCGTCGCGCGTGCTATTAAGCCGCAGTATCGGAATACGAATCGCGCCGCCGGGACGAAGCTCAATCATCTCGCCGAACCTTGCCTCGTACCGCTGCGGATCGCCATACGGCGCCAGCCCCATGATCTTGTATTCGTCCGAATTGAAGTCGAAGCCGAGATGCAGTGTCACCAATGAGTAAAGAATCCCAATCGAGTCATTGGCCGCGATTTGCCCTAGCCGTTCCAGGCTGCCGTTGCGCGAAAGGCAGGCCGAATCTGGCCGGCCATCTGAACGCGAGGCTGCGAGGGGGCCGCGGTAACGGTAGATAGACGCGCCCTGCGTCTCGCCCATCGCGTCAATCACCACGGTCAAGCATTCGTCCCATCCTGACACCAGGCAGGCGCTTACCGCATGACAAAGGTGATGGCTCACCTGATGAACGTTTTCCTCGGGAAAATCCGGTGCGTACTCCGCTAACTGATCGAGTAAGGCTTCTCGCGAGAACACCTCGTCAAAAAGCTGGCCGCTCACCGGATCGAGCGAATAGATCTCCTCGTACGGCGCATAATTGAAGGCATGCGCAATTTCGCTCACGTCCTTCAGCTTGATTCCCGCCTGACGCAGGCAAAAGTCCATCGCCGCCTGCGGAAAGGCCCCTGAATGCTTGCGCCGATTGAAGCGTTCCTCAGCCGCGGCGGCGACGATATGGCCGTCGATCATCAGAGCCGCAGCCGCGTCATGACCCTGTGAGATCCGGTATTCACGCTCGTCGAGATCGGGCCAGTGCTCGCGTTTGAAAAGAAGAGAATTCGCGAGACCGCTGATACCAAGAATGGCTGCCATTTACCAAAACGCCTAAACTAGGTTTCTTAGGCAATAAGAAGCAGTAGCGATTACCCAGACTAATTTGTTGGCTACTTTAGATCAAGGCGCTATCAGTCACCTCGTATCAACTGCATTATCCACCGCCTACAGGCCGGCTCAACTGATCCGCTGATCCGCACTTTTTCACCGCGGGTTCTATCCAACACCGGCTGATCTTACCGCGTTACAAGTAGTTCGTAATCTTCCAATACGTTAAAATTGGATTATGGCTACTGCCAAAAAGCCTCCCGACGCAAAGGATAAGGCCGAAGAGGAAAAAGTCGAGAAAATCCTCCGCAACGCCGACCTGAAAAAATTCGACCCCGACCTGGAAGAAGTGACGCACCCTTCCCATCCCCGCAAGCCCAAATAAGCGCCGCAATCAGCCCCTTTCATCCGCATGCTTTTGCCAGCTCGCTAATAAACTCGCTTCACGAACGCGCCTTCGCGGGGTTATACCCTCCCGATGGACGCTCTCGCCCACATCCCGCCGCCGTTCGAGGAAACGATGCGCCGCTACGAAGGCGAGATCATGCGTTTTCTAGTACGCAGCACCCGCGATCACAACGACGCCCTCGATCTCTTTCAGGAAACCTGGCTCCGTGCCTATCGCGCCTATCCCCGGCTCGACTCGGCGGCCGGCTTGCGCCCCTGGCTCTATCGCATAGCGGCCAATCTCTGCCTTAATCGCACCAGAGCGCATGTTCGCCGCTCGCGCGTAATCGCTGAGCACCCCGCGCCCGATGAAAACCAGTTTTCCACTGCCGCCCACACCAACTCCCATGACGGCGTAATCCATTTGCGCGCTGCTATCGAGCGCCTGCCACGCAAACAGCGCGCCGCTCTCATCATGCGCAAGTTCGGCGGTCTCGGCTACGACGAAATCGCAGCGGCTCTGGAATGCTCATGCGAGAGTGCCCGCGCCAGCGTTTACCAGGCGCTTAAGAAACTGAAAGTGATCCTCGCGTAATCCCAGCCAATTACATGGAGTGACAATCATGGATGACCTGAATGAAATCGAAGAGCGCCTCGACAATGCTGCTGAAGTTGACCCCGCCGCCGTCGCCCACTTGCTGGCAAGGGTCCATCCGCGCCTTCAGCGTGCGCTTGAGCGCATCGCCCGTCCCGCCGCGCGCATCGGCCTGATCCAGTCGAGCGTCGGACCGCTCTTCGTCGCCGAGAGCGACCGCGGGCTGCTCGGCGTCCGCTTCGCCGATTGCGGTGGCGACACTGCGATTCTCCATGCGATTCGCCAGAAGTTCGACTTGCGCGACGACCCCGCAGCCGCCGATCGCATCCGTGACGAAATCGAGCGTGCCTTGGCCGGCGACCACGATGCGGTGGCTAATCGTCCGATAGACTACAGCCTCGTCACCAGTCCGTTTCAACGCCGTGCCTTCGCTCGACTGCGCCAGGTCCCGCCAGGCAGCGTCGTCACATATCAGGCGCTGGCCGCCGCGATTGGCGCGCCTTCAGGCCAGCGTGCCGTTGGCCATGCGATGGCTACGAATCCCATCCCAATCTTCGTTCCGTGCCACCGCGTGATTAAGTCCGACGGCTCCATCGGAAATTACGGTGGCGGCGTCGAGCGCAAGTTGAAGCTGCTGCGGGCCGAGGGCTTCCGCGTCGATAAGGGCAATCGCGTACCTTCGGAGGCAGTCTACGGCCATTGGCAGTCGCACATCTTTTGTCGTCCTGATTGTTCGGCGGTACGCCGTTCCGACCGCAGAAAGTGGATCATCTTCAGCGATGCCGATCGCGCCCGCGTCTCAGGGATGCGGCCCTGCAAGCTTTGCTGCCCGATCGGCTGATCTGGAGCCGGCTCCCCTCCCGATTTATGAAAGCGTGCCATCTTTGAACCGCCGGCGCTGAAGATGGCTTTGAGGTAAGCGCCTCGCCTCGGCATTTTTTCGCGAATGCGGAAGCTGCACCAACATCTATACTCTACGCCAAATCCATCCTTCGTCACTGCTAATCATTTAGGGCGATAATTTCAAAGTCACTAAAACTGCCAGCGGCGCCTTTAATTTCAGCACCGCGCAAGCTGGCGCTCCCGCCGACAGCCTTCCCCTGGTGGCGAGCCTCGGCGATCCGTCAGGCCGTTGAATTGATTTTATGGCTTAACCCTGGTGAGCGCTCAAGGCTGATCCCAGTCAAGGGTGAACCGCTGCAACTTTCCCGATGCCAAAAGTTTAGTTGTGGATTGCCCTATAGCGCTTGTCTGCGAGGCCGCCAGCACACGAGATCAAAACGAATAGCAAAGGGTGAAATTCCCTCCGGCACGATCAGAATCGCGCAGAAAATAGAACCAAAAAAATTGCAAGGGATGTTTCACGTGAAACATCCCTTGCAATTCTCCTGACTGTGGTTGCTCTTCCTTGATTAACTGTAGGATCTTTCCAGCCACAGACCTGCAACCGATGTTTCACGTGAAACATCGGTTGCAAACTCCGGCGCGTATCGCCAAAAGGCTTCAGGGACATGGGTCGAACGCTCGCAGCCTCGCCAGCACGCCGGACAAGCGAGGATTGGCCGCGTTGATCGCAGGACTTTGTGGCCTCGCCCGCGCACGCCCGCAAGCGAGGGTTATGCATTATTCCGTATCCTCATTCTGACCCTGACTCTGTTGCAACTGCTCAATTTGGCGGCGCTGCGATTCAATCTCCTGCTGCTGCTGTTCGATTTGACTCTGCGTCTGCGCGTTCGCGTTCTGATTGTTCTGCATCTCATTACCGACCAGGAAGCCGGTTCCTGCACCAAGGCCGCCGCCAATCGCCGCACCCGCCAGCGGATGACCCACAGCGGCACCAACGATTGCACCTGTGCCAGCCCCTAACAGCCCGCCGACGCCGGTACCTTCCTCACGCGTGCTCAAGGGCTGACTCCCCGAACATGCTCCAAATAAAAGCGGCGCAGCAAGTACGAGCGCAGCGATTCCGAACCGTCCTTTGCGCATTTTCGATTCTCCTGGCTGACGAACCCATTCACAGATTCGAGTCGGCCTAAATTTTATCGGCGTAACATCGTCTTCTTCAATCACTACGGTTTGCGCCTTGGTTCGGTTTCTCATTCAGCAGATTCCATGCCTGAAGTATCGAACCCTTACAACTCTTATAAGCTGCTGAATGCGCCAATATTTTCCGCTTCTGCCGTGTAACGTGTGCTTTCCACTCGATTTTGAAATAAACGAAATTGTTGCACCATTTCCGGCGTTGTCACGATATTTGCCGATTCGACAAACCGCCGAGCCGTCGCTTGAAGCAGAATTTCCGCCGACGTTTCACGTGAAACATAGGCGCCAATCATTTAGGTTCATTATATAAAGCCATTCTATAATTTAGCAAATCGAAACAATGTAACATCGTTCTACCAGCCGATGACCTGGGCGGGCATGACTACGGCGGCTTGGCCGCGCGGGTCCGCCCCACCCATCAGGAGACGCTTGGCGGGATCGAATTGAATTGCCAGCACATGGCCTTCGCACCAAGGCGGCCGCACCACAACCTTATGCCCCATAGCAGCCAGCCGCTCGACGACGCTCGCGTCGATCCGCTCTTCGAGGCGCAGGACGCCGGGTTGAGCATTATGGGGATAGAAGGTGGAGGGAAAATGGGCGGTCGAGAAGCGCGGAGCTTCAATCGCTTCCTGCACCGGCATCCCGAAGTCGAGCAGGTTAAGGAAGAATTGTAATGTCCATTGGTCCTGCTGGTCACCACCAGGCGTGCCAAAGGAAAGAAACGGTGCGCCGGCGCGCGTTACGAGAGAAGGTGTCAGCGTGGTGCGAGGGCGCTTGCCCGGTTGCAGCGAATTCGGATGGCGCTCGTCAAGGTAAAAGGTTTGCATTCGCGATCCCAGCGGAAAGCCAAGCGTTTCAATAACGGGCGAACTGGGAATCCATCCCCCGCTGGCGGTGATAGCAGCCATGTTTCCACGTCCGTCAGCGGCGGTGACGTGGATAGTTCCCGGTCCCCATGAGCGTGGCGGGGCGGCGGCGCCGTCCAACAGCGGGCGCATCCCGCGGGCGTCGCCGGGACGCTGGCTGAGCGAGGCGTGAGCAGGGTCGATCAACGAACGGCGCAGGCCCGCGTATTCGGGCGACAGCAGCGCTTCGAGCGGTACGCCGGTGAATTGCGGATCGCCGTAATACGCTTCGCGATCGGCGAAAGCGAGCTTTGCGGCCTCAACCAGATGGTGGATATAGGCGGCCGAATTGTGGCCGAGAGCCGGCAGGTCATAGCCCTCGAGCAAGCGCAATTGCTGGAGAAAGACCGGGCCTTGCGACCAGGTGGAGCATTTGTGAACGGTTACGCCATGATAATCGATGCTCACGGGGGCTTCGATTCGCGTGGTGAAGCGGGCGAGGTCATCAGCCGCGAGCAAGCCGCCGTTAGCTTCCGACCATCCGACGATTTCCTGAGCAATATCACCACGATAGAAGCGGTCGCGGGCAGCGTTGAGAGCATCGGCGCGACCGCGATTGCGAGCCGCGGCTTCGTCGTCGAGCAGGCGGCGAAAGAAATGCGCCAGGGCCGGATTGCGGAGAATATCGCCGGGTGATGGTACTTCCCCGCCGGGCATGTAGAGCTTGGCTGAAGTGGGCCATTTCTCAGTGAACTTCTTCTGATTGTGCTTGATTGAGGCCATGCCGATGAGGCCTGAGAGATCCTGCGGGGTCTCGCCGTGACCGGTCAGGCCGGCGTGGAGCGGCATACCGTCTTCGCATAATGCGAGAGCTGGTTCGGCAACTTCCGCGAGGCTCATCGTACCGAACTCACGCAGTGCAGTGACGAGAGCGTCGAAGGCTGCCGGTACGCCAGCGGCGAGCAGTCCTTCGCCAGGCACGAGCTTCAAATCGAGCGACCGATAGTGCTCGATAGTCGCTCGTGCGGGGGCAATCATGTTGCCGTTGATGGCAACGATACGGTGTGCATCTGCTGCGTAAATAAGCATCGGGGCTTCGCCGCCAATCGTATGCATATGCGGGTTGACGATGCCTTCGACCAAGGTAGCCGCAACGGCAGCATCGATGGCATTGCCGCCGCGAGCGAAAACTCGTGCTCCAGCAGAGGCGGAAAGGTAATGCTCGGATGAGACCATCGCCTGCCTGCCCATGACCATGGGGTATAATGTGTTCATAAGGAAATCTGGTCTTTACCTTGAGATGTTATGCGTGTGGCAATTTAATGTGTCTTTATCTACCTAACTTAACTGTTTTGGTCTTTGGACATAGTCTTAACGGTCACGCCATCAAAGAAGCTGTGGTAAGACGCGAAAGTAGGCGCTTCCGATAAGTCCGCACATGGCTTAAAGTGACACAGGATGATGGCAGAACGAGACATAGAGGTTCGGCGCGTTACTTGCATGAATAGCAATTTGGAAGGTGTGGGGCGTTAGGATAAACTCGGGCGGCTGGAAAAGGCGGATCACGTTATGGAAGTCAATCAGGACTCAATCGTAGGGCGTCATTGCCGTTTGGTGCGGCCGGTGCGGGATACGCAGGGTATAAGCCGTTTCACGGAAGAGCCGGTTATCCTGCGCACAGTCAACAATCTAGGACGGCACATGTACCTGGTGCAATTCGAAGATGGTAGCACAACCTTTTTGTTCCCGAACGAAATTATCGTTCAGAACTGACTATCAGCTTTAAGGGCTGGCGAGGCAGGCGGGGTTGTGCGCCTGCCCGCAGCTCTGTCGTCAAACCTATTTCCAAATTCATATCATAAATCTGTTAAGAGGGATCGCGCCGGCGTTAGCTAGCCCGTTTGCGATCTCGCGAATCGTTTTCGCGAGTTAACTGCCCAGCCTCCGATCGATAGGAAATTTGCCCGCCGGATCGAAAGCGCGCACGCCCGGATTCAGCCTGAGCCGGATTAGGTTCCCAAGCGGGCAGTGTTTTCTAATTAGGACGATCATTCGCGTGTCGGCCGTTCTTCAATCGGGATGACAGCAAATGTTCGGTCGAGTATCATCCGCGCCATGGCTGAGCGAGAAATAGAAATACATCAGCCTAGGGTTGCCATTCTAGGCGGATACGAAATGACCTATGGCCACTTAGCTGCAGTGCTTGCCGCGAGTGTTGCTGCCGTTGCGCTGTTCGCCGCGATGATCCTTGGCTGGAACTATTATCTGGATGCCATCGGAATACACCGCACCTTGCGAGATGTGGCGATCGCTTTGTATGCGTTTCTTCTGCCGTCGTGGTTTACGGTCGAGGAAGCTTGGTTTTCACCGAAAGATCCCGCAAAACTCGAGAGTTTTCGCGAACTACAGCGCAAAGCCCGACTCACCTGGACTATCGCGGCTGGCGCGATCAGCATCGTCATCGGCATCACTGGGTCGTCAGGCGGTCCCTATCCGGCTCATACAACCAGCAGGCCGGCCATGGCTGCTCCTTCCAAAACGGGCGGGAGCTAATCCGGACGATACCCCTAAGCGATGCCTGCGCAATCATCTAAAGCGCGTGTCGCAGTCTTTTGATCGCCTGGCTGTTGCTCTGCTGATGCGCGTATCTTCAGCAACGATCCCAGCTAGCCTCCCTTTGACCCTCATCGGGCGAAGGATTTAAGAGCTTAGCGAGAGCAAGTCGCCGATGTTGCGGCTGGCTTTGGCTCTTAGGCGCGAGGCTGACGTAATAGAGATAATCGCGGCTTGATTCCCGCAGTCTCGTCTAGTGAGAAGGCCTACCTGCCGAACTGACGGATAGTAGAGACAAAATTTGGTCGGTATCTAAATTGGCACATGACAAATAAATGCCGCGCCAAACTTTGGTTTAAACGGCTTGAGTTGGTCAGGTCGAGCCAAAGCGGCAAATCGAGATGACTCGTGGCCGCGGAACCATGCAGATTGCAAAATGTTACAGCTAGCGTGCCGTTCTCGGACATCCGGAGCTGAGCATCATTGCAATATTTGTCTACCAAAAGCGTAACTAAGCGATTGCTGTGGCATGCTGCTCGCTTCAATTCCACCTGAGGCGGCATTCCTCGGGCGATCTGATCGAACCTTAGTAAGGCTTAGGCCGAGGAGAAGACTATCCACATCGGAGGTTCGAGCCGGTGACAGAGCACACGATTTTACCAAGGGAACGGCTCCAGTTACTCAGGTTGCTGGCAGCGTTGATCATCTTCATCTGCGCATTGCACGTGCTTTGTTCTCAAGACAATCAAATGGCGCTCGCCAGGATTCAGAGACGGCGCGTGCAACCGGCCAGCGTCGTGGTTCCGCCGGTGATGCGGCCAGTCGCCGGAACTGGGTCCCCACATTCTGCCGAACTCACGTCTTATGAATTTTCTCACTAAATAAGCCGTTACGGTGAGATAGTTCCAAGCCGCCAAAAGGGCATCCGGCGCCGGCTAGTGTTGTGAGCTATATTTTTCAAATTGAAAACGTATAGCCCAGTGTTGTTGCCATATTATGTTTGCCAGAAACGGCGAAGCATCGAGACGGAATTTGGGACAACACACAAGATTGCCCGTAGGAACTTAGTCCATCAATTTCGGCAGATTTAGTTATGAACTTTCGCAGCAGCATAGGCAGCTATTGCGCGAAAGTTTTGATTGTTGTTGAGGCGTTTACTTGCATGATACGCTGCGGCTCCGGGTGGAATGCCGGGGATCGTTACACAGCAGGCGTTGCCGCGATGCAAGGCAGTCAAAGCTGGTCCGGCAAGCGATTTTCTGCATTTAGAGATGAGGTGGAGAGCGCGTTTGCGCGCGAATTGGTCATCCATAAAGAGGGATGGAGAGCAGTCCGACAGCCGCGGCGGCCCAAGAGCAGCAGCCGATTGCGCATGCT